>NZ_JACADQ010000020.1 GCF_016106015.1 Neoroseomonas rubea
GGCGATGGCGCGCGCGATCCTGCGGCTGGAGCAGGCGGGGCTGTAGCGGCCGGCGCCGGCGCGCCGCCGCGCCGGTCAGGCCAGCCAGCGATGCCCGCGCGCCGCCCGCACGAAGGCGGCGACCGCCGGCGCCTGCTGGCGGCCGGGCATGGTCGCCAGCGCCACGGTGCGTTCGACATGCGGGTCGGACAGCGCGCGCTGGATCGTGCCGGGATGGGTGATGGAGTGTTCCGGCATGAAGGCGAAGCCGAGATTGGCCGCGACCATCGCCTGCACCCAGTCCTCCCGCTCCGAGCGGAAGCGCGCATAGAGCTCGACACCCTTCGCGCCGCACACCGCCATCACCCGCTCGCGCATCTCGCAGGCCAGGCGGTCCACATAGGGCTGGCGCGTCAGGTCGGTCAGCGCCAGCGCGTCGTGGTCGCGCAGCGGGTGCTCGGGCGGCAGCAGCACGACGTAGCGCTCGGTGTAGAGCGGCTCGACCCGGCAGGTGTCGGGCGGCAGGTCGAGCGGGTTGAGGATGGCCGCATCGAGCGTGTCGGCATCGAGCCAGGCGCCGAGTTCCGCCGGGCGGCCCTCGCGGATCGCGACCTCGATCCCCGGATGCGCCTGCTCGAAGGCGGACAGGAAGCGCGCCAGCCGCACCGGCCCCAGCGTCGGCATGACGCCGACGCGCACCGGCGCCTGCTTGAGCAGCCGCAGGCTTTCCGCCGCGCTGCGCGCCGCATCGGCGCGATCCAGCAGCTCGGCGAGCAGGGGTTCCATGCGGCGGCCGAGCTCCGTCAGGCTCAGCCGGTTGCGTTCCCGATGGAACAGCGGCCCGCCGAGCTCGGCCTCCAGCTTCTTCAGCGCGGCCGTCAGCGCGGGCTGGGAGACGTTGGATTGCTCGGCGGCGCGCGTGAAGGACAGCGTGCGCGCGGCTGCGATGAAGTATCGGACCTGGTGCATCTCCATGCCGGGAAGCCTGCGGATCGCGCGCGTCCGGCGTCAACGAAACATCGCGGGAAGGCGCGCAGGCGGCGCCTATGGGCCCATAGACGAAACCTGCTGTCGCGACGCGGTGGGCGCGGGCGAGGCTCCACCCCGTCCATCGGAAGGGGGTTCGTCCCATGACGGTCTTTGCGGTCGAGCGGTCACTGCCCGGCGTGACCATGGAGGCGCTGGCCGGCGCGCAGGCGGCGGCGATCGGCGCCGCCGCGGCGTCGAGCGCGCGCGGCGTGCCGGTGCGCTACCTGCGATCCGTCTTCCTGCCCGCCGACGCCCGCTGCGTCTGCCTGTTCGAGGCCGGCAGCGCCGAGGCGGTCCGCAGCGTCAATGACGCCGCGGGCCTTCCCTATTCCGCGGTGTCCGAGGCGATGGACCTGCCGGCGCCGGCGGCCTGATGCGCGCGATGGGCAGGGAGGCCGCCGATGTCCGAGGCTGACGCGCCGCGCCGGCGCTTCCTGGTGCATGTCGCGACCGGGCCGCAGGACCCGACCAGGGCGGCGCTCGCCTTCCTGGTGGCGGCCACGGCGCTGAAGCAGGGCCATGCGGTGACGCTGTTCCTGGCCGGGGAGGGCGTACGGCTACTGACCGCCGAGGCGCTCGCCTCGGTCGAGGGCCTGGGGACCGGGCGGCTCGACGCGCACCTGGCCGAGATCCTGGCCCATGGCGGGCGCTTCGCGCTGTCGGGGATGTCCGCGCGGGCGCGCGGGCTGGGGCCGGAGGTGCTCGACGGGCGCCCGGCGGAATTCGCGCCGCCGGACGTGCTGGTGCGCCTCGCCGCCGAGGCCGATGTCGTGATGACCTACTAGGCTCCAGGCTCATTCGAGCAGTATCCGATCAGCCGGTAACGGCTGCTCGGCTGTCTTGCTCTGGAAACCACTGATTCGACGGCACCAAATCCGATCGCACTGATCCGGCGTGGTCGGATCGTGCTGTCGCGGGCCGCGCGCCCGTCAGCCCCGCCAGGGCCTGACCTGCCAGAGCCGTTTCAGGCTGTCGTCCACCCCCTGCGCGAAGGCCTTGTACTCCGCGCCCACCAGCGCCCGCAGCGGCATGAACTGGCGTTCCGCGTCGCGCCGGAAGCCTTCGTCGTTCAGCGCGTTGCGGAAGGCGGTCTCCAGCCTTGCGACGATGGCGGGCGGCATGTTGGGCGGCCCGACGATGCCGCGCGACGCGCCGCCCACGATGTCGAAGCCCTGTTCGCGGAAGGTGGGCACGTCGGCCGCCTCCTGCTGCCGGCGCTCCGCCCCCTGGGCCAGGATGCGCACGCGCCCCTCGCGCTTCAGCTGCAGCGCGTCGTTCACGTTCAGCACCGCGAGGTCCATGTTCCCGCCGAGCAGTTGCGGGATCAGCGGCGCCGCGCCGGCGAAGGGCACCTGCACCATGGGGGCGAGGTTCGCCGAAGCCTCGAAGGCCAGCATGAACAGGTGGTCGTCGCTGCCGATGCCCGTGGTGCCGTAGGTGATCTCCCCCGGCCGGGCGCGCGCCGCCGCGACCACGTCGGCCACGGTGCGGAACGGGCTTTCGGCGCGCACGTAGAAGCAGTTCGCGTCCTCGACGATGTTGCACAGGAAGGTGAAGTCCATCGCGCGGTAGCGGACGCTGCGTTCCAGCGGGATGGCGTTGTGCGCGGGGATGGTGGTCGCGCCGATGGTGTAGCCGTCGGGGGCCGCGTTGAAGGTCGCCTCCAGCCCGATCTGCCCGGCCGCGCCGGTGCGGTTGACGATGACGGGGCGGAAGCCCGGGATCTGCGCGGCGACCAGCGGCATCACCAGCCGCGTCATCACGTCCACGCCGCCGCCGGCGGGGAAGGGGACGATGACCTCGACCGGCTTGTCGGCGGGCCAGGCGGGCTGGGCGTGGAGCGTGGCGGGCAGGGCAAGGCTGCCGGCCCCGGCCAGCAGGGCGCGACGCGTGGTCATGGTGCTTTCCTCCCGAATGCTTCGTTGCCGGAAGGCTAGGCGGCGCCGGAACGCCGCCGCAAGCGATTACCGCCGCCAGGGGCGCCTGGCGTACATCGCGCGCACCGCCTCGCCCTCGGCCAGCACCATCTCCCGATACGCGCGCCCGACCAGCGGGCGCAGCGGCAGGGAGACGCGCTCCGCGTCCCGCGTGAAGGCAGGGTCGGCGAAGGCCTCGGCGAAGGCCGCTTCCAGCGCGCGCGCGGCCTCGGCCGGGAAGCCCGGCGGGCCGACCATGCCGCGGGCCGATCCGATGACGACATCGAAGCCCTGCTCGCGGAAGGTGGGCACGTCGGGGGCCGCCGACCAGCGCGCGGGGGATGCCTGGCCGATGCAGCGGATGCGCCCTTCGCGCATCAGCACGATGCCTTCGCTCATGTTGAAGGATGCGACGTCGACCGCGCCCGAGAGCATGTCCCGCTGCACCTGCGCCGTGCCGTTGAAGGGCGCGTGCAGGGCGCGGACATCGGCCTTCTCCTCGAGCCCGAGCAGCACGAGGTGGTCGTCGGAGCCCACGCCCGCCGCGCTGCCGACGGAAACGCTTTCCGGCTGGCGCTTCAGCGCGGCGACGAGATCGGCCAGCGATCGGATCGGCGAGTTCGGCAGCACCCACAGCCCGCAGGCATCGTCGACGATGTTGGCGAAGTAGGTGAATTCCTCCGCCTTCCAGCGCACCGGCCGCTCCAGCGGCAGGGTCGAGACGTTGAGGCTGCCGATGGCGCCGATCGTGTAGCCGTCCGGCGCGGCGTTGAAGATCGCCTCCATGCCAAGCTGCCCTGAGGCGCCGGCGCGGTTGACGACGACGAAGCGCACGCCGGGCAGGCGGGAGGTGATCTGGTGGGTGGCGAAGCGCCCGACCGCATCGACGCCGCCGCCGGGCGGGAAGGGGACGATGACCTCGATCGGCCGGTCGGCCGGCCAGGCGGCGCGGGCGGGCTTCACGAAGGGCAGGGCGAGGCCCAGCCCTGCCAGCGGCAGGTGGCGGCGTGCGATCATGGCGCTTCCTCGGTGTTCGTTGCGGCCAGCCTCGCCTCCCCGTCCACGCCGATCAAGCGCCTTCCGGAATGCGTCGCCCCGCGCCATGCTGCGCCGCGATACGGAGGAAGGACCGCCACATGGAAGCCGCGCTGCGGGACCGCTACGGCGTCGAGGGCCAATGGGGCCTGTGGAAGGAACACACGGTTCGCTGGGCGGAATGCGACATCTACGCCCACATCAACCACGCGGCCTATCTGACGCTGTTCGAGGACCTGCGCATCGAATGGTGGCTCGGCGCGGGCGGCACCTTCTCCCCGGACGCGCCGGGGCCGGTCGTGGGGTCGCTCGAGGTGAAGTACCACCTGCCCGGCCATTTCCGGGACCAGGTGCTGCTCGCGGTGCGCACGGCGTCCTTCCGCCGCACCTCCTTCGTCCACCAGTACGGCATGTGGCGCGCGGATGGCGGGCTGCTGTGCTCGGCGCGCGCGCTGTGTGTCGTGATCGACAACGCCACGGGGCGGAAGGCGGAGATCCCCGACCCGATGCGCCGGCTGATGGCCGAGCGGGATGGCGCGGTGGCCGAAGTCTAGAGCGCGACCACCAGGTCCACTTCCACCAGCGCGCCGACGGCCAGCCCCGTGACGCCGACGCAGGTGCGCGCGGGCAGGCCGCCGGCGAAGAAGGCCTCCCACACCGCGTTCATCGCGGCGTAGTCGCGGTCAAACTGCGTCAGGTAGACGCGGGCGAAGACCGTCCGCGCGATGTCGCCCCCGCAGCCCGCGACGATGGTGCGGAGGTTCTCCAGCACCTGCCGGGTCTGCGGCTCGATCCCGCCCTCGACCAGGACCTTGCCGCCGCCGGGCAGCGTCGGCATCTGGCCGGTGACGAATAGGAAGTCGCCCGCGCGCACGGCGTGGCTGAAGGGGGCGACGCGGTCCGGCGCCTCCGGCAGCAGGTGGCGGACGATCTCCAGCATCCTCAGAGCCCCCGCTCGGCGCGCGTCGCCTCGAGGTCGTCCTCGATGAAGGCGCGCACCAGGTCCTCCAGCGATTCCTGTTCCACGAAGCCGAGGCGCCGGGCGCGCTCCGCCCCGAAGGCGGCGGGCCAGCCGGCGACGATGTCGAAGACCTCCCGGTCGAAGACGAAGCCGACCTTGTCCCGCGCCGCGGCGCCCGCCACGGCTTCCAGCGCCTCCAGCATCTTGGCGACGGTGGCACTCCGCCCCGGCGGGTTGATGCCGCGGTCGGCGCCGAGCGCGGCCGCGTCGATCGTCGCCGCATGAAGGAACCATTCCATCGCGCTGCGCGGCGAACAGATCCAGACGGCGAATTCCGGCGGCACCGGGCAGTCGGTGGACAGCCCCAGCAGCGGTTCGCGCACGATGGCCGAGACGAAGGAGGACGCCGCCTTGTTCGGCCGCCCGGGGCGGACCATCACCGTGGGCAGGCGGATGCTGACGGCGTCGAGGAAGCCCTTGCGCGTCGCGTCCTGCAGCAGCAATTCGCCGATCGCCTTCTGCGCACCGTAGGAATTGGTCGGCATCTGCCGCCCATCGTCCGGCACCACCGCATCCTGCCCGCCGCCGAAGGATGCGACGGAGGAGGTGAAGATCACCCGCGGCTTCGTCCCCAGCGCCCGGCAGGCGGCGACCACCGCCTGGGTGCCGGCGATGTTGACCCGCACGCCGAGGTCGTAGTCCGCCTCCGCCGCCGCGCTGACGACGGCGGCGAGGTGGAACACCACCTCCGTCCCCGGCGGGATGGCGGCCGCGACCGCCTCGACCGAGGCGACGTCGCCGCCCATGCAGACCACGGGGAAGGGGGCCGCGAGCGGCGCGGGCGCCTTCAGGTCGAACAGCGTCAGGCCCGTGATGGCGCGCCCGCCCAGCGCCCCGTCCTTGGCGAGGCGTGCTGCCAGCTTCCGCCCGAGGAACCCGCCGCCGCCCAGGATGCTGACCTTCATGCCGACCCCCTCAGATGTCGCATCCGGTTTGGCGCGGGGCGGGCGCGGGCGCAATATGGGCCCACCATGATCCCGACCTTCCCGTTCCGCTTCCTGATCAACCGCCGGCAGGGCACGCCGGGCGTCGTCGTGCTGCCTGAGGGCGGCTTCCGCCGCGCCAAGGAGGAGATCGCCTCCTGGCCCGGCTATGCGCCGACGCCGGTGCGCGACCTGCCGGACGCCGCCGCGGCGGCCCGCGTGGCGAGCGTGCGCTACAAGGACGAAGGCGGGCGCTTCGGCCTGGGGTCGTTCAAGGCGCTGGGCGGCGCCTATGCGGTGATGCGGCTGCTGCAGGCGGAATTGGCCAAGCGCGGCATCGCCAATGCCGCGACGGCGGCCGAACTCATGGACGGCCGGCACAAGGAGGCGACCCGCGCCATCACCATCTGCTGCGCGACCGACGGCAACCATGGCCGCTCCGTCGCCTGGGGCGCGCAGCGCTTCGGCGCCGCCTGCGTGATTTTCGTGCATGAGACGGTCAGCCAGGGCCGGCGCGACGCCATCGCCAAATGGGGTGCCGAGATCCGCGTCGTGCCCGGCACCTACGACGACGCGGTGCGGGAGGCGCAGAAGCAGGCCGAGGCGAATGGCTGGTTCGTCGTCTCCGACACCTCCTATCCCGGCTACACGGAAGTGCCGCGGGACGTGATGCAGGGCTACCGGCTGATGGCGGAGGAAGCGGCCGACCAGATCGGGCAGGCGCCCACGCATGTCTTCGTCCCCGGCGGCGTCGGTGGCGTCGCGGCCGCCGTCTCGGTGCAGATGCGCGCCCGATTCGGGGCGGCGGCGCGGGTGATCGTCGCCGAGCCCGACAAGGCCGCCTGCCTGCTGGCCAGCGCCGAGGCCGGCGCGCCCACCACCGTGCCGGGGGACCTGGATACGCTCATGGCCGGCCTCGCCTGCGGGGAGCCCTCGCTGCTCGCCTGGCAGGAGCTGGAGCGCGGCGCCTTCGCCTTCATGTCGGTCCCCGACGATTCGGCGGTCGCCTGCATGAAGGCGCTGGCCGCGCGCACCCCGCCCATCGTGGCCGGGGAAAGCGCGGTCGCCGGCCTCGCCGCCCTGCTGCTGGCGGCGCGGGAGCCCTTCGCGCGGACGGCGCTGGGCCTCGACGAGACCAGCCGCGTGCTGATCTTCGGCACCGAGGGGGCGACGGACCCGGAGGTCTACGAAAGGCTCGTCGGCCACGCGCCGGTGGCTTCATCTGACTGACATATTTCTGTAATCTCCCCGCAAGGGTCGGCGGCTACTGCGCCGCGACCCAAACAAGGGAGAACCACGTCACCATGTTGCGCCGGACCTTCGCCGCCGGGGCGCTCGCCCTCGGCCTCGCCGCCCCCGCGGCCGCCCAGCAGCAGCCCGTCGAGATCCAGTTCTGGCACGGGCTGACCCAGCCGCTGGGCGGGATGCTCGAGCAGATCGCCGCCGACTTCAACGCGAGCCAGAACCAGGTTCGCGTCGTCGCCTCCTTCCGCGGCTCCTACCCCGAGACGATGGTGGCCGCGATCGCCGCCTTCCGCGCCGGCCAGGCGCCGCACATCGTCCAGATGTTCGAGGTCGGCACCGGCACCATGATGGCCGCCGGCCGCGCGGTGAAGCCGCTGCACGAATTGCTGGCCGAGACCGGCGTGCAGATTCCCTTCGACGACTACCTGCCCGCGGTGCGCGGCTACTACAGCCTGCGCGACGGGCGGATGATGTCGATGCCGTTCAACTCCTCGACGGCGGTCGCCTTCTACAACCGCGACGCCTTCACCCGCGCCGGGCTGAACCCGGACGAGTTCCCGCAGACCTGGCAGGGGCTGGAACAGGCGGCGCGGCGGCTCAAGGCCGCGGGCATCGAATGCCCGATGACCATGGCCTGGCCGACCTGGACGCAGATCGAGCAGTTCAGCGCCATCCACAACATCCCGCTCGCCACCCAGGGCAACGGCTTCGGCGGGCTGAACGCGGAACTGCGCATCAACAACCCGCTGATGATCCGCCACCTGCAGAACCTGGTGGACTGGCAGCGCGAGGGCCTGTTCCGCTACGGCGGCCGCGACGGGCAGGGCGACGCGCTGTTCCCCAACGGCACCTGCGCGATCATCTTCGGCTCCTCCGGCCTGCGCGCGCGCGTGCAGCGCGAAGCGCAGTTCCAGTGGGGCGTGGCCATGCTGCCCTACTACGAAGGCGTGCAGGGCGCGCCGATCAACGGCATCATCGGCGGCGCGTCCTTCTGGGCGATGAACCGCGGCCCGAACGCGACGCGCTCCGCCGCCGAGAACCGCGGCGTCGCCGAGTTCTTCGCTTGGCTCGCGCGGCCCGAGGTGGTGCGCAAGTGGCATGTCGAGACCGGCTTCCTGCCGGTGCGGCAGTCGGTCTTCCGCGCGCTGGAAGGCGAAGGCTTCTATCGCCAGAACCCCGGCGCCGACATCCCCATCACCCAGCTGCTGCGCGGCGGCGGGCAGATGACGGAGAACTCGATGGGCATCCGCCTGGGCGGCTTCGTCGAGATCCGCACCATCATCCAGGAGGAGATGGAGCGCGCCTTCCAGGGCCAGCAGAACGCCGAGGCCGCGCTGAACAACGCGGTCACGCGCGGCAACGTCGTGCTGCGCAACTTCGAGCGGCAGAACCGGCAGTAAGGCCAGGCGGGGAAGGGCGCGGCCCTTCCCCGTCCTTCGCGGGCAGCGGGGCATCATGCAAAAGAAGGTGATCTTCCGCGGCGTCGCGCTGCCCGTGGCGCTGTTGCTGCCGCAACTGCTCATCACCGGCATCTTCTTCTTCTGGCCGGCGGGGCAGGCGGTGTGGTCCTCCTTCCTCCGGGAGGACGCCTTCGGCCTGTCGCGCGAATTCGTCGGCTTCGAGAATTTCGTCGATGTCCTGACCGACCCGAACTATCTCACGGTGGTGTGGAACACGGCGGTGTTCTCCGTATCCGTCGCCGTGCTGGCCATGGCGGTCGCACTCTTCCTCGCCGTGCAGGCGGACAAGGCGATCCGCGCGGCAACCGCCTTCAAGACGCTGCTGATCTGGCCCTACGCCGTCGCCCCCGCGGTCGCCGCCGTGCTGTGGCTGTTCCTGTTTCATCCGCAGATCGGCATCTTCGGGCGGATGCTGAACAACGCCGGCATCATGTGGGACTACAAGATCAATGGCGGGCAGGCGATGACGCTGGTGATCATCGCCGCCGCCTGGAAGCAGGTCTCCTACAACTTCATATTCTTCCTCGCGGGCCTGCAATCCATCCCCAAGAATGTGCTGGAAGCGGCGGCGATCGACGGCGCGCGCCCCTTCCGCCGCTTCTGGACCATCATCTTCCCGCTGATCTCGCCCACCACCTTCTTCCTGCTGGTGGTGAACCTGGTCTACGCCTTCTTCGACACCTTCGGCACGATCCACGCGCTGACGCAGGGCGGACCGGGGTTGTCCACCACCACGCTGATCTACAAGGTCTATGTCGACGGGGTGCAGAACCTGAATTTCGGATCCAGCGCCGCGCAGTCGGTGATCCTGATGGTGCTCGTCATGGCCATGACGGCGATCCAGTTCCGCTTCATCGAGCGCAAGGTGCACTACTGATGGCGGACGCCGCGACGCTGGCCGCCGCATCCCGCCGGCGCCAGACGCGCGGGCGGGTGCTGGCCTATGCCGCGCTCGTGCTCGGCGTGCTGGTCTTCGCCTTCCCGATCTGGATGACGCTGGTGGGATCGACCCACGATGTCGGCAGCCTCGGCCGCGGGGACGTGCCGCTGTGGTTCGGCCCGCATGGCGCGGAGAACTACGCATCAGCCTGGACGACAGGCGGGGCGGGCACGCGCAACACCTTCACCGTGCCGGCCTCGGCCATGCTGTTCAACAGCGCGCTGATGGCGGTGCTGATCGCGGTGGGGAAGATCGCGATCTCGCTGCTGTCGGCCTATGCCGTCGTGTTCTTCGCCTTCCCGGGGCGGATGATCGCCTTCTGGCTGATCTTCATCACCCTGATGCTGCCGGTCGAGGTCCGCATCATCCCGACCTTCGAGGTGATGGTGAACATGAACCTCACCAATTCCATGGCGGGCCTGACCATCCCGCTGATGGCGAGTGCCACCGCCACGCTTCTGTTCCGCCAGTTCTTCCTGACCATCCCGGACGAGTATGTGGAAGCGGCGAAGATGGACGGCGCCGGCCCGCTGCGCTTCTTCCGCGACGTGGCGCTGCCGCTGTCGGTCACCAACATCGCCGCACTTTTCGTCATCTTGTTCATCTATGGCTGGAACCAGTACCTCTGGCCGCTGCTGATGGTGAACGACCGGACGCTCGAGACCATCGTCGTCGGCCTGACGAAGATGATCGGCACCGGCGATTCCCAGAACGAGTGGAACACCATCATGGCGACCGCGATGATGGCGCTGCTCCCCCCCGTGCTCGTGGTGGTGCTGATGCAGCGCTGGTTCATCAAGGGCCTGACCGAGACGGAGAAGTAGCGCGGTGGCGAGCCTCGACATCCAGGGCGTGCGCAAATCCTTCGGCGCGACCAAGGTGCTGCACGGTATCGACCTCGCCGTGCGGGACGGTGAGATGGTGGTGATCGTCGGCGCCTCCGGCTGCGGCAAGTCCACCCTGCTGCGCATCGTCGCGGGGCTGGAGACGGCGACCGACGGAAAGGTGCTGATCGAGGGGCAGGACGTGACGCCGCTCGAACCCGCGGACCGCGACATCGCCATGGTCTTCCAGACCTATGCGCTCTATCCGCACATGACGGTCTTCGACAACATGGCCTATGGGCTGAAGATCCGCGGCGTGCCGAAGGCGGAGATCGCGGCGCGGGTGAAGGAGGCGGCGGAGATGCTCTCCATCGCCCAGTTGCTCGACCGCAAGCCGCGGCAATTGTCGGGCGGCCAGCGCCAGCGCGTCGCCATGGGCCGCGCCATCGTGCGCCACCCGAAGCTGTTCCTGTTCGACGAGCCGCTGTCGAACCTCGATGCGAAGCTGCGCGTGCAGATGCGCGCCGAAATCCGCCGGCTGCAGAAGCGGCTGTCCGTCACCTCCCTGTTCGTCACCCATGACCAGGTGGAGGCGATGACGCTCGGCGACCGGCTTGTCGTCATGCATGAAGGCCGCGCCGCGCAGGTTGGCACGCCCATGGAGGTCTGGTCGCGCCCCGCCGACACCTATGTCGCCACCTTCATCGGCAGCCCGGCGATGAACCTTCTGCCCGGCACGCTGGAGCAGGGCGGGGCCGCGGTGCGGCTTGCCGGCGGCGCGCTGTGGCCGCTGGCCGATGGCGCGCGCCCCGGCGCGGACGGGACGAAGGTGACCATCGGCATCCGGCCGGAGCACCTGACGGTCGATGGCGCCGAGGGCGTCGCGATGGTGGTGGAACTGGCCGAGCCGCTCGGCTCGGAGACCGTGCTGCACGGGCGCCTGCCCGACGGCACGGCGCTGACCGCCCGCGTACCCGGCGCGGCGGCGGCCGAGCGCCTGTCGCTGACGCCCGATGCGGGCGCGCTGCATGTCTTCGATGCCGGGACGGGCAAGCGGATCGATCCTGCCTGAGGCGGCATTGACCGCCGTCCGGCGCGGGGTCAGATAGGCGGCGGGAAACGCCTTCCGTACGGGAGAGAGAAGATGAACCGCCGCCATATCCTCGGCATGGGTGCCGCCGCCGCGCTCGCGCCCGCCGCCGCCCGCGCCCAGGCCGCCTGGCCGACCTCCCCCGGCCGCATCGTCGTGCCCTTCGCCGCCGGTGGCCCGACCGACATTCCCGCGCGCCTGCTGGCGGACGAGATGTCGAAGTTCCTGCCGCACCGCATGGTAGTAGAAAACCGCACCGGCTCGGGCGTCGTCATCGGCACCGATGTGGTGGCCAAGGCGCCGAAGGACGGCCAGACGATCCTCTACACCACGGTCGGCCACGCCTACCTGCCGGGGCTCTTCGACCGCCTGCCCTTCGACCCGGTGGCGGACTTCACGCCCTGCGCCTTCATCGGCCAGATCCCGCAGATCCTGCTGGTGAACCGCGACTTCCCGGCGCGCACCCTGCCGGAACTGATCACGCTGCTGCGCAACAACCCGGGCAAGTACGACTATGCCTCCTCCGGCAATGGCGGCGCCGTGCATCTCGGCACGGAGCTGTTCCTGCACATGGCGGGCGGGCTGAAGGTCAACCACATCTCCTTCCGCGGCTCCTCCGCCGCGGTGCCGGAGGTGCTGGCCGGCCGCGTTCCGATGATCTTCGACGTCGCCGCGGCTGCGCTGCCCTACATGCAGCGCGGGGAACTGCGCCCGCTCGCGATCAGCACCCGCACGCGCATGCCCTATGCGCCGGACGTGCCCACCTTCATCGAGGGCGGCGTCGCCGACTTCGAGTGCTACACGTGGCACATGGTGATGGCGCCGGCCGGCACGCCGATGCCGACGGTCAACGCCATCAACGCCGCCTTCAACCGTGCGCTCGCCGTGCCGGCGGTGCAGGAAAGGCTTGGCCAGATGACGATGAACGTCACCACCAACAGCACGCCCGAGAGCGCGGCGCGCTTCCTGGCCAGCGAGATGGCCAAGTGGACGCCGGTGATCCGCGCCGCGGGCATCCGCCCTTCGTAAGGGCCGTTACACAACGCCCATGAAGCGGGCGAGCAGCGCGATCTGGGCGGCGAGCATCGGCTTGCCGCCATGGGTCGCGCAGCCGCGCCGGGCCGCTTCGGCCAGGAAGGGCGTCACCTCCGGCGCCATGATCACCTCCGCCGCCAGCATGGGCGGCGCGAGGCGCGCGACATCGAGCGGCAGCGCATCGCCCTCGTGCATCCCGAGCGAGGTCGCGTTCACCACCACGTTGTGGCCCGTGGGATCGGGGCCGCCCGCGCGCGCGTCGCAGGCCGGGTAGGCGGCGCGCACCCGCGCGGCGAGGTCCTCCGCCTTCGCCGCCGTGCGGTTGTGGATGGTCAGCCGCGCCGCGCCATGGCGCGCGAAGGCGAAGGCGAGCCCCGCCGCCGCACCCCCCGCGCCCGCCATGAACACGGCGCGCCCCGCGACCTCATGCCCCGCGCCGCGCAGCCCAGCGACGAAGCCTTCGCCATCGAACTGCCCGCCCGTCAGCCGCCCATCCGCGTCGCGGCGGATCACGTTGACCGCGCCGACCTGGCGCGCCTCCTCCGTCAGCGCGTCGCAGAGCCGCGCAATGGCTTCCTTGTGCGGCACCGTCACGACGATGCCGTGCAGGTTCCGCATCCGGCGCAGCCCCTCGACGACCGTGGCGAGATCCTCCGGCAGCACATGCAGCGGCACCAGCACCGCATCGGCGCCGAGCGCGTCGTACTGCGCGTTCATCGCCTGCGGCGTGCGCACATGCGCGACCGGATGCGCCAGGATGACCGTGATGGCGGTATGGCCGGAGATGCTGGCGCGGGATTGCATCAGCGCCGGCCCCGGTCGCGCTCCATGGCGACCAGCGCGGCTTCCACATCCACCTGCGTCGCGCGCGCGGCGCGTTCCAGCGCCTTCGAGATGGTCGGGCTCGCCTCCCCGCCCGTCACGCGCGCGACGGGCGCATCCAGCCAGTCGAACAGCCGCCGCTGCGCCGCATCGGCGAACCAGCCGCCCCAGGAGGGGCCCTGCGCGCCTTCCTCCACCACGATCAGCGCGCCGGTGCGCCGCACGCTCGCCTCCACCGTGGCCCAGTCGAGCGAGGCGCGATCTAGCGTGCGCAAGTCGATCACCTCGGCATCGACGCCGGCCGCCTCCGCCGCCGCGACGGACTGCCCGACCATGTTCAGATAGGTCGCGACCGTCACCGCCGACCCGCGCCGCGCGATGCGCGCGCTGCCGATGGGGATGACGTAGTCGAGGTCGTCTTCCGGCGCATCGCCCTCGCTCTGGTACAGCGCGACGTGTTCGAGCACGAGCACCGGATCGTCGCAGGCCAGCGCCGCGTTCATCAGCCCCACATAGTCGTAGGGCGTGGCGGGTGCCACGATCCGCCAGCCCGGCGCGGTGGCGAAGATCCCCGCCGGGTCCATGGAATGCTGGCTGCCATAGCCCGTGCCGATCGCGACCTTGGTGCGCAGCACCAGCGGCGCCTTCGCCGTGCCCGCGAACATGTGCCGCGCCTTGGCCGCCTGGTTGAACACCTGGTCCGCCGCGACCCAGAGGAAATCCGGGTACATGAACTCCACCACCGGGCGGAAGCGGCCATCCATCGCCATGCCGCCGGCCACCCCCATGAAGGCGCCCTCGCTGATCGGCGTGCCGAGGATGCGCCCCGGGAAGGCCTCGGCCAGCCCGCGCGTCGCGCCGTTGGTGCCGCCGCGCAGGCGGTGGATGTCCTCCCCCATCACGACGATGCGCCCGTCCGTCGCCATGCGGCGATGCATGACGTCGGCCACCACCTCGATGAATTTCCGTCGCACGATGCGGCCGCGGAATTCGGTGCGCGCGCCGGCGAGTTCCGACAGGTCGCTCCGGATGTGCTGGTCCTTCGTCGCCGGATCGGGCCAGAGCGCGGGGCGGATGCGGCGCGCATTGCCGGCGGGCTCGGTGAATTCCTCCACGATCGCGGCCATGGCGGCCTCGATCTCCGCGCGCATCGCGGCGGCATCCTCGCGCGGGATGCGCGTCTCCAGCAGCGCGATCGGGTCGCGCGCGCGCCAGGCCGCTTCCTCCTCCTTCGTGCGGTAGCCGAAGGCGGAACCGGGCAGGGGGCCATTCTGGTGGAAGAAGCGGTAGCACTCGGCCTCGACGATCGCCGGGCCCTGGCCCGCGCGGCAGAGCGCGACCGCCTGCTCCATCGCCAGCTTCACGGCGAGCGGATCCATCCCGTCCACCTGCCAGGACGGGATCGCAAAGCCCATGCCGCGCGCGGCGAGCCGCGTCTCCCGCGTGCTCTCCGCGACGGTGGTCGAGACCGCGTAGAGGTTGTTCTCGATGAAAAAGACGACGGGCAGGTTCCACGCGGCGGCGAGGTTCATCGTCTCCGGCGCCGCGCCGATATTCGTCGCGCCATCGCCGAGGAAGGTGACGGCGACATTGTCCGTCCCCGCGAACTTCATCGCCGCCGCGGCACCGGCCGCGAGCGGCACGCCGCCGCCGACGATGGCATTGGTGCCGAGCGCGCCCGCCTCCGCCCAGCGCAGATGCATCGACCCGCCACGCCCGCCGGAATAGCCCGGCGCGAGGCCCATGATCTCCGCGAGCGCCCCGCGCAGCACGCCGCGCGCATCGGGTGTCACGGCATCCGCCGCGCCGACATGGCGCAGCGCCTTGGCGAGGAACTGGTGGTGCCCGCGATGGCTGCCATTGATCTGGTCGCCGG
Source organism: Neoroseomonas rubea (assembly GCF_016106015.1). Taxonomy (GTDB): domain Bacteria; phylum Pseudomonadota; class Alphaproteobacteria; order Acetobacterales; family Acetobacteraceae; genus Neoroseomonas; species Neoroseomonas rubea. The sequence goes on from NZ_JACADQ010000020.1 coordinate 15,196, forward strand.
GCTTCAGGGCGAAGATCGCCCCCGTCGCCCCGCCTTCCTGGCCGATCGAGGAATGCGCCGGCCCGTGCACCAGCGCTTCCGAGGCGAGGCGCAGCACCGCTTCCTCGAAAGACCGGATCGCCTGCATCGACCACCACATGGCGCGCAGGTCGGCCGGCGACAGCGCGGCCCAGTCATCCTCGGTGGTGGCCAGGCGCACACAGGGCGCGGCGGGAACCAGCGGCGTTGTCAGTGGCATGTCACGGCGCTCCGTTGGCGGTCCAGCCGGCATCGACCGGCAGCACGGCTCCGGTGATGGCCGATGCGGCGGGGGAGGCGAGGAAGCAGGCCAGGGCGGCGACTTCCTCCGGCCGCACCAGCCGGCGCAGCGGCGCGCGCGCGGCGAGCCGGGCCGGATCGAGCCGGCCGGCCGCGACGAGGTCCGCCACCAGCGCGGTCTCGGTGTATCCCGGCGCCAGCGCGTTCACGCGCACGCCCCGCGGCCCCCATTCGCAGGCGAGCGCGCGGGCGAGGTTCGCGACCGCCGCCTTGGTGGCGCAATAGGCCGCGCGCTCCGCCCCGCCGATGGTGCCATAGAGCGAGGAAGTGAAGAGGATCAGCCCCGCGCCATCCCGCACCATCCGTCGCCCGGCCGCCTGGGCGGTCATGAAGGCGCCGGTCAGGTTCACGTCGATCGCGCCGCGCCAGGCGGCCTCGGTCAATTCGAGCGTGGGCGTGTTCACCGCGAAGCCGGCATTGGCGAGCGCGACATCGACGCCGCCCCAGGCCTCGTCCATCGCCGCGAAGGCGCGCTCGGCCTCCGCGACGTCGCCCTGCACGCAGAGCCATCCGGAGGGCGCATCGGGAACCGGTGCGCGGTCCAGCACGCAGATGCGCCCGCCGCGCGCGTGGAAGGCATCGGCGACCGCGCGGCCGATGCCCTGCGCGCCGCCGGTGACGAGCAGGCGCGTGCCCGGCGGTGGTTCAGCGGTGATGGTCGCGGCCGACATGCGGGTCCTCCTGCAAGGCCGGGTCGCGCGCCGGCATCGCCATCATGCCGCGAGCGATGGGCGTCGCGGGCATGCCCCGGTGCGGCGCATCAGCCGCCCGAGCCGCCCATCTGGCCGCGCGGCTGCGCCACGGCGGCCTGCTCCGGGAAGACCGTCACCTGCCGTCCGCCCTGCCATTGCAGCAGGAAGGGGCGCGCGCGCATGTTCTGGCCCTTCTCGTCGAAGCGCGCGCCCCAGCCGGTCGGCGTCGTGCCTTCCGCGACATCGGTCGCGAGCACGGCGGCGCGGATGCGGTCCTTGTCCGTGCCGTTCGCGCGCTGCACGGCATCGAGGAAGATGCGCGCGCCGACAAAGTTGGCGAGCGAATGGCCCGAGCGCGGATCCGATCCGTAGCGCCGCTTGTAGAGCTCGACGAACTGGGACACGCCGGGCGCGAACTGCTCGTTCACCGCGAACTGGGTGAAGTCCACGTTCATCACGCCCTCGAAGGCCGCGCCCACGGTCCGGGCCGTGTCGGTCAGCGAATAGCCCGCGCCCGCGCCGATCACCATGCGCGGCCGCCAGCCCGCTTCCTGCAGGCCGCGGAAGAACAGCACGATGTCGTTCTGCGTGCCGGTGTGCAGCACGACATCCGTGTTCACGGCGCGCAGCCGCTGCACCGCGGAGGACAGGTCCACGCTCCGCGCCGCATAGGCGAGCTTCTCCACCTGGTTCAGGCCGCGGGCGCGGATCTGCTGTTCCTGGAAGCCGCTCACCGTCTGGCCGTAGAGCCCGTCCTCGTGGAGGATCGCGATGCGCAGGCTCCGCGGATCGGCGTTGTGCAGCGGCGCCAGCACGTCCTGCACCGCGACCAGCGTCGCGGCGGCGAAGTCGGAGGCGCGCGGGCAGCTGCGGAAGACGTAGCGGAAGCCCCGTTCCGTGATCGGATCGCTGATCGCGCCCATCTCGAAATACGGGATGCCCTGCAGCTCGCTCACCTGCGTCGCGGCGAAGGAGAGCGGGCTGGCATAGGTGCCGAACACCGCCGCCGTGCGCTCCGCGCCCATCAGCCGCCGCACCTCGGCGATCGTCTGCGCCTGGTCGACCGCATCGCCGCGGATCAGGCGGACCTGCCGGCCCAGCACGCCGCCCGCGGCGTTGCGTTCCTCCGCCGCGATCTCGAGCCCGCGGAAGCTCTCGTCGCCGAACAGCGCCTGCGCGCCGGAGAAGGGATAGAGCGCGCCGAACCGGATCTCGCTGCCCTGCGCCGCAGCGATGCGCGGTGTGGCGACCGTCGCGCACAGGCCCGCCAGCAGCGGGCGGCGACGGATGGCGGACATGACCTTCCTCCGGGCATTCGAAAGTTCCGCGGATGTTCATCGCCATTCCGCGGCCTGTCCAGCCCGCCTTGACGGGCGGAGGAGCCGGCGCGATTGCTGCCCTGCATTCCGGGAGGACGAGACATGGCCGCGCTGCCGCAGGAGATGACCTACATCGCCCATGGCGCCGGTGGCGGGGCCGAGGTGCTGGTGCCCGCGCGCGGCCCGCTGCCCGTCCCGCAGCCGGACGAGGTGCTGATCCGCGTCATGGTCACGGGCGTGAACCGGCCGGACGTGCAGCAGCGCAGCGGCGCCTACCCGCCGCCGCCCGGCGCATCGCCGATCATCGGCCTGGAATGCGCGGGGGAGGTCGTGGCGACCGGCGCTTCGGTCACGCGCTACAAGATCGGCGACCGCGTCTGCGCGCTGACCAATGGCGGCGCCTACGCCGGGTACTGCGCGGCCCCCGAGGCGCAGACGCTGCCCTGGCCCGCAGGCTTCGACGCGGTCCGCGCCGCGGCGCTGCCGGAAACCTACTTCACCGTCTGGGCCAACCTGTTCGGCCATGGTCGGCTCCAGCCCGGGGAGACGGTGCTGGTCCATGGCGGCACCTCGGGCATCGGCGTCACCGCCATCAAGCTCGCGAAGGCCTTCGGCGCGACGGTCTACGCCACCGCCGGAACCGCCGCGAAGGTCGCGGCCTGCCTCGGCTTCGGCGCGGATGCGGCGATCGACTACCGCGCACAGGACTTCGCCGAGGAGGTGAAGCGCCTGACCGGCAGCAAGGGCGTCGATGTCGTGCTCGACATGGTCGGCGCGGCCTATTTCCAGCGCAACCTGCGGTGCCTCGGCTGGGACGGCAGGCTCGTCATCATCGCCTTCCTCGGCGGGCACCAGGCGGATGCGGTCGACCTGCGCCCCGTCATGCTCAAGCGCCTGACGGTCACGGGCTCCACCATGCGGCCGCGCACCACGGCGCAGAAGGGCGCGCTGGCCGCGGCGCTCGAGGAGAAGGTCTGGCCGCTGCTCGCCGCCGGGCGCTGCGGGCCGGAGATCTTCCGCACCTTCCCGCTGACCGAGGCCGCCGAGGCGCATCGGCTGATGGAAAGCAGCGCGCATGTCGGCAAGATCATGCTGAAGGTGGCCGACTGATCTTCGAGGAAAGGGCGCGGCGATGATCGACCTGACCGGCAAGGTGGCGTTCCTGACCGGGGCCAATGGCGGCATCCCGCGCGCCACGGCGACGCTGTTCCGCCGCCTCGGCGCGCATCTCGTGCTGACCGACCTCGACCCGGCCGCGCTCGACGGCTTCGCCAAGTCCCTGCCGACGGGCGAGCAGCGCATCCTCACCGCCCGCGTCGACGTGACGAAGCCGGAAGAAATGGAGGAGGCGCTCGCCATGGCGGGCCGCGAGTTCGGCGGCATCGACATCCTCGTCACCGGCGCGGGCCTGTATGTCGAGCAGGAGGTCACCGCCATGTCGGACGAGGATTGGCGCCGGACGCTCGGCATCAACCTCGACGGCGTGTTCTTCGCCTGCCGCGCCGCCATGCCGCTGCTGCGCCATGGCGGGTCGATCGTGAACATCGCCTCGATGGCTGGGCATCGCGGCTCGGTGCGCCACGCGCATTACGCGGCCTGCAAGTCGGCCGTGCTCGGCTTCACGCGGTCCCTGGTGCATGAACTCTCCCCGCGCGGCGTGCGCGCCAATTGCGTCTCGCCCGGCATCATCGCGACGCCGATGACGGAATCGATCATGGCGAAGAACGGCGCGGCGCTGATCGCGGCGACGCCGATGAAGCGCTTCGGCACGCCGGAGGAAGTGGCGAGCGTGATCGCCTTCCTCGCCTCCGACGCCGCCGCCTTCGTCACGGGGGAGACGATCCACATCAATGGCGGGATCTACATGGATTGAGGCCATGTTCGTCGCCCTCATCCTCGTCGCCCTGCTGCTCGTCATCCTGGTCGCGCGCCTGCCGCGCGGGGGCGGGCGCGCCTTCGCGGCCGGCGGCGCGGTGATTGCCCTGGCCTGCGCCGCTCTGGTGAAGCTGCGCGCGGGGCACCTGCCCGGCCACGGCCCGCGCCGCTGGCACAATCCGTCCTGAGCCGCGCGCGATGAACCTGCACCGGAAACTCCTCACCCGCGCTGCGGAAGGCCGCCCCGTCCGCGTCGCGCAGATCGGCGCGGGGAAGTTCGGATCGATGTTCCTGCACCAGGCGCGGCGCACCGCGGGGCTGCATGTCGCGGGCATCGCGGATCTGTCCGTCCCCCGCGCCCGCGCCGCGCTCGCCCGCATCCACTGGCCGGACGGCTCCTACGACGCGCCGGGCCTCGACGCCGCGATAGCGACGGGTGGCACGCACCTGACCGAGGATGCGATGGCGCTGATCGCCGATCCGCGCATCGAGGTGGTGGTGGAATGCACCGGCGATCCCGGCGCCGGGCTGTGCCACGCCCGCGCCGCCATCGCACACCGCAAGCATGTGGTGATGGTGAACGTGGAGGCTGACGTGCTGGCCGGCCCGCTGCTGGCGCGGGAAGCCGAAGCGGCCGGCGTCGTCTATTCCATGGCCTATGGCGACCAGCCCGCGCTGGTCTGCGAGATGGTCGACACGCTGCGCGCCGAAGGCTTTTCCGTCATCGCCGCCGGCAAGGGGACGAAGTACCTGCCGCATTTCCACGCCAGCACGCCGGCCACCGTCTGGGGCTTCTACGGCCTGACGGAGGCGCAGGCGAAGGCGGGCGGGATGAACCCGCAGATGTTCAACTCCTTCCTCGACGGCACCAAGTCGGGGATCGAGATGGCGGCGATCGCGAACGCCACGGGGCTCGCGCCGCCGGAGGACGGGCTGGCCTTCCCGCCCGCCGGTACGTCCGAATTGCCGACCATTCTCCGCCCGCACGACGAGGGCGGCATCCTGCCGCGCAAGGGGATGGTGGAGGTCGTCTCCTCCGTCCGCCGCGACGGGGCGGAGATCCCCGACAATCTCCGCTGGGGCGTCTATGCGGTGTTCGAGGGCGAGACGGAGTACGCCCGCCGCTGCTTCACCGAATACGGCGTCGCGACCGACCCGTCAGGGCGCTACGCCGCGCTGTGGCGGCCCTATCACTTCATCGGGCTCGAACTCGGCGTCTCCGTCGCCTCCGCCGCGCTGCGCGGGGAACCGACCGGCTGCGGCACGGAATGGCGCGGCGATGTCGTGGCCGTCGCCAAGCGCGCGCTGAAGGCGGGCGAGGTGCTGGACGGGGAGGGCGGCGCCTGCGTCTGGGGCAAGTGCATCCCCGCGGCACGTTCCCGCGCGCTGGATGCCTTGCCGATCGGGCTCGCGCACGGCATCCGGCTGACGCGCGACGTGGCCGAGGGCGCGATCGTGACGGCGGCGGACGCGCCGCCCGACCCGGAGGCCGAACCCGTGCGCCTGCGTGCCGAGATGTGCAGGATCTTCGCGCCTTAAGCCCTTCCTAAAACCGCGAAGCCGGATCAAAATCCAGGCGAGTCCGGCATGCTCCGCGGCTCCAACTTTTGGGACGGGGGCGTCGCGCGGCGGCCATGCGTTCGGCCTTCCATATCCTGCTCGTGGCCGTCGTCCTGTTCGGCGGCGCCTGGCCGGTGACCAAGGCGGCGCTCGCGGATGCGACGCCGATGTGGTTCGCCGTCGGGCGTGTCGTGCTCGCCGCCGCCGTCTCGGCGCTGCTGCTCGCCATCCTCGGCCGGCTGCGCCTGCCGAAGCGGGGCGACATTCCCTCCGTCATCGGGCTCGGCGTCTTCCAGCTCGGCGGCTTCTTCATCCTGGCCCATGCCGCGGTCGCGATCGTCGAGGCCGGGCGCACCGCCATCATCTCCGCCGTCGTCACCTATTGGCTCATTCCCCTCTCGGTGCTGGTGCTGGGGGAAAAGGTGCCGCCGCATCGCTGGGTCGCGGCGGGGCTCGGGCTCGCCGGCGTCGCGGTGCTGTCGGGGCCCTGGGCGGTGGACTGGATGAACCTCGATGCGCGGCTCGGGCACGGGATGCTGGTGCTGGCGGCGCTGTTGTGGACGCTCGCCATCATCTCCACGCGCAAATGGCCGCCGCCCACGCCGGTGTTCGAATTGCTGCCCTGGTGCTTCGCGCTGGCGACGGTGGTGATCCTGCCCTTCGCCCTGGTGCTGGAACCGCGGGGCGGCATCTTCGGGCCGGCCTGGCCGTACATGCTCTATATCGGGCTGGTCGTCGCGCCGATCGGCACCTGGTGCGTGATCGAGGTCGGGCGGCGGCTGCCGGGTGCGGTCGCCTCCGTCGCCTTCCTGCTGGTGCCCGCCTTCGGCGTGCTGGTCAGCACGCTCTGGCTGGGGGAACCGGTGGGCTGGGACATCGTGGCCGGCGGCGGGCTGATCGTCGCCTCCGTCGTGCTGGCGGCGCGGACATGATCCTCGCCTGCACGGAAGCGGGGGAGGGCCCGCCACTGGTCCTGCTGCATGGGCTGTTCGGCGCGGGGCAGAACTGGGGCGCGATCCGCAAGGCGCTCGCCCCACGTTTCCGCGTGCTGACGCCCGACCTGCGCAATCACGGCGCATCGCCCCATGCCGAGGACATGTCCTACGCCGCCATGGCGGCCGATGTGGCGGAGACGCTGGATGCGGCCGGCATCCCCCGCGCCGCGGTGCTGGGGCACTCGATGGGCGGCAAGGTGGCGATGACGCTGGCGCTGACGCGGCCCGACCGTGTCGAGCGGCTGGTCGTGGCCGACATCGCGCCTGTGCGCTACCGCCCGACGCTGCGCGCCTATGTCGCGGCGATGCGGGCGCTGCCGCTCACGCCGGGGCTCGCGCGGAAGGAGGCCGACGCGGCGCTCGCCGCCACCATCCCCGAGGCCGGCATCCGCGCCTTCCTGCTGCAGAGCCTGCGCTTCGAGACCGACCCGCCGTCCTGGCGGCTGGGCCTCGCCGAGATCGGCGAGGCCATGCCGGCCATCGAGGATTTTTCGCCGCCCCCTGGTGCTGCCTATGGCGGGCCGACGCTGGTCATGGCCGGCGGGCGGTCGCCCTATATCCGGGAGGAGCACCACGCGGCCTTTCGCGCCCTGTTCCCGCGCGTGGCCTTCGCGACCGTGCCCGATGCCGGGCATTGGCTGCATGCCGAAAACCCGGGCGGCTTCCTCGCCGCGCTGGAGCCGTTCCTGGAGGGTTAGGCCGACATCTCCACCAGCGTGATCTCCGGCGGCACGCCGAAGCGGACTGGAAGGGTCGAGACGCCGAGGCCGCCCGAGACCACCAGGTCCCGCGCGCCCTCCCGCACATGCCCCCAGGCGTAGCGGTTGCCATGCCGGGACGGCACCACCGGCGACCAGCCCATCAGCCGCACCTGGCCGCCATGGGTGTGGCCGGAAAAGGTCGCCGCGACGCGCGCGGGCACGGCGTCGAACATGTCGGGCTCATGCGCCATCACCAGCAGCGGCGCGTCGCCCGACACCTGATCCATCAGGCGCGGGACGTCGTCCGCGCCACGGCGCAGCCCGAAGGCCCAGGAGGAGTCGAGCCCGCCCACCAGCACCGGCCCCGCGCGCAGTACGGCGTTGCGCAGCACGGGAATGCCCGCGCTGTCCAGCGCGCGGGCGATGGAGGGCACGGCGCCGCGCCCGATGCGCATCGCTTCCCGGTCCTCCCACCAGTCATGGTTGCCGTTGATGGCGAAGACGCCGTGCCGCGCGCGCAGCGCGGACAGCCGCCGCGCCACATCCGCATGCGCCAGCACGCGGGAGACGAGACGGATGGACGGCCCGTAGTCGCCCAGCAGCAGAGTCAGGTCGGGCGCCAGCGCATTCGCCTCGGCGACGATGCGCTCGATCCGCGCCTCGTCCATCAGCGGCGCGCCGGCATGCAGGTCCGCGAGCAGGACGACGCGCAGCGTCAGCCCCGCGGGCCACCCCGCCGGCGTCACGCGATGCCGCTGCACGGCCAGCCGCAGGAAGGGCTCCACGCCGAACCCGTAGCCCGCGCCGATCACGCCCGCCGCCGCCACGCCGCCGAGGCCGGCGAGCACCCCCCGCCGTCCGATCATCATCGCCATGGGGGCTGCATGATGGGCGAAGATGGCGGCACCGCGGCGGCCTTGCGCGCGCGCCCCGCCCTGCCACATGCGCGACGATGACGGAGATCGCCCCGCCCAGCCGCGCCGCCGCCCTCGCGCGCCTGGCCGACTTCGCCCCGCGCATGGGCCGCGCCTACGAAGCCGGGCGCAATCACGACCCTGGCCCGGGCGCGCGGCGGGACGTCTCGATGCTGTCCCCCCATGTGCGGCACCGGCTGGTGACGGAGGGCGAGCTTGTGGCGGCCGCACTCAAGCAGCATGGCCCGCGCGCGGCGGAGAAATTCATCCAGGAGGTCTTCTGGCGGTCCTACTGGAAGGGCTGGCTCGAGATGCGGCCCTCGGTCTGGACGCGCTACGGGCAGGCGCGGGACGCCGCGCTCGCCGCCCCACCGCCGGGCTACGAGGCCGCGCTGCGCGGTCAGACGGGCATCGAATGCTTCGACGCCTGGGCGCGCGAGCTGGTCGAGACGGGCTGGCTGCACAACCACGCCCGCATGTGGTTCGCCAGCATCTGGATCTTTTCCCTGCGCCTGCCCTGGGCGCTCGGCGCCGATGTCTTCCTGCGCCACCTGCTCGATGCCGATGCGGCGTCCAACACGCTGTCCTGGCGCTGGGTCGCGGGGATGCAGACGCGCGGCAAGCATTATGTCGCGCGGGTGGAGAACATCGCGCGCTTCACCGGCGGGCGCTTCGAGCCGCGCGGGCAGCTGGACGAGGACCCCGCGCCGCTCGACGACGGGCCGGCGCCGGCCGCGGCGCCGCTGCCAGCGCCCGACCGCGTGGTGGAGGGGCCCGCCTTGCTGCTGCTGCACGAGGACGACCTGCACCCGGAAAGCCTCGACCTCGGCGCGGCGCGCATCGTGGCGGTGGCGGGCGTCGTCACGAAGGATCGCCGGTCCCCGCTCGGCGCCGCGCCCGGCGCGCGCGCCTTCGCCGAAGCGGCCATGGAGGATGCGCTGCTGCGCGCCGCCGCGCGGTACGGCGTGCCTGCGTCGCGCGTGGCGTTGGAGGAGGTGCCCGGTTTCGCCGCTTCCCACGGCGCGGCGCGCATCGTCACACCCTGGGCGCCGGTCGGCTGGACGGCGGATGCGCTGGCCGGCCTGCCATTGCTGCGCGTGCGGCGGGACTGGGACAGCCTCTGCTGGCCGCGCGCGACCAAGGGCTTCTTCGCTTTCCGGGAGCACATCCCGGACCTCACCGAGGCGCTGGTCAGATCGCCTGCGGCTGCCTGAAGCGCCCGTCCTTGGCGAGGTCCGCCGCGCGCCAGAAATACCAGGCGGCCGTCGTCCGGTAGGGCGCCCAGGCTTCGCCGATCTCCGCCAGCGCGCGCGGCCTGGGCTGTTCCTCGAGCCCGGCGGCCAGGCGATAGCCCTCCCGCACGCCGAAATCGTCCACCGGCAGAACATCCGGCCGGCCGAGGGTGAAGATCAGCAGCATCTCCACCGTCCAGCGCCCGACGCCGCGCAGCGGCACCAGCCGCTCGACCAGCGCATCGTCCGACAGGCGCCGCGCGGCCGCGCGCGTCGGCACGATGCCGAGCGCCGCCTTCTCCGCGATGTCGCGGATGGCGAGCACCTTGTTCGCCGACAGCCCGGCGCCGCGCATCTGTTCGGGGGTGAGGGCCAGCACCGCCTCGGGCGGCGGGAAGCCGGGCTGGTCGCACAGGGCCAGGAAACGGCCGAGGATCGCCTCCGCCGCGCGGCCATGCACCTGCTGGTGGGCGATGGCGCGGACCAGCGCCTCATAGGGCTGGCGGCGCGCCGGCTTGAGCGTGCAGGGGCCGACCTGGCGGATGACGCGCTTCAGCGCCGGGTCCCGCCGGAGGTGCCGCAGCGCCTCCGGCGTCCCGATGCTCATCGGAAGACCAGTTGCGGCAGGGTCATCGTGATGGCGGGCACGTAGGTGATGACCATCAGGCAGGCGAAGACCACGCCGATGAAGATGGCAAGCGGGCGCATCATCTTGTCGATGCTGCATCCCGCCACCTGCGCCGCGGCGAACAGGTTCACGCCGAAGGGCGGCGTGATCATGCCCAGCGCGAGGTTCACCACCATGATCGTGCCGAAATGCACGCCGTCGATGCCGAGCTTCTGCGCCGCCTCCGACAGGATCGGCGCGAGCACGATGATCGAGGCCGAGGTCTCCACGAACATGCCGACGACGAACAGGAAGAGGTTCACCACCAGCAGGAAGAGGGCGCCGGAATCGAAGGCGGTGGCGAGCCACTCGGCCGCCGCGTCCGGCACGCCCTGCCGGTTCAGCAGCCAGGAGAACAGCGCCGCGCAGGCGATGATGAACATGATCACCGCGCTGCTGATCACCGACTTGCGGAAGATCGGCAGCAGGTCGCGGAACCCGATCTCCCGGTGCAGGAACATCCCCACCAGCAGCGCGTAGACCACGGCGATGACGGAGGCTTCGGTCGGCGTGGTGATGCCGCCATAGATGCCGCCGAGCACGACAAGAGGCATCACCAGCGCGAAGCCGGCCTGCCGCGTGGCGGTCAGGAAGGGCAGGCGGTTCTCGCCATCCTGCTTCCCCCAGCCCCTGATCCGGCACCAGACCAGCACGGTCGCGATCAGCGCGCCGCCGATCAGCAGGCCCGGCCCGAAGCCGGCGATGAACAGTTCGGGGATCGAGGTCTGCGTCGTCACGCCGTACAGGATCATCGGGATCGAGGGCGGGATGATCACGCCCAGCTCCGCCGCCGTCGCCTGCAGCGCCGCCGCGAAGCCCACCGGATAGCCCGCGCGCACCAGTGCGGGGATCATGATCGCCCCGATCGCGAAGGTGGTCGCGACGGAGGATCCGCTGATCGCGGCGAAGATCATGCAGGTGACGACGCAGGTCGCGGGCAGCCCGCCCTGCACGCCGCCGACGATCGACCGCGCGAATTCCACCAGGCGGCGCGATATGCCGCCCACTTCCATCAGGTTGCCCGCCAGGATGAAGAAGGGAATGGCGGCGAGCGGGAAGCGGTCCAGCGCCACGAACAATTGCTGCGCGGCGACGATCAGCGGGAAGCTCGTGTAGCCCGCGATGCCGACGACCGCGGCAAGCCCGATGGCGATCGCGACCGGGATGCTGGCGGCGAACAGCACCAGCATCACCGTGAGCATCATTCCGCTCATACGGCGTTCTCCAGTTCCTCGGCGCGTCGGTCGAGGAAATGCGCGACCGTGCCGACCATGGCGAAGACCGCGCCGAGCGGGATGGCGGCATAGCCCCAGGACATCGAGACCTCGAGCCCGGCCATCTCCTGGAACTGCACGCGGTCGGCCATCATCCAGCCGAACCAGAACATCACGCCCAGCATCGACAGGCAGCAGGCCATCGTCGCCGCCTCCAGCGCGCGGCGCAGCGCGCCCGAGGAATAGCGGTGCGCGACGTCGATCGAGACCAGCGCGCCGGCGCGCAGCGCCACCGCCACGCCGATGAAGGCCATCCAGATCAGCGCGGTGCGGACCAGCGCCTCGGACCAGACGGAGGGCGTCTCGGTCGCGAAGCGCGCCACCACCTGCCAAAGCCCCGCGCCGACCGCGACGGTGAGCGCGAGGCTCGCGAGCAGCGTCGCGATCCCGGTCGAGACGCGGTCGAGGGAAAGGATGGCGCGCCGGACCGTGCCCCGGGCGCCGTCGCCCGACCCTGCCCAGAGCGCCACCGCCACGGCCGCCAGCGTCGCCGCTGCCGTCACCTGCAGCGGCAGGACGTTCATCGCGTTCATCGAAGCCCCTGCCTTGGATCTTGGGGGGCGCGCGACGCTCCGCGCGCCCCCTTCATGCTGCGCCGAAGCGCGGCCTCAGTTCGGACGCCAGTCGCGGATGCGGCGCAGCAGGTCGGCGCCGAGGGTCCGTTCCCACTCCGCGAAGGCGGGCGCGAGCGCCTGCTGGAAGGCGGAGGTGTCGACCTCGGTGATCACCGTCATGCCCCGCCGGCGGAGCTCGGCCACGCCGCTCTCGTCATCCGCCGTCACGCGGGCGCGGTTGGCGCGCTGGGCTTCCTGGGCCGCCTGCTGGAACAGGGCGCGGTCCGCCGCGTTCAGCCGCGCCACGGTCTGCGGGTTGCAGATCATGACCTGCGGCGAATAGACGTGGCGGGTCAGCGTCATGAAGCGCTGCACCTGGTTGATGTTGTTCGCCACGATGACCGAGATCGGGTTCTCCTGCCCGTCCACCGTGCCCTGCTGCAGCGCGGGGATCAGCTCGGAGAAGGCCATCGGCGTCGGCAGAGCGCCGAGCTGCGTGAAGGCCCGCATGTGCACCTGGTTTTCCATGGTGCGGATCTTGAGGCCCCGCATGTCCGCCGGCGTGTTGACCTCGCGGCGGGAGTTGGTGAGGTTGCGGAAGCCGTTCTCGATCCAGATCACGCCGACCAGGCCACGCGCCTGGAAGCGCTGCAGCACCTGCTGCCCGATCTCGGAATCCAGCACGCCGCGGGCGTGGGCGGCGTCGCGGAACAGGAACGGCACGTCGAAGACGCGGACCTCCGGGACGAAGTTCCCGACCGGGCCGGTGGAGGTGAAGGTGCAGTCGATCGTGCCGATCTGCACGCTCTCGATCATCTCCCGCTCATTGTCGTTGCGCTGGGCGACGACGCGGTAGCGCCCGTTCGTCAGGCGCTCGAAGGTCTGGCCGAAGGTGGTGGCGCCGACGCCGGTATGGCTGTTGGCGGGCAGGGCGTGCTGGACGGTGATCTGGGTCTGCGCCATGGCCGGCGCGGCGGCCAGCGGTGCGGCAAGCGTCACCGCGAGGGCCAGCCTTCGTGTCAGTTTCATTCGTGTCGTCCTCCCATAGGATCGTATCCCAGGGGGAGTTAGCCGGGCACCATGGCCGCTGGCAATGCTGCCCGCGGCGGAGCGGTGGTTCTGCCCAATTCTTCGGCGATGCCCCGGCCGGTTCCGGCGCGGTCCGGGCGATCCGCCTGCCCCGCATCAATGCGGGGCAGGGCGGTGCGGTGCGGCGATGGGCAGGCCGAGGTTGAGCGCCTCGTTCGCCGCGGCCGTTCCTTCCCAGGTCAGCTCCAGGCCGATCCAGGCGATGAGGGCGACGCCGACATAGGCCACCACCTTGAAGCGGTCGAGCAGCCGGGCGAGCAGCCCGCCGAGCAGGCCCATCAGGATGATCGAGGCGGTCAGGCCGATGACGAGCATCACCACATCGTTGCGTGCCACGGCCGCCACGGCGAGGACGTTGTCGAGGCTCATGGACACGTCGGCGAGGACGATCTGCCACAGCGCCTGGGCGAGGGTCTTCTCCCGCGACTCGCCGCCACCCTCCTCGGCCTCCTCGCCATGGTGGCGGAGCTCCTTGAAGAAGGTCCAGGCGATGTAGAGCAGCGCGAGGCCGCCCACCAGCGCCACCCACCACAGGTTCAGCAGGTAGGTCGCGAAGATCGAGAAGATGACGCGCAGCACCGCCGCGGTCACGATCCCGAACAGCACTGCGCGGCTGCGCAGCTTGGGCGAGAGCCCCGCCGCGGCCATGCCGATGACGACGGCGTTGTCGCCAGACAGGACGATGTTGAGCCACAGTATCTCAAGGAAGCGCGGCGCCGAGGATACGAACCAGTCCATCAGGGTCTCCCGCCGGGCCCCGCCCGCATGCGGACCCGCTGCCGCCGAGGCTAGTCCCCGGCGGCCCGGCGGCAAGTTTCAAGCGCGCAATGCGCTGTCCACGATCCGTGCGTCAGTCCGCCCGGATGTTGCTCTCCCGCGCGATGCGCACCCAGCGTTCAGCATCCTCGTTCAGCCAGGGCTGCAGCTGGGCCGGGGGGATCACCAGCGGCTCGGTGAAGTTGGCGCGGAGCCGGTCGAGCATGGGCCCATCCATCGCCTTCCCGAAGGCATCCTGCAGCCGTGCGAGGATCGGCGCCGGCACGCGCGCCTGCGTCAGCACGCCGTTCCAGACGGACAGGTGATAGCCGCGCACGCCCGCTTCCTCGAGCGTCGGGATGTCGGGCAGCGAGCCCAGCCGCCGGTTCATGGTGATGGCGAGCGGCTTCAGCGTCCCGCCCCGGACATGCGGGCCGGAGGTGGCCGAGGCGTCGAACAGCAGGTCGAGGTCGCCTGCGATCATGGCCGCGACGGCCGGCGAGGATCCGCGATAGGGCACGTGCACCACGTCGAGCCCGGCCATGCGCGTCAGCATCACCTGGCTGAGATGGGAGGAGGAGCCGTTGCCGACCGAGCCGAACAGGATCTTGCCCGGCTCCGCCTTCATGCGCGCGATCGCTTCCTGCGCGTTCGCCGGGTTCCAGCGGCGCGGGTTGCACACCAGGATGTTCGGCATGTCGGCCATCATGCCCACGCCCACCAGGTCCCGCCGCGGGTCGAAGGACGGGTCGGGATACAGCACCGGGTTCACGCCCTGCGTCGCCATGGTGCCGAGCAGCATGGTGTAGCCGTCGGGCTCCGCCTGCGCGGCGGCCTTGGCGCCGATGTTGCCGCCCGCGCCGGCACGGTTCTCGACCACCACGGGCTGGCCGAGATGGCGGGCCATCGCCTCCGCCGCGAGGCGCCCCATGATGTCCGTCACGCCGCCGGGCGGGTAGGGGACGATGATGCGCAGCGGCTTGTTCGGGAAGGCGCCCTGCGCGCGCACGGCGGGTGCCGCGAGCAGCGCGGCAGCGGCCGCGAGCGCGGCGCGGCGGGTGAAGATGGCCATGGCGTTCCTCTCCGGTGGTCTTCTTGCCCGGAAGCCTGTCGCCTGCCGCACGCGGGCGCAAGCCCGGCCTCAGCGCAGCAGCGCGACCGCCGCCCAGCCGACGAGCAGCACCGCGGCCATCGACGGCAACAGCAGCCGCCAGACCTGGCGCGGCCGCGTGCCGTCCGCGAGCAGCCCGCAGACCAGCGCCGTCACGCCGAAGGACATGCCCGCCCCCGCCGCGCCGGCGAAGTTGTGCACGGCGGGTGCCAGCAGCGGCGGCATCCCCGCGGCGAGGCCGAGCGCCTTCTGCACCGGCATCAGCGCGGCGTTGGAGCCGACATTGCTGCCCGTCACCATGCCGGCAATGAGGCCAAGCGGCGGCACCGCATAGGGCGCCGCGGCGCCGAGCGCGCCCGCCGCGGCCTCGGCCAGCGCGGTCGTGGCACCGCTGCCCGCCATCATGCGCGCAAGCAGCACATACAGCAGCAGCACGGCGGCCGGCCGCGCGGCCCGCTTCACCGCGCCC
>NZ_JACADQ010000200.1 GCF_016106015.1 Neoroseomonas rubea
AACTCCCCCGGGCCCCCTCCTTTTTCTGTCTGTTGAGAACTGACATCAGAGGCCGGAGCCAGACCGACAAAGAAGGGAGGGGGTTCGGGGGAGGTTCCCCTCCCCCGAGCTTCGACGCCGCGTCACTCATGCCGGCGGCGGGCTCCACCGCGCGATCTCCGCCTGGATCTTCGCCTCGTCCTCGCCGGCCTGGCAGGCCTCGAAACCCCGCCGCAGCCAGGGCCGGTTCAGGTCGCGGCCGATGAAGACGATCTTGGACCGCCTCGGATCGCCGTCCTTCACCTCGCCGATGAAGTCGCCATCGGCGATCATGTGCACCGCCTGGAAGGCAAAGCGGCGGCTGTCCCCCTCGTAGTGGAGCACCCCCTTGGTGCGCAGCAGGTCCTGGCCCTTCGCGGCCAGCACCTGGGTGATCCAGGCATTGAAGCGTTCCGGGTCGATCGGGCGATCGACCTCGAAGGACACGCTGTTCACCGCAGAATCATGCTCGTGCTCGTCCTCGCCCGACAGGAACTCGGGCTCGCGCTCGAGGATACGGGCCAGGTTGAAGGCGTCGCGCCCGACCACCGCGTCGATCGGCACGTCGGACTTCGTCGCGCGGCGGATCTCGGCATAGGGGTTGATGGCGCGGATGCGGCGCTCGACCTCCTCCGCTTCCTCGGCGCTGACGAGG
Organism: Neoroseomonas rubea; assembly: GCF_016106015.1. Classification (GTDB taxonomy): domain Bacteria; phylum Pseudomonadota; class Alphaproteobacteria; order Acetobacterales; family Acetobacteraceae; genus Neoroseomonas; species Neoroseomonas rubea. The sequence continues at coordinate 674 of NZ_JACADQ010000200.1, forward strand.
TCCATCTTGTTCAGCACGATGATGTCGGCGAAGGCGATCTGCTCCTGCGCCTCGCTGCTGTCGGCCAGCCGCGCGGGCAGGTGCTTCGCGTCCACCACCGTGACGATGGCGTCAAGCTTGGTCGCGCGCTTGACGTCCTCATCCACGAAGAAGGTCTGCGCCACGGGTGCGGGGTCGGCCAGGCCCGTCGTCTCGACGATGATGCCATCGAAGCGATCGCGCCGCTTCATCAACCCGCCGAGGATGCGGATCAGGTCGCCACGCACGGTGCAGCAGATGCAGCCGTTGTTCATCTCGAACACTTCCTCGTCAGCATCGACGACGAGGTCGTTATCCACGCCGAGTTCGCCGAACTCGTTGATCACGACCGCGAATTTCCGGCCGTGGTTCTCGGTCAGGATTCGGTTGAGCAGCGTGGTCTTGCCGGCGCCGAGATAGCCGGTCAGCACGGTGACGGGCACCGGCTCGCGCGCGTTGGTTTCGCTCACTGGGTCTCTCCGGGAGTGATGTCGCTCGCCGCCCATATGGGGTCCTGGCGGGCCGCAATCATCCTGTCGCGGCGCAGGGCGACCCGCGCCGCGATCAGGGCGGACATGAGCGGGTAGACGCGCCGCCGCCCCTCATCGGCATGTTTCGCCAGCCGTTCCGCGGCGTCCCGCGCCGCGACCAGGCCGATTCCGTCCAGCGCGGCCGCCATGGCGCCGCCCACCGCCGCGTAGTCCTCGGGGGTGGCGCCGTCCTCGTAGAAGCGCGCGGCGACGACGGCCTGTGCGGCGATCACGGAATCGTCCAGCGCGGCCAGCGCCGCCGGTCCGTGCACTGTGCGCAGGGCCGCGCGCCTCTCCTCGTCCAATTGCTGCGGTGGGCGGCGGAAGCGCCAGGCGCGGGCGAGCGCATCCCGCAGCATCTCGGGCTCGAAGGGGCGGACCAGAAGCTCGTCGCAGCCGGCATCGAAGGCCTGCTGGTCCTCCGACCGCTGCTGCCCCGTCCCGATGCCGATCACGGGCAGGTCGCACTGCGGCGGCAGGCGGCGGCGGAACTCCTTCACCGCCTTCAGCCCGTCGAAGCCGAAGCCGCCGAGGCCGATGAACAGCGCCTCGACCTTCTGCTGAAGCAGATGGCGCTCGGCGGCCGCCCAGTCGCCGCCCGTATGGACGGTGTGGCCTTCCGCCTCCAGCATGCGCTGCGTGACGGTGCGCGGCCCGGCCAGCGGGTCGACCAGCAGCACGACCAGCGGCGGCGGCTGCTCCTCCTCTGCCTGCTGCTCCGCCATGCCGGCCCTCAGGCCGCCTCGGCGCGGATCGCCTCGGCGAGCGTGCCGACCATGCGGTCCACATGCGGGCGCTCGACGATCAGCGGCGGGGAGAGTGCCACGATGTCCCCGGTCACGCGCACCAGCAGGCCGGCGTCGAAGCAGCGGCGGAAGACGGACATGGCGCGCTGCCCGGGCTTGCCGGCGCGGGGTGCCAGTTCAATGCCGCCGATCAGGCCGATGTCGCGCGTGTCGATCACGTTTGGCTCGGACTTCAGGCTGTGGACCGCATCCTGCCAGTAAGGCTCGATCGCACGAGCGCGGCCGGGCAGGTCCTCGGTCTTGTGCAGCTCGAGCGTCGCGATGGACGCCGCGGCTGCCAGCGGATGGCCGGAATAGGTGTAGCCGTGGAAGAACTCGATCCCCGCCGCGGTGCCCTCCACGATCGCGTCGTAGATGCCGTTCTTCACGGCGACGGCGCCCATCGGCACGGCGGCGTTGGTCAGCCCCTTGGCCATGGTCATGATGTCCGGCGTCACCCCCAGCCGCTCGGCGCCAAAATTGGTGCCGAGGCGGCCGAAGCCGGTGATCACCTCGTCGAATATCAGCAGGATGCCGTGCTTGTCGCAGATCTCCCGCAGCCGCTTGAGGTAGCCCACGGGCGGCACGAGCACGCCGGTGGACCCGGCCACGGGCTCGACCATCACGGCCGCGATCGTCTCGGCGCCATGCAGCGCGACAAGATTCTCGAGCGCATCGGCCAGATACGCGCCGGCCGGCGGCTCGCCCCTCGCGAAGACGTTCTCCTTCAGGCCATGCGTGTGCGGCAGGTGGTCCACATAGGGCAGCAGCGCACCGAACTGCTTGCGGTTGGGCCCGATGCCGCCCACCGACATGCCGCCGAAGCCGACGCCGTGATAGCCGCGCTCCCGCCCGATCAGCCGCACGCGGCTGCTCTCCCCGCGGGCCTTGTGGTAGGCGAGCGCGATCTTCAGCGCGGTGTCCGCGCTTTCGCTGCCGGAATTGGTGAAGAAGACGCGGTCCATGCCCTCGGGAGCGAGTTCCGCGACGCGGGCGGCGGCCTCGAAGGCGATCGGGTGGCCCAGCTGGAAGGTCGGCGCGAAATCCATGATCGCGGCCTGCTTCTGGATCGCCTCGACGATCTCCCGCCGGCCATGGCCCGCGTTGCAGCACCACAGGCCGGCCGTCCCGTCCAGGATCTCCCGCCCCTCGGGCGTGTAGTAGTGCATGCCCTCGGCGCGCGCGAGCAGCCGGGACGTGTCGCCCTTGAAGTACTTGTTGTCGGAGAAAGGCATCCAGAAGGCGTCCAGGGAATTCGGACGCGGCACGCTGATCTCGTTCATCGGGGCCTCCGGGCTCGGCAGGCCCGCAAGGAACACCCTTGGACGGCCCCGGGCAAGCGGGCTTCGCCGGGCGGCCCCGGCATGGCAGTCTCCGCCCGCGCCGGAAGGAGGGCGCGGGCATGGCCAAGGGACGCCTCGTCATCGGCACCAAGCGCTATTCGTCCTGGTCGCTGCGCGGCTGGTTGGCAGTGCGCCTCGCCGGGCTCGATGTGGAGGAGGTGGTGATCCCGCTCGCCGGCGGGGGCGGAACGACCGCGCTCAAGACCATATCGCCCAACGGTATGGTGCCCTACCTGGAACATGACGGCGCCCGGCTGTGGGAAAGCGTCGCCATCGCGGAGTATTGCGCCGAGCAGGCCCCCGGCCTCTGGCCAGCCGACCGCGTCGCGCGGGCCCATGCGCGCTCGGTCGCGGCCGAGATGCATGCCGGCTTCCGCGCGCTGCGCATGGCGATGCCGATGAATCTCGGCCGCAGCTTCCCTGGCCAGGGCCGCACCCCGGAGGCGCTGGCCGACATCGCCCGGATCGAGGCGATCTGGGCGGAATGCCGCGCGCAGCATGGCGGCCCCTTCCTGTTCGGCGCTGGCTTCACGCTGGCGGATGCGATGTACGCGCCGGTCGTCGCGCGCTTCATCACCTGGCAGCCGGAGCTCTCCGCCGGAACGCACGCCTACCTGGAGGCGGTCCGCGCCCATCCCCTGGTCGCGCGCTGGTACGCCGAGGCCGCGGCCGAGCCCGCCGCCTGGCTGCTCGACAAATACGAGAACCCCGCATGAGCACCGCCGTCGCGATCGACCATGTGGGCGTCGCCGCGCGCGACCTCGGGCCTATGGCCGCGGCCTACGAAAGGCTCGGCTTCGCGCTTTCGCCCATCGCCCAGCAATCGGGCCGGCGCAGGCCGGACCTGCCGGTCGAAAAATACGGGTCGGGCAATCGCTGCGCCTTCCTCCGGCACGGCTATATCGAACTGATCGCGATCCTCGACCCGGCGCTCTACGACAACACGCTCAACGCCTTCCTCGCGCGCTACCCGGGGATGCACATCCTGGCGCTGGCGATGGAGGACCCGGAGGCGAATCTCGCGCGGCTGCGCGCCGCGGGGCTCGACATTCCCGGCATCGCCTGGCTGGAACGCCCGGTCGAGGCCGGCGGCCCGATCGCGAAATTCGCCCGCCTGCCCTTCCCCGACCCGCCCGAGGGCCGCATCCAGCTGATCCGCCACCTGACGCCCGAACTGGTCTGGCAGGAACGCTGGATGGACCACGCGAACAAGGCCGAAGCGCTGGAGGAGGTGATCCTGTCCGCCGCCGAACCCGCCGACACCGCCGCGCGCCTGTCCCGCCTGTCGGGCCTGGCGGTGGAACCCGACCCTGCCGGAGGCTTCCTGCTGCGCCTGCCCGGCGCGGCGCGCGCGGCCGGCCCCTTCGCCCCGGTGATGGAAACGCGCGTGCGCATCCTCCCCGAAGCTTCACTTCCCGCGGTGCTGCCCGGCGTGACGCCGCCTGCCTCCCCCTTCATGGCGGGGATGGTGGTGCGCACGGCAGATGGCGGCGCGGCCGCACGGCGCGTGCTGGAAGGCATCCCGACGGTCGAAGCGCCGCAGGGCGTCATGGTGCCGCCGGCCTTCGCCGCCGGTGCCGCGGTCGTCTTCGCATGAGCGCCGCCGCCTGGCACGCGACGCGCCCAGGGGAGGTGGAAGGCGGCGCGCCCGACCGGGCCGATGCCGCCCTGGCCTTCATCGGCCGCATCCGCACGCCCTTCGCGACGCGGGCCGAATGCCCCCATCGCGGCCAGCCGGACGGGCCCGAATGCCGCATCGAGGTCGAGGCGCCCTGGCGCCCGGCGCTGCGCGGCATCCGCCCCGGCGATCGCCTCGAAGTGCTGTACTGGATGCACCTCGCGCGGCGGGACCTGCTGGTGCAGGCGCCGAAGGGGCGCGCGCCGTCCGGCACCTTCGCGCTGCGATCGCCGAACCGGCCTAACCCGATCGCGACATCGCTGGTGGAGGTGGTGGCGGTCGCCGAGGACGGCGTCACGGTCCGTGGCCTCGACTGCGTCGACGGCACGCCGCTGATCGACCTCAAGCCGGCGCGCACGGCATGACGGGCTTCGCGAAGGCGGTCGGCGCCTCGCTGCGCACCTATCACGCGCCGGGCCGCGCGGCGCTGCTCGATGCTTTCTATGCGCGCTTCCTCGCCCCCGGCGACCTGGCCTTCGACGTCGGCGCGCATGTGGGCGACCGCACGCTCGCCTTCCGCCGGCTCGGCGCGCGGGTGGTGGCGGTGGAACCGCAGCCTCGCCTCGCCCGCGCGCTGCGCCTGGTGTTCCGCGACGACCCCGGCATCACGCTGGTGCAGGCGCTGCTCGGCGCGACGGAAGGGGAGGCGGTGCTGCGCCTGAACACCGCCAACCCGACGGTCGCGACGGCGTCGGACGCCTTCATCGCCGCGGCCGCGGGTGCAGCCGGCTGGGAGGGCCAGCGCTGGGACGCGACCATCGCGCGACCGGTCACTACGCTCGACGCGCTGGCCATGCGCCACGGGCTGCCGGCCTTCGTGAAGATCGACGTGGAAGGCTTCGAGGCCGCGGTGCTGCGCGGCCTCACGCGCCCTCCGCGCGCCCTGTCCTTCGAATTCACCACCATCCAGCGCGACGTCGCGGCGGACTGCCTCGCGTTGCTCGCCGCCCTCGGCTACCGCGCCTTCAACGCCTGCCTCGGGGAGAGCATGCGCTTCGAACACGCCTCGCCGATCGATGCCGCGTCCATGGCCGACTGGATCACCGCACTGCCGCATGAGGCGAACAGCGGCGATGTCTATGCGAGCCTGGTGCCGGAGAGAATCTTCTAGATGGCCTCAGGAGCCGGCGCCCGCATGTGCGGGCTGGGCTTGCGCGCCGTGTCCTGGTGCGCTGGGCGCGGTCGCGCTTCGCGCTCGCGGATCGACGCTTCGCCTCGATCCGGTCTTCTGCTCCTCTGGCGACTTGGGCTCTCGGATCGCAGGGGGCGCCGCGATCTGCCGCGCGCCAGCCTACCCCTTCGCCGGTGCCGACCAGGCGATGCGGCCGACCGTGCCGCAGGCAGCGCACTCCGCCTTCCAGCCATTGTGCTCCGCGCCGCAGGCGCCGCAGCGCCAGCGCGGCGCGCCCTGCGCATTGGCCGCGCCGCGCAGCCACTTCGCCTGGGCGGCGCGGGCATCGGCCGTGTCGCCATGCTCGGCCTCCTCCAGCTGTGCGAGCAGCAGGTAGGCGCGGCGATCCGCCGCCCCGGCCGCCACCAGCGCATCCAGCTCGCCCCGCGCGCGGCCGGTCAGCCCGGCCTCCAGCGCCAGTCGCGCCATCAGAAGGCGGCTTTCCGGGTGCTCGGGATTGCGGTGGATAAGGTCTTCGGCGGCCTTGACCTTACCCAGCTTCTCCGTGGTGCCGGCAAGCCAGGCCGCGGCGATGTCCGGATGCGGCGCGGCGAGCCAGGACTGTTCCAGCACCGCCCGCGCGCGCCGCGCGCTGCCTGAGGCCGCCAGCCGCTTGGCATGCGCCAGCGCCGCCGGCGCGAAGGCGGGATCCGCGGTGAAGGCGAGCTTCTCGAGCTCCGCCGCCCGCGCCGCATCCGCCTCCTGCTCCGACGCCGCGAGCGCCAGCGCGGCGCGTGGCCCGGCGGGCGGGGACAGCGCCAGCGCCTCCCGCCAGTCCCGCGTGCGCAACGCGAGCACCTGCCGTTCCTCCCGCAGCCAGGCCGCGCCAGGGTTCACCGCCTCGGCTTCCTTGGCGAGCCGCTGGGCGGCCGCCCAATCCTCCCGCTGCATCGCCTGGCGCAGCAGGCCGCGCAGGCCGAGGAAGCGCGCATCGGGCCGGGCGGCGAGCGCCTTGAAGGCGGTCGTCGCCGCCTCCTCCCGCCCCGCGAGGCGCTCGGCCTCGGCGGCGAGCAGCAGCGTCTGCGGGCTGTCGCCGAGCATCTCCCGCGCGCGGCGGACCTCGATGCGCGCAGTCTCG
>NZ_JACADQ010000201.1 GCF_016106015.1 Neoroseomonas rubea
CTTCGGGCATGAGGCGCCACGATGGACAAGGCCGAAACCGATACGGCATGGGCCGCGCTGCTCGCGGCGCGCGACGGCGCGGCGACGGCCGCGGGGCCGCTCGCGCCGCTCTTCGCGCCGATCCTCGCCCCGCCCACCGCCCCCGATGGCTGCCGCGTGGTCGGGCGGCTGGCGCAGACGCTCGACGGGCGCATCGCGACAGCCTCCGGCAGCAGCCAATGGATCGGCGGGCCAGGCGACATCCTGCACACCCACCGGCTGCGCGCGCTTTGCCACGCGGTGGTGGTCGGCGCCGGCACCGTGCGCCACGACGATCCACGCCTGACGACGCGCGAAGTCGAAGGCCCCGACCCGGTGCGCGTCGTGATCGACACGGATCGCCGCCTGACCGCGGACCACCGCGTGTTCCAGGACGGCCCCCCGACACTGCTCGCCTGCGCCGAGGACACCCCCGGGACCGACCGCCACGGCACCGCAGATGTGCTGCGCCTGCCGCGCGAACCCTCCGGCGGCATCGCGCCGGCCGCGCTGCTCGCCGCGCTCGCCGCGCGCGGCCTCACCCGCATCTTCGTCGAAGGCGGGGGACTGACCGTCTCCCGCTTCCTGGCCGCCGGCTGCCTCGACCATCTCCACGTCACCGTCGCGCCGGTGCTGCTCGGCTCCGGCATCCCGGCCTTCACCCTGCCGGAAGTGGCGCGCATCGCGGACGGGCTGCGGTTTTCGTGGACGGTGCACGACATCGCGCCGGACATCCTGCTCGACATCCCGCTGCACCGCGCGCGGCCGGGACAACAGTGAAGAAAAGAAAGCATCGGGGGAGGGAACTCCCCCGAATCCCCCTCCTTCCTTGTCTCCTTGGCACCTGACGGCAGAGGGCAGCAGGAAACATGACCACGGCGCGCGCTCTCTGGACCATCGCACGAGGGCAGTGCGAGATCCGCACCGAAAGCCTGGCAGCGCCAAACGCCGACCAGGCGCTCATCCGCACACACGCGACGGGCATCTCGCGCGGGACCGAACGGCTGGTGCTGGCGGGGCGCGTGCCCGAGAGCCAGCACGACGCCATGCGCTGCCCGCTCCAGGGGGGAAAATTCCCCTTCCCCGTCAAGTACGGCTACAGCGCGGTCGGCACCGTCGAGGACGGGCCCGACCACCTGCGCGACCGGCGCGTCTTCTGCCTGCACCCGCACCAGGACCGATTCCTCGCCCCCGCCGCGATGTGCATCCCCGTCCCGGACGATGTGCCCGACGCGCGCGCAGTGCTCGCCGCCAACATGGAAACGGCGGTGAACGTGCTGTGGGACGCAAGGCCGCTCGCCGGCGAACGCGCCCTCGTCATCGGCGCCGGCGTGGTCGGGCTGCTCGTCGCCTGCCTGCTCGCCCGAATCCCCGGCATGGACGTCGCCATCTGCGACATCGACCCCCGCCGCCGCGCCACCGCCGAGGCGCTGGGCGCCCGCTTCACCCCGCCCGAGGACGCGCCGGCCAACCGCGACCTCGTCATCCACGCCTCCGCCGACCCGGCCGGGCTGCGCCGCGCCCTCGAACTCTGCGGCTTCGAAGCGCGCATCGTCGAAGCGTCATGGTTCGGCGACCGGGATGCGAGCCTTCCGCTCGGGGAAGCGTTTCACGCGAAACGCCTCTCCATCGTCTCGACCCAGGTCGGCGCGGTCGCCCCCGCCATGCGCGGGCGGCGGACGCATGGGGAGCGCATGGCCCTTGCCCTGTCGCTGCTGGCCGATCCGCGGCTCGATGCGCTGGTCGGCCCCGCGACGCGGTTCGAGGACCTGCCGGCGGCGATGCCCGGCCTGCTGAACCCGCCGCCCGGGGCGCTCGCGCCGCTCTGCCCGCTCGTCACCTACGCGGCGTGACGCCGCCCCCCGCGCCGGATAGAAGGACAGCCATGTACAGCCTCACCGTCGTCGACCACGTCATGATCGCCCATTCCTTCCGCGGTGCGGAATTCGGGCCCGCGCAGCGCCTGCACGGCGCCACCTTCGTCGTGGAGGCGGAATTCCGCGCCCCGCAGCTCGACCACCTGAACCTGCTGGTCGACATCGCCGCGGCGAAGGTGGAACTGCGAAAGATCCTGGACGGGTTCGACTACCGGAACCTCGATGCCGAGCCGCAATTCGCCGGCCAGAACACCACGACCGAATTCCTCTGCGCGCATATCCACAAGCTGCTCTCGGCCGCGCTGGCCGAAGGCCGGCTCGGCGATGGCGGCCGCGCCGTGACGGGGCTGAAGGTGCTGCTGCGCGAAAGCCATGTCGCCTGGGCGGCCTATGAAGGGGCCCCGGCGGCTTGAGCGGCATTCACCTCCTCGTCCCCGGCCCCTTCGACGCGATCTCCGGCGGCTACATCTACGACCGCCGGATGGTCGAGGGGCTGCGCGCCCTCGGCGAGACGGTCGAGGTGGTGGAACTGCCCGGCAGCCACCCCGCGCCGGACGAGGCCGCGACGGAAGGCGCCCGCGCCGCACTCGCCGCCCTGCCCGCGGATGCGCGCATCGTCATCGACGGGCTCGGCCTGCCCGCCTTCCTGCCGCTGGCGCAGGAGCTGTCCGCCCGACGCGCGGTCGCGCTGATCCATCACCCGACGGCGCTCGAGCACGGCTTCGCGGAATCGACGCGCACCGTGCTGAAGTCGAAGGAACGCGCGCTGTTTGGCGCCTGCGCGCGGCTCGTCTGCACCTCCCCGCTCACCGCCCGCCGCCTGCCCGAGGAATTCGGCACGGACGCCGCGAAGATCGGCGTGGTCGAACCGGGCACGGACCCCGCCGCGCGCGCCGCGGGCTCCGGCGGTCCGGGCTGCGCGATCCTGTCCGTCGGCACGCTGGTGCCGCGCAAGGGGCATGACGTGCTGCTGCGCGCCCTCGCCCGTCTGACCGACCTCGACTGGTCGCTGACGATCGCGGGCGACGAACGCCGCGACCCGCCGCATGCGCATGGGCTGCGCGCGCTGGCGGACGAACTCGGCATCGCCGGCCGCGTGGCCTTCGCGGGCGAGGTGAGCGGGCCGGCGCTCGATGCGCTGTATGACGGCGCCGACCTCTTCGCGCTGGCCACGCGCTGGGAGGGCTACGGCATGGCCGCGGCCGAGGCGATGGCCCGCGGCCTGCCGCTCGCCATCACCGCCGGCGGCGCGATCGCGGAGGTGGTGGTGCAGGGTTCGGCCATCGTCTCCCCGGTCGACGACCATGTCTCGCTCTCCAAGGGCATGCGCCGGCCGATCTTCGATGCCGACCTCCGTGCCGAGATGGCCGAGGCCGCCTGGCAGGGCGGCCAGCGCCTGCCCCGCTGGACCGACCGGGCCGAGGCCTTCCGCGCGGAACTGGACAAGGCGCACGCCGCATGACCGAGGCCTTCGACGGGGATTGGCTCGACCTGCGCGAGCCCCATGACGCCGCCGCGCGCAACCCGGAACTCGCCGCGGCCCTCGCCGCCGCGTTGCCGGCCCGGCCGCGCATCCTCGACCTCGGTGCCGGGACGGGCAGCCTGCTGCGCTGGCTCGGGCACTTCATCGGCCGGTCCCAGGCCTGGACGCTGGTCGATGCCGACCCCGCCCTGGTCGAGCGCGCCTTCGACACCATCGCCGACCGCGCGGATGGCGTGGGCTGGACCGTGACGCAGCCCAACCGTCGCACTTTGCTGGTCCACGCACCCGGCGGCGCCTGGCGGGTGGAAGCCCTGCTCGCCGACCTGGCCGAGGCGCCGGAGAACCTGCCGCTCGACCAGGTGGACGCGGTCGTCAGCACGGCGCTCTGCGACCTCGTCTCCCGTGACTGGGTGGAGCGCATGGCCGATGCCTGCGCGCGCCATCGCCTGCCCTTCTATTCCGCGCTGAACGTCACGGGGCGGGAGCGCTTCTCCCCGCCCCACCCGGCCGATGCACTGGTGATGCGCGGCTTCCGCCGCGACCAGCGGCGGGACAAGGGGTTCGGCGGCGTCGCCCTCGGCCCCGAGGCGCCGCGCGCCATCGCTGAGGCCTTCGCGGGGCGCGGCTTCACCGTCCATCGCGGACCTTCGGACTGGATCGTCGATCGCCGTTCGAGGCTCTTTGCGCAGGAGATCGCGACCGGCCACGGCGCGGCCGCCTTCGCCTGGGAACGCCGCGGCGCGGCAGCGATCGAGGACTGGATCGAGACGCGCCGCGCACAGGCCGCAGACGGGCTTCTCTCCGCCCGCATCGGGCACCAGGATGTGCTGGCCCTGCCACCCGCGGGGTGAGGAGGCCGCCATGCCCGAGGACACCCCGCCCATCGCCGTCGCCGCAGCCGAGGTGCCGCCGCGCGCCCGGCCATCGGGCTATCCGCCCGACCTGGTGGACAAGATCGGCGGGCGGGAAAAGCGCGTGCTCGGCGACATTTTCCGCCTGCGCAATTTCGGCGTGAACCTCACACGCCTGCCGCCAGGCGCGGCCTCGGCGCTGCGCCACGCGCATGAGAAGCAGGATGAGTTCGTCTACATCCTGGAAGGCCATCCGATCCTGGTGACCGATGCAGGGGAGACGCCGCTCGGCCCCGGCATGTGCGCGGGGTTCCCGGCCGGCACGGGCGATGCGCATCACCTGGTCAACCGCGGCACCGCCGATGTGCTCTACCTGGAAGTGGGCGACCGCACGCTGTTCGAGCGCGTGGAATACCCCGACGACGACCTGATGATCCGCCCCGGGCCGGACGGGAAGTCCGTCTATTTCCGCAAGGACGGCACGCCCGTCTTCTGAAGGACCGATCCCATGCCCTTGCTGCTCGGCTGCGTCGCCGACGACTTCACCGGTGCGACCGACCTCGCCAACACGCTGGTCAAGGGGGGCATGTCCGCGGTGCAGGTGATCGGCGTGCCCGACGGCCCGCTGCCGGAGGCCGATGCCGTCATCATCGCGCTGAAGATCCGCACCGTGCCCGCGGCGGATGCGGTGGCGCAGTCTCTCGCCGCCTGCGATGCGCTGACCGGGGCGGGCGCGCGGCAAATCTTCTGGAAATACTGCTCCACCTTCGACAGCACCGATGCGGGCAATATCGGCCCGGTGGGCGATGCGCTGCTGAAGCGGCTGGGCTCGGGCTTCGCCATCGCCTGCCCCGCCTTCCCTACCAATGGGCGGACCATCTATCTCGGCCACCTGTTCGTCGGCGGCGCCCTGTTGAGCGAGAGCGGGATGGAGCACCACCCGCTGACGCCGATGACGGATGCGAACCTGGTGCGCGTGCTCTCCCGCCAGGCCGAGGGCGGGGTCGGGCTGATCCCCTTCCCCGTGGTGGAACAGGGGGCTGCGGCGATGCGGCGGGAGATGACGCGGCTGGTCGACCAGGGCCGCCGCTGGGCGATCGTGGACGCGATCAGCGACCCGCACCTGATGGCGATCGGCGAAGCGGTCGCGAACCATGCGCTGGTGACCGGCGGCTCGGGCGTGGCAATGGGCCTGCCCGAGAATTTTCGACGTGCCGGGCTGCTGCCGGACCGCGGCGATGCGGCGAGCCTGCCGCCGATGCAGGGTGCGGCGGCGGTCGTCGCGGGCTCCTGTTCGCGCGCGACGCTCGGGCAGATCGGCCTCGCGCGCGACCATGTGCCGGTGCTGGAACTCGATGCGCTCGCCACCCCCGATGCCGCGGCGCTGACGGCGCAGGCGCTGGCCTGGGTCGACGGAAAGCTCGACGCCGCGCGCCCCGTGGTGATCGCGGCGAGCGCCCCGCCCGACAAGGTCGCGGCACTTCAGGCGAAGCTGGGGCGGGAGGCCGCCGGGGCGCTGGTCGAGGAAGCGGTCGCCGCCATTGCGGAAGGCCTCGTCGCGCGCGGCGTCGGCCGGCTGGTGGTCGCGGGCGGGGAGACCTCGGGCGCGGTGGTGCAGCGGCTCGGCGTCACCTCCCTGCGCATCGGGCCGGAGATCGACCCGGGCGTGCCCTGGACCTTCGCCGCGCCGCGCGGCATCCACTTGGCACTCAAATCCGGCAATTTCGGCGCGCGCGACTTCTTCCTGAAGGCCTTCGACCATGGATGAGTCGGCGCTCCGCCAGCAGCTGGCGATGCTCGGCGCATCCCTGTTCCAGCGCGGCTATTCGGTCGGCACGGCGGGCAACATCAGCGTGCGGCTGCCCGACGGCTACCTGATGACGCCGACCAATTCCTGCCTCGGGCGGATCGACCCCGCGCGGATCAGCAAGCTCGGGCCAGACTGGTCGCATATCGGTGGCGACAAGCCATCGAAGGAGGTCTTCATGCACCGCGCCGTGCTGACCGCGCGCCCCGATGCGGGGGCGGTGGTGCACCTGCATTCCACCCACGCGACCGCCATCGGCTGCCTGGCAGCGCCCGGCGAGACGGCGCCGATCCCGCCGCTCACGCCCTATTTCGTCATGCGCGTGGGCCGCACCCTGCCCGTCATCCGCTACTACCGCCCCGGCGACGCGGCGATGGAGGCGGACATCCACGCGGCGGCGAAGGACGCCAAAGCCGTGCTGCTCGCCAACCACGGCCCGGTCGTGTCGGGCCGCACGCTGGAGGATGCCGTGCACGCGGCGGAGGAACTCGAGGAAGCCGCGCGGCTCGCGCTGCTGCTGCGCGGCGCCGGCGCGCGCGAACTCACGCCCGCGCAGGTGGACGACCTTCTCGCGACCTTCGGCTGATGTGGATCATGGTCGCCGGGCCGTATTCCTCCGGCGGGGCCGACGCGGCGAGGCGCGCGGTTCGGCTCGCGGCGCTCAACCGCGCGGCGCTCGCCGTGTTCCGCCTGGGACATGTGCCGATCCTCGGCGTGAACATGGCGCTGCCGGTCATCGCGGCAGCCGAGGGCGATGCGTATGGGGAGGTGATGATGCCGCTCTCCCTCGCGCTGGCCGAGCGCTGCGACGCGATCCTGCGCCTGCCGGGGACCAGCGAAGGGGCGGATGCCGAGGTCGCCCGCTTCGCCGCGGCCGGCAAGCCGGTGTTCCGCGCCGTCGAGGACATCCCGCCCGCCGCCGCTCCGGCTTGACCGCACGACCCGGCCGCGCGAGACCGCGCGCGGGAGACCAACGACCGGGAAGCCCTGCCATGCCGAGCCGCCGCGCGCTGATCGCCGCCGCCTGCCTTCCCGCGCTGCCCGCGCGCGCGCAGGCGCCTTGGGCGCCCGACGGGCCCGTGCGCTTCATCCAGGGCTTCGCGCCCGGCGGCACGACGGACATCGTTGCTCGTCTGCTCGCCCCCCCGCTCGCCGCCGCGCTCGGCCAGCCGGTCGTGGTCGAGAACCGCCCCGGCGCGGG
>NZ_JACADQ010000202.1 GCF_016106015.1 Neoroseomonas rubea
TCGCGGCGGCCCGCGTCGCGACGTTCGCCGCCACGGCCCCGGGCGGGGCCGGCGGAACGTCCGCGGCCGCGGCCCTTTGGCGCGTTGCGCGCTTCCTCGATCTCGCTCTCCGGCACGGTGTCGAGGCCCTCGACGACCATGCGCGGGATGGGCTTGCCGGTCAGCTTCTCGATCGCCGCGACGTTCTTCGCGTCGTCCGCGGTCGCGATGGTGTAGGCGTGGCCCTCGCGGCCCGCGCGGCCGGTGCGGCCGATGCGGTGGACATAGTCCTCGTCGCGGAAGGGCACGTCGAAGTTGAACACGTGCGACAGGCCGCCGATGTCGATGCCGCGCGCGGCGACGTCGCTGCATACCAGCAGCTGCAGGTCGCCCGCCTTGAAGGCGTTGAGCGTCGCGAAGCGGGTCGACTGGTCCATGTCGCCATGCAGGGCGCCGACGCTGAAGCGGTGCTTCTTCAGCGACTTGTAGAGGATGTCGACCTCGATCTTCTTGTTGCAGAAGATCAGCGCGTTGCCGACATTCTCCTGCCGGATCAGCCGGCGCAGCGCCTCGCGCTTGTCGTGCGGCTGCACATACACGAGGCCCGCGACGATCGTCGTCGCGACGGAGGCCGGGGCGGAGACCGAGATCTCCTTCGGGTTCGACAGGAAGGCATCGGCCAGGCGACGGATCTCGGGCGCCATGGTGGCGCTGAAGAACAGCGTCTGGCGGATCTTCGGCAGCATCCCCACGATGCGCTCGACATCGGGGATGAACCCCATGTCGAGCATGCGGTCCGCCTCGTCGATCACCAGCAGCTTGCAGTCGGCCATCAGGATGCGGCCGCGGTCGAACAGGTCGAGCAGCCGCCCCGGGGTCGCGATCAGCACGTCCACGCCCTTCTCGAGCACGTCGCGCTGGTCGTTCATGCTCTCCCCGCCGATCAGCAGGGCGTGGTTGAGCTTGAGGTACTTGCCGTACTTCTCGAAATTCTCGGCGACCTGCAGGGCCAGTTCGCGCGTCGGCTCCAGGATCAGGCTGCGCGGCATGCGCGCCTTGGCGCGCGAGCCGGTCAGGATGTCGAGCATCGGCAGCACGAAGGACGCGGTCTTGCCCGTGCCCGTCTGGGCGCAGCCGAGCACGTCGCGGCCCATCATCACCCAGGGGATGGCCTTCTCCTGGATCGGCGTCGGATAGACGTAGCCGGATTCCGAGACGGCGCGCAGCAGTTCCTCGGACAGGCCGATATCGGCGAAGGTGGTCCGCGCCGGCTCCGGCTCGTCCTCCTCCGTGTACTCGTGCATCTCGTCCTCGTCCGACGCTTCGTCGTCGTACGAATCCTCATCCCCGGCCGGCGTGGCGTCCTCGGCGGGTGGCCCTTCCGCGGCGGCCGCGACGGCCGCGGGCTCATCGACCGGAGGCGGCAGGTCGGGCCCGGGCGCGACGATCGTCGCTTCGGGGGCAGGGGCCGGCTGCGCCGGGGCTTCGACCGCTTCGGCGGCCGCAACGGTGTCCTGGTTCAAAGTCGCTCTTTTCCAAGGGGCCCGCTCATGCGGGCCGGCATCGGGTGGTGCGGTGGGTGGCCGAGCCCCGGCAGGGCGCGCATGCGGGGCCGGCGGTCCGGCCCGCCAATCCACGAGCGACCCGGATATGCGCCGCTTCGCCGCGAAGATCAAGGAATTCCGCGCCTCGCGCCCCCGCGCGCCGCGCATGGACGCCCCGCCCCGGGGCCGCTACAGCCCGGCGCATGACCGACCGGCCCACCCTTCTGCTCCTACCCGGCCTGCTCTGCGATGCGCGGCTGTGGCGCGACCAGGCCGAGGCCCTGGCCGACCAGGCGCGGATCGTGATCGCGGACCTGACGCGGGACGACCGGATCGGGGCGATGGCGGACCGCGCGATCGCGGAGGTCGAGGGCCCCTTCGCCGTCGCCGGCCTATCCATGGGCGGCTACGTCGCCTTCGAGATCCTGCGCCGCGCGCCGGGGCGGGTGACGCGCGCCGCCTTCCTCGACACCTCCGCGCGGCCGGACACGGAGGAGCAGACGCGCCGGCGACGGGGCCTCATCTCGCTCTCGCGCTCCGGCCAGTTCCGGGGCGTCACGCCGCGGCTGCTGCCGCAGCTGATCCACCCCTCCCGCCTCGATGGCCCGCTGGCGGGCGAGGTGATGGAGATGGCCGACCGCGTCGGCAAGGACGCCTTCCTGCGCCAGCAGGAGGCGATCATGCACCGTGCCGATTCGCGCCCCGACCTGCCCGGCATCGGCGTCCCGGTGCTGGTCGGCGTCGGCGCGGAGGACGCGCTGACGCCGCCCGAACTCGCCGCCGAGATCGCCGCCGGCATCCCCGGCGCGCGGCTTGTGCATTTCCCCGGCGCGGGGCACCTGCCGACGATGGAGACGCCGGAGGCCGCGACGGCGGCGCTGGCCGAGTGGCTCCTCGCCTGACCTGACGGCACGATCCGATCACACCGGATCGGCGCGATCGGATGTCGTGGCGTCGAAGCAATGTTTTGTGGGGCAGGGCATCCGACCGGCCGTTCCCGGCTGGTCGGACAGTGCCCTAGGCGGCCCGCGCCGCCCGCGGCAGCAGCGCCGCCAGGTGCCGCGCCACCGCGAGCGGCGCCGAGACGGCGACCCGCCGCTCGGCCTCCGCGTTGTAGTTGGTGTTCGTGTTGACGTCGTAGGCGTGGATCCGGCCTTCCGCATCCGTCGCGAATTCGATCGCGCCGACGCCGATGCCGTTGGCCACGAGGAAGCGCTCCATGCGCGGGATCATCGCGTGCTGGAAACCTTCGATGATGCGGAACTTTTCCCCCGGCGCGACGGCGGGGCAGGCGGCCCCTTCCGGCATGGCGCAGGCATCGGCGGGGCAGAGCTCGAAGCCCTCGGAGGTGTCGACGCGCACGGCATACAGGAACCGCCCGCCGACGAATTCGGCGCGGGTGATGAAGGGCTCGGGTGTCGTGATGTAGCGCTGCACCAGCCAGATGCCGTCGCGCGGGCGCGCATGCGGGTCCTCATCGGCCAGGATGCGCGCGACCGCCTCGCGCAGCGCGGCGTCGCTGCGCACCAGCTGCACGCCGAGGCCCTTGCCCGCGCGGTTGTGCTTGAGGATGAGCGGGAAGCCGATGCGCTCGGCCGCGGCGGCGATGTTCTCCTCCCCCACCACGGCGACGGTTGGCGGCGTGGGGATGCCGAAGGCGGCCAGCGCTTCGTACTGCGCGACCTTGGAGAGTTCGAGCTGCAGCGCGCGCCGCCCGTTCACCACGATGCGTCCGTGCCGCTCCAGCCATTCGATCACGGCGCTCGCGTATTCCGGCGCGAAGGTGTGCCCGCGGGTGTGGGAGGAGGCGGACATGCGGTTGTAGAACACGCCCTCGGGCGGCGGGCGCGTCAGGTCGAGCAGGCCGCGGTCGAGGAACCATTCGCTGTGCTCGGCGCCGATGGCGGCGAAGGCGTCCCGCAGCGGGGGCATCCAGGCGTCGTTCTCGTGGATGATGTGGATCCGGGTCATGGCGTGCTCCGCGGCGCGATCGATGGCGGAGAGAAGGTTTTTTTCTTTTTGGGCGCAAGAAGCGCGAGCAAGAAAGATTTTTCTTTCACGGGCGGCCTTCGGCGGGTGTGCCGATGCTCCAGCGCCCCTCGCGCGCGGCAAGCCGCTTCCCCGTTGCCCGCGCGCGGCGGGCGCCCTAATCCAGCCAGGCACGCAAGGAAGGCCGCATGTCCGAGACCATCATCCTCGAAGCGCGCGAAACCAAGCGCTCCTACGGGCCCCTCTGGCTGGCCCTGTCCGTCCTCATGCTCGGCCTGCCTTTCCTCGGCCGCCAGCGCATCACGCTGACGAACGAACGCATCACCATCGTCCAGGGCTTCTGGACCAAGGTGCGCGACGACATCGAGATCTTCCGAGTCCGCGACGTGGTGGTGAAGCAGAGCCTCTATCACCGCATCACCGGCATCGGCGACATCGTGGTCAAGGCCATGGAAGGCCGCACCGAGGAACAGCACGTGCTGCGCGGCATCGCCGACCCGGTGACGGTCAGCGAGAAGATGCGGGAGGTCTGGAACCGCAACGCGCGGCCCGCGGGCCCGGCGACGACGCTCGACTGAGCCGCCACGGCGCCGCCGCATTCGGGCGGGCATCGTCTGGCCCGCATGACCGCGCCCGTCGCCAGCGCCGCGGGCGCCTGGCCGCCCATCGCCCGCTTCATCGCCGCCGAGCGACGCCTCGGCGCGCGCGCGCTCAAGGCCGGGCCGGTCGCGGCGGGCGGCTACGAATTCCTCCGCTTCGGGGTGAAGCAGGGCTGGGCCTGCCTGTTCGGGGGCGTGCTGCTCGTTCTGCTGGTCGCGACGCATCTGTTCTACCCGCGCGACGCCTGGCTGCCGCGCTACGATTTCCTGCTCATCGCGTGCATCGCCCTGCAGGGCCTGCTGCTGGCAACGCGGATGGAGACCTGGGAGGAAGCGCGCGTCATCCTGCTGTTCCACGCCGTCGGCACGGCGATGGAGGTGTTCAAGACGGCCATGGGCTCCTGGACCTATCCCGAGCCCTCCTGGGCGCGCATCGGCGGCGTGCCGCTGTTCACCGGCTTCATGTACGCGGCCGTCGGGTCCTACCTCGCGCGCGTGTGGCGGCTGTTCGAGTTCCGTTTCACGCGCCATCCGCCGGCCTGGGCGGTGCTGGTGCTGGCCGCGGCGATCTACGCCAACTTCTTCGCCCATCACTTCACCTGGGACCTGCGCTGGCTGTTGTTTGCGACGACGGCGCTGCTGTTCGGGCGGACCTTCGTGCATTTCCGCCCCTGGCGCCGGACGCGGCGGATGCCGCTCCTGCTCGGCTTCGCGCTGGTCGCGC
Organism: Neoroseomonas rubea; assembly: GCF_016106015.1. Lineage (GTDB taxonomy): Bacteria > Pseudomonadota > Alphaproteobacteria > Acetobacterales > Acetobacteraceae > Neoroseomonas > Neoroseomonas rubea. The sequence goes on from NZ_JACADQ010000202.1 coordinate 4,836, forward strand.
TGTTCATCTGGATCGCCGAGAACCTCGGCACCTTCGCCGGTGCCTGGCTCTATCCGCACCAGCGCGGCGGCTGGGCGCCGGTGCCGCTCACCAAGTTCGGCGCCTGGTTCCTGCTGATGATCATCTCCTACGCCCTGGTCTTCGCGCTGCATGAGGCGCGGGCCGCGCGGATTTCTTCCCGCGGCGCGGCGCAGCCTGCCAGGATCGGCTGATGCCCGCCGCCTTCGCCCCGTTCCGCCACCCGGCCTTTCGCCTGCTCTGGTTCGCCAACCTCGCTGCCAATATCGGCCTGTGGGTGCAAAACACCGGGGCGGGGTGGATGATGACCTCGCTCGATCCGTCGCCGGTGATGGTCAGCCTGGTGCAGGCCGCTTCCATGCTGCCGGTCTTCCTGCTCGCCCTGCCGTCCGGGGCGCTGGCCGACATCGTGGACCGCCGCGCCTACCTGATCGGCGCGCAGGCCTGGGTGCTGACCGTGGCCGCGCTGCTTGCCGTGCTGACCTATGCCGGCTGGCTCGGGCCCTGGGGCCTGCTGGTCTTCACCTTCGCCATCGGCATCGGCAATGCCCTGAATTTCCCCGCCTGGGCGGCGACGACGCCGGAACTCGTGCCGCGGGAGGATCTGGTCCAGGCCATCGCGCTGAACGGCATCGGCTTCAACCTCTCCCGCGCCGTGGGACCGGCGATCGGCGGCTTCGCGATCGGGCTCGCGGGCACGGAAGCCGCCTTCGCGCTGAACGCGGTCTGCTTCCTCGTGCTGCTGCTCGCGCTGATCGCCTGGAAGCGGGAGGCGCCGCGCAGCGCCCTGCCGTCCGAGCACTTCCTGGGCGCGATGCGCGCGGGCGTGCGCTTCGTGGCGGCAAGCCCGGCGATGCGCGCGGCGATCCTGCGCGCCTGCACCTTCTTCTTCTTCACCGCCGCCATCTGGGGGCTGCTGCCGCTGGTGGTGCGCCAGGGGCTCGGCCTGGGGCCGGAAGCCTTCGGCACCATGCTCGGCGTGATGGGCGTGGGCGCCGTCGCGACCGGCTTCGCCCTGCCGGCGCTGCGGGTGCGGCTGCCCACGCGGGGCGGCATGGTGACGGTCTTCTCGCTGGTCTCGGCCGCGGCGCTGGCGCTGCTCGGCGTGTCCGGGCACTGGGCGCCGGCCGCGCTTGCCATGCTGCTGTTCGGCGCTGGCTGGATCGGGGCGGCGAGCACGCTGCAGGCGGCGGCGCAATTCGCCACGCCGGCCTGGGTGCGGGCGCGGGCGATCGGCATCTACCAGCTCTGCTTCTTCGGCGCGCTCACCGTGGGCTCGGTGCTCTGGGGTTGGGCGGGGGCGCGCTTCGGCATCGCGCCGGCGCTGCTGATCGCCGCCGTCGCCTGCGCCGGCGCGGCACTTGCCGTGCGCGGCTGGCGGCTGGACGGCACCCCGGCCACCGAGGCGCCCAGCGTGCCCATGCCCAAGCCCGAGGCGCCGGCCGCCGAACTGGGCCCACTGCTGACCGACCGCTCCGGGCGGGTGCTGGAAGTGGTGCGCTACACGGTGGACCCCGCCGACCGCGCCGCCTTCCTCGCCGCGATGGAGGAAGCCCGCCGCGTCCGGCTGCGGACCGGCGCCGTCGCCTGGCGGCTGCTCGAGGACGTGGCCCATCCCGAGCGCTGGATCGAGCTCTGGGCCGTCGAATCCTGGGCCGAGCACATGCGCGAGGCCGGGCGGCTCGATGCCGCGGACCGCGCCGCGCTCGCCCGCGCCGCCGCCTTCCATCGCGGGGAGGGGCCGCCCGAGGCGGCGCGCTACCTCAGCGTCCGCGCTTGAAGCGCTTCATGGCGCGCAGCCGCCGCCGCTGGCACTCTGCGCGCGAATCCGAGAGGGACGACGCAGGTGAGGCCAGGAACCGGGACGATCGCATTGCTCGCGCTGCTGGGCGGTGCCGCCGCCTGCGCGCCGCGCCCGGGTGCGCTCGACCCGCAGGAAGGTTGCCGGGCGCAGCTTTCCTCCTTCATGAGTTCCGGCGACGGCTTCGTGGCCCCCGCGCAGCGCCGCCCGCGCTGGCTGCCGCCGCGCCCGGCCGCCCAGCCGGTGCGCCCGGTGCTGCAGACCAGCCTCGATGAGGAGAATGCGCAGATCGAGGCGCTGCAGATCGCCTTCGATTCGCTGCTCTATTGCCGCTGGATCGAGGCGCGGACGATCCGCGCCGACATCGCCGCCCGCCGCGTGACGCGCGAGGAAGGCCGCGCGCGGCTGCAGCGCCTGAAGGCGCGGGTGAACCGCGACCTCGCCCGCGCGCGGGAGGTGCTGGCCGCGATGGAACGCCGCGCCGCCGAGCGGGAAGGGGAGATCGAGGCGATCGCCCCGGGCACGCGCCAGGTCGCCCAGCGCGCCCAGGCCGAGCGCGGGCGCGTCACGCGCGTCGTC
>NZ_JACADQ010000203.1 GCF_016106015.1 Neoroseomonas rubea
TCGCCGCGGCGCTGGAGGCCGCCGGTGCCGCCCCCTGGCCGGACCCGGCGCGGCGCGTCGGCGTCCCCGGCATGTCCGCCCTGCCCCGCGCGCTGGCCGAGGGCCTGCCCGTCATGGCCTCCTGCCACGTTGGGCGGATCCTCGGCGAACCGGGCGCCTGGCGCATCCAGCACTGGGACGCGAAGGAGGCGAAGCCCGGCGCGCCCCTGCCCGCGACCCCGCCCATCGAGGACGGCCCCTTCTCCGCCGTGCTCGTCACCATCCCCGCGCCGCAGGCGATCGACCTGCTGCCGGACATGGCCGCGACGCTGCGCCCCGTGCGCTACGCGCCCTGCTGGACGGTGATGGCGCATTTCGACGTGCCTCTTCCGCTGCCCGACACGCTGCGCCCCGAAGGCCATGCCATCGGCTGGGCCGCGCGGGATTCCTCGAAGCCGGGCCGCGACGGCGCGGCGGAATGCTGGGTGGTGCAGGCGGGGCCCGCCTGGACGCGCGCGCATCTCGAAGCGCGGGCGGAGGAGATCGCAGCCCCGCTGCTGGCGGAACTCGCGACGCTCGCCGCCACGCCCCTGCCCGTCCCCGCCTGGGCGGCGGCGCATCGCTGGCGCTATTCGCTGCTGGAAGCCCCACTCGGCGCGCCCTTCCTGTGGGATGCGGCGCGGCGGATCGGCCTCGCGGGCGATTGGTGCCTCGCCGGTCGGGCGGAAGCGGCCTGGGACAGCGGCGCGGCGCTTGCCGCGACCATCGCGCCGTGACGCGCCCGCCCGCGCCCGCGACGCCGGAGGACGCGCTGGACAGCGCCTTCCGCCTTCTCGCCCGTGGCGTGGCGGATCGGCGCAGCCCCTTCCACACGCCGACACTCGCGACCGTCGCGGCCGATGGCGCGCCGAATCTCCGCACCGTCGTGCTGCGCGCCTTCGACCCGGCCACGCGCCGCATCCGCATCCACACCGACCGGCGCAGCGCCAAGGCGGCCGAGATCGCCGCCCGGCCGCGCGTGATGCTGCATGGCTACGATGCCGGCGCGCAGGTGCAGCTGCGGCTCGCCGGCGACGCGACGCTGCACCTCGGCGATGCCGAGGCCGAGACCGCCTGGGCCGGCAGCCGCCCGATGTCGCGCATGGTCTACGCAACCCCGCACGCGCCGGGCGCGACGCTGGACGCGCCGCCGCCCGCGCCGCAGGACGCGGAAGGCGGGCGGGAGAACTTCGCCGTGGTGACCTTCATCCTGGACCGGCTGGACTGGCTGCTGCTCACGCATGACGGGCATCGCCGCGCGCGCTTCGCCTGGGACCAAGGGGGCGCGCTCTCCGCCGCCTGGGTGGCGCCATGAGCGAGCCCGCGATCCGCGAGGCCATCCTCGCCCTGGTCGCCGAGCGCGGCGCGGAAAAAAGCATCTGCCCGTCGGAGGCCGCGCGTGCGCTGGACCCGGAGGGCTGGCGGTCCCTGATGACGCGGGTGCGGCGGGAGGCGGTGCGCCTCGCGCAGGAAGGACGCATCGACATCCTGCGCAAGGGCAAGCAGGTTGACCCAGGCGCCGAGATTCGCGGCGTCATCAGGCTGAGGATCCGCCCATGATCGGCATGCTCTTCTCGCGCGGCGCGGCCGGCGTGCCGGCACCGGGCCCGGTGGACTTCGCGACGCTCGCCCTGCCCGCATCGCCCAACACCTGCCTGCTGACGCCCACCACCGCGCCGGGCGCGGGGCACCTGCACCGCGACCCCTTCCCCGTCTCGCCGGACCAGGCATGGGATGCGATCCGCGCCGTCGCGGCGGCGATGCCACGCACCTTCCCGCTGGCCGACTTCCCAGACCGCCGCCAGGCGCAATGGGTCGCGCGCACGCGGCTGATGAACTACCCCGACATCGTGGTGGCGGAGGTGGCGCCCGCCGGCGGCGGCACGGGGCTCTGGCTCTATTCGCGCAGCCTGATCGGCTATTCCGACCTCGGCGCGAACCGCGCCCGGGTGCTGGAATGGCTCGCCGCCTTCGAGGCACTGTTGCGCCGCGGCTGAGGAGAGACCGACATGCGCCGCCTCGGCCCCTTCCTGCGCGACGCCTGGGCGCTCGCCCGGCCCTACTGGAGCAGCGAGGATCGCTGGAAGGCGCGCGGGCTGCTCGCCGTCGTCGTCGCGCTGAACCTCTCGCTGGTCGGGATGACGGTGCTGCTCACCTACTGGCAGCGCGCCTTCTACAACGCGCTCGAGCAGAAGGACTGGGACGCCTTCATCGCGCTGCTGTTCACCTGGCACACGACGGAGGCCGAGGGCTTCCTGCCCTCCTTCAGCATCGTCGCGGCACTCTACATCCTGATCGCGGTCTACCAGCTGTATCTGCGCCAGGCCTTGCAGATCCGCTGGCGGCGCTGGCTGACCGAAGTCTACCTGACGCAGTGGCTGGAAGGCCGCGCCTACTACCGCATGTCGTTGACCGACCCGGCGACCGACAACCCGGACCAGCGCATCTCGGAAGATGCGCGCATGTTCGTGGACGACACGCTGACGCTCGGCCTCGGGCTGATGAATTCCGTCGTCACGCTGTTCTCCTTCGTCATCGTGCTGTGGTCGCTGTCCGGGCCGCTCAACGTGCTCGGCGTGAACATCCCGGGCTACATGGTTTGGGTCGCGCTGGTGTACGCGCTGGCGGGGACCTGGCTCGCGCATCTGATCGGCCGGCCGCTGGTCGCGCTGAACTTCACCCAGCAGAAGGTCGAGGCCGATTTCCGCTACGCGCTCGTGCGCTTCCGCGAGAACGTGGAAGGCGTCGCGCTGCATGGCGGCGAGGCGGATGAGAAGCGCGGCCTGACGCAGCGCTTCCGCGCGCTGATGGAGAACTGGTGGCTGATCATGACGGCCACCAAGCGGCTGACCTTCTTTACCGCCGGCTATTCGCAGGTGGCGATCGTGTTCCCGATCGTGGTCGCCGCGCCGGCCTATTTCGCCGGGCGCATCCCGCTCGGCGGGCTGATCCAGACGAGCAGCGCCTTCGGCCAGGTGCAGGGCGCGCTGTCCTGGTTCGTCGACAACTATGCGCGCCTGACGGAATGGCGCGCGACGGTGGAGCGCCTGACCGGCTTCACCCACGCCGTGGCACTCGCCCGCAGCGCCGAGGGCGGCCCGCGCGCGGCCAAGGGCGTAGAGGAGGCGCTGACGCTGAAGGACGTCACGCTGTCGCTGCCCGATGGGCGCGTGCTGCTCGCGGATGGGCGCGCCGAGATCCGGCCCGGCGAGTCCGTGCTGCTGACGGGCGCCTCCGGTTCGGGCAAGTCCACCCTGTTCCGCGCCATCGCCGGCATCTGGCCCTTCGGCGGCGGGGAGATCGCGCTGCCCGCCACGGGGCGCGCGCTGTTCCTGCCGCAGCGGCCCTATCTGCCGCTCGGCAGCCTCAAGCGCGCGGTCTGCTATCCGGAGGACGAGGCCGGCTTCACCGATGCCGCGGTGGCCGAGGCGCTGGAGGCGGCCGACCTCGCCCACCTGGTGCCGCGGATGAGCGAGGCGGATTCCTGGGACAAGCGCCTCTCGGGCGGGGAACAGCAGCGCCTCGCCCTGGCCCGCGCACTGCTGCTCAAGCCGGACTGGCTGTTCCTGGACGAGGCGACGGCGAGCCTCGACACGGCGGCGGAGGAACGGCTCTACCGGCTGCTGCGGGAAAGGCTGCCGGGCAGCACCATCCTGTCCATCGCGCACCGGCCGGCGGTGGCGGCGTTCCATGACCGGGCGATGCGGCTGGAGGACAGGGCGTTGAAGGTCGGGGGAGGGTGAACCTCCCCCGCCCCCTCCCTTCTCCATCGCTTGGGAACTGACAGCGGAGGTCAGTTCCCGACAGACAGAGAAGGTTGAGGGGGGAACGGGCGCCCATCGGCATTGCGCAGCAACGGCGATGGGACCCGTGGGGGGAGAAGTTCCCTTCTCCCCCCGCGCGCCTCAATCCACCGTGGCACCCGACCGCCGCACCACCTCCGCCCAGCGCGCCACATCGGCGCGTTGCGTGTCGCGGAACTGCTCGGGGCTGTTCGGCGCCACCGGCGGGGTGATCGCCTGGTTGTTGACCAGCCAGTCGCGGAATTCGGGCGTGGAGATGATGCGGTTCACCTCGGTGTTCATCCGCCGCACGATCGGCTCCGGCAGGTTGGCCGGGCCGAGGATGCCGTACCAGGTAGAGGTATCCATCGGCGGCAGGCCGCAGGCCTCGCCCACGGTCGGGACATCGGGCAGGGCGGCAAGGCGCTCGCGCGTCATGACCACCAGCGCGCGCACCTGGCCCTGGCGGATCGGCCCCATCGCCGCGGCGGTCTGGTTGAAGAACAGGTCCGTGTCGCCCGAGAGCAGCGCGCCCATGGCACCCGGCTGGCCGCGGAAGGGCACGTGCAGCAGGTCGAGCGAGGCCGCGGTCGCGAACTGCGCGCCGGCGAGATGCGTCGACGCGCCGTTGCCCGTCGAGCCGTAGGAGACCGCCTGCGGCCGCACCCGCGCCGCCGCCAGCACATCCTGGCAGCTGCGCAAGTTCGGCCGCTTCTCCGGGTTCACGATCAGCACGTTCGGCACGTCGCCGAGCAGGACCACGGGCGTGAAGTCGCGGACCACGTCGAAGGGCAGCGTGCGGTACAGCGCCGCGTTGATCGCGTGCGTGCCGGCGGTCCCGAGGTAGAAGGTGTAGCCGTCCGGCCGCGCCTTCGCGACGAGGTCCGAGCCGATGTTCCCGCCCGCGCCGGTACGGTTGTCCACCACCACGGGCACGCCGAGCGCGCGGGAGAGCGGATCGGCCAGCCGACGCGCGTAGATGTCGGTGCCGGCGCCGTTCGGGAAGCCGCCCATGATGGTCACGGGGCGGGACGGCCAGGGCGCCTCCTGCGCGGGGGCGGCGGTCGCGAGGCCTGCCACGAGCGCGGCGGCGGCAAGAAGGGTGCGGCGAAGCATGGTCCCGGTCTCCTCGGCATGGGGTGGGCGGGCGGAGCGGCCATGCTAGCCTGTCTGCGCCATGAACGCCCCCTCACCTGCCCCAAACCTCGCGCGGATCGCGCGTGGCGGGAAGTCCATCTATGGCGCGCCGCTCGGCATCCTGATGCTGGAGGCGCGCTTCCCGCGCATTCCCGGCGACATGGGCAATGGCGAGACCTGGCCCTTTCCCGTGCTGTTCCGCGTGGTGCGGGGCGCCACGCCGGAACGCGTCGTGCTGCAGGGCGCGCGCGGCCTGCTGCAGGATTTCGTCGATGCGGCGCGCGACCTGGTCGACCTCGGCGCCGAGGCGATCACGACGAACTGCGGCTTCCTCTCCCTGTTCCAGAAGGAGATGGCGGCTGCCGTCGGCGTGCCTGTCGCGACATCGTCGCTGATGCAGGTGCCCTGGGTGCAGGCGACGCTGCCGCCGGGCGAGCGTGTCGGCGTCATCACCGTCAGCAAGGGCTCGCTGACGCCGGCGCATCTGGAAGCGGCGGGCGTGCCGCTCGACACGCCGGTTGTCGGCACGGAAGGCGGGCGGGAATTCTTCCGCGTGCTTATCACGGCGGCGAAGAACGACCTCGATATCGCGCTGGCGGAACAGGACATCCTGGACGCCGGGCGGGCGCTGGTCGCCGCGCATCCGGAGGTCGGCGCGATCGTGCTGGAATGCACGAACATGCCGCCCTATGCCGCGGCGCTGCAGGCGGCGGTCGGCCTGCCGGTCTACGACATCTACTCGATGATCTCGTGGTTCCACGCCGGGCTGCGGCCGCGGCGCTTCGGCTGACCCGGGCCCGCCGCGCACCCCACATACCCGCGGGGCGGAGGACCGCGTTGCCGCCGGCGAAGCGGGCCGCGCGCCGCCCAAGCGAAGTGCCGCTGGCGGAGCGGCAAAAGGTGCGGCCTTCGGCCGCCGGGCATCAGCCGCCGCGGAAGAGGCTGAGCAGCGACTGCGGCGCCTGGTTCGCGATCGAGAGCGACTGCGTGCCGAGCTGCTGGCGGATCTGCAGCGCCTGGAGGCGCGCGGATTCCTTCGCGAGGTCCGCGTCGATCAGGGCGCCGAGGCCGCCTTCGAGCGCGTCCAGCTTTTCCCGGTTGTAGCCGATCTGCGCATCGACGTACCGCGCATCCGAGCCGTACTGGTTCAGCGCGTCAGCGATCGCCGTGTTGATCGTCGGCCAGTCGCCGCCCGCCGCGATCGCCGCCTGGGCGCCGGCCGCCGTGGTCGGCGCGGCGGCGACGACGAGCGTGCCGGCCGCGTCCACGGCGGTCAGGGTGTAGGTGGTGCCGGCCTCGTTGCGGGTCGTGACGATGTCGCCGCCGCCGGCGCCGGTGTCGGTGCTCAGCAGGGTGCGGCCATTGTAGGTCGCGTCGGCGATGAAGTTCTGGACCTGGGTGCGCAGCGCCTCGTACTGGGATTCGTACTGCGCGCGCTGGTCGGCGTTCAGCGTGTCGTCGGCCAAGCGGACCAGCGTCTCGCGCACCTTGATCATGGTGTCGGAGACCTTGCGCAGGCCGGCCAGCGAGGTGTCGAGCACGCCCTTGACGCCGCCGAGCTGCTCGTTCGCGGCCGTCAGGCCGGCGACATCGGCGCGCACCGACTGGGCCACGGCGAAGGCCGCGCCATCGTCCTTCGCGTCCGAGACGCGAAAGCCGGTCGAGACGCGCTTCTGCGTGGCGTTCAGCGCCTCATTGGTGCGATTCAGCGACTGCAGCGCCACCATGGCGCCGAGATTCGTGTTCACCGAATTGAGGCTCATCGGGATCTTCCCTTCACTCGCACGGGATATTCCCGTGGCACGCCCCCAATGTGCCGGGGGAAGATGAAGGGATTGCTAACCGGGCCGGGAAAAAACGCAGGTCGTCCAAAAAAAGAAAGGCCCCGCGGCTGGCGCCAGCGGGGCCTTCCATACACCGGGGGTGGTTACCCCTTCATGTTCACGGCCTGGCGGCCGCGCTGGCCGTCACGAACCTCGAGGGCGACCTTCTCGCCCTGCTGCACGTCCTGCCGGCCGACGCGCTGGAGGACGGAGGAATGCAGGAACACATCCTGCCCGCCATCATCCGGCGTCACGAAGCCGAAGCCGCGCACCTGGTCGAACCACTTGACCGTGCCGTTGACGTCATAGGTCGGCCCACCTTCGTCGCGGCCGAAGTCGCGGCGCGGCGGACGGTCGCCGAAGGCGCGCGGGGGACGATCCCCGAAGCCGCCGCCACCGCCGCCGCCGCCGAAGCCACCGCCGCCGCCGCCGCCGAAGTCACGGCGCGGGGGGCGGTCGCCGAA
>NZ_JACADQ010000204.1 GCF_016106015.1 Neoroseomonas rubea
GCCGCCCACCACGGCGACGCCGGTGCGCGCCGCACCCTGCAGCGGCGCGGTCGGCGGCGCGGGCGGCGCCGTCGCGGCCCAGAGGCTCGGTGGCATCGGCGGCGTGATGGCGTTCATGCGGTCTTCCTTCCCGTGAACAGCACGGCGGCGAGCATGCCGCCGACCGCGAGGCTCGCCCCCATTCCCTGGAGGAAGGAGATCGGCTCGCGCAGCAGAAGCGCCGCCAGCAGCAATGCGGTCACGGGCACCATGATCGACAGGGTGGCCGCACGCGTCGGCCCGAGCAACTCAACGGCGCGCGCGTAGAGGAACATCGCCAACGCGCCGAGCACCAGCCCCTGGGTCGCGACATGCAGCAGGATCGCGCTGGTGGGCAGCCCGGCGACGGTCGCGGCGCGCAGCGGCAGCCACAACGGCAGCACGGCAAGCGCGGAGACGATCGTCACCGCCGCGGTCGCCGGGATCGCCGGCACCTGCCAGCGGCGCAGCAGCAACGTGAAGACCGCCCAGGTGGACCCCGCGAGCAGCAGCAGGATATCGCCACGCCAGGCGCCGGGATGCGCACCGGCGACGCCGTCCCAGCCGATCATGAGCACGCCCGATGCCATGACCATCAGCGCGAGGCCCCGCCCGCGGCTCGGCCGTTCCCCGATCATCGGGATGGCGAGCAAGGCACCCGCGATCGGCACCGTCATCGGCGCGATCGTCCCGCCATGGGACGCCGGCGCGTAGACGAGCGCCCACAGGAACAGCAACAGGTTCGGCGCGCCGCCGAACAGCGCGAGCACCACCATGCGGCGCCAGCCGATGCGGGCCAGCGCATCCCGCGCGGCCCAGGCGAGCGGCGCGAGGATCAGCGCGGCCGGGGCGTAGCGGAAGGCCGCGAGGTCGAGCGGATGGAAGCCCTGCCCCGCCAGCGCCGGCCGCGCGACGACGGCATGCCCGCCCCAGATGACGGAGGAGGCGACGCCGAGGGCGAGGCCGAGCACGATCTTCGGATTCATCCCCGCCACCCTGCACGCTCCGGCCGCGGTCGGGTATGCCGAAGATGCCTGCCTGGGTCCGGCGCGGTGGGGTTCACCCGCTGCGCGTGCTCAGTCGGCGTAGACCGTGTTCAGCCCGGTGCTCAGGCGATCGAAGGGCAGCCCGTAGACGTGCAGGCTGATGGCGGTCTCGCTGCCGATGTTCACCAGGCGATGGATGGCGCCCGGATCGGGCTCCGTGTGGCTCGTATCCCCGGCGCGGCGGAGCGCGGTATGGCACGGGACGGGCGTTTCGCCTTCGCCGGAGAGTCGGTATCCGACCTCGGTCAGTACCCCCCGGTGGAAGCCGATCGCGCACCAGGCGCGGTGCGCATGCATCGGCGACATATGCCCCGGACGCCAGACGAGCGCGGCCATGGACCAGGCGCCGTCCGGGTCGTCGTGCAGCATATGCCGGACATAGGTATCGGGCGCGCTCGGGTAGGCATGCCCCGCAAGAAGTAGCGGGTCGCTAAGAAAAGGCGCCATCGCGGTGGCGACGGGACCGGATGGCGACGGGCCTGCGGCCGAGATCGCCGCGGCGATCGCGTCGATCATCGGTATGAGCCGGCCGCGACCCACTAGACGTTCCAAGGGCGTCCCCCCTTCATGCACGTTCCCCACCCGCGGCACTTGCCGTGCCATTCTCCGCCTCGTATCGCCGGTACCATGCCCGCTAGGTCCGCACTTTGTGATCGCGCAAGCGCGACGCGACGAATTGCCGCCTGCCCCTGAAAAGATTTCGTGATCGCGAGCGTCGCATATCCAGCGGGTCGACACTCGCAACGAACCCGCCAGAGGCGGGCATCGAGCTCTTGCTCCCGGCCACCCAGGGCTTCCATGGCATCGGTTACAATCTGCTCGGTGCGGCCCCGATAGCGATTTCTGTTCAGGGGCGCAAGGTTCGCGGACTCCGGCCCGCTTCAGTCGCCCGACTTGCGGAACGCGACCTGATAGCTGCATGGCCAGTCGATCAGGCTGACGCGACGCCGGTAGATCGTCGTGAAGGCGTCGATCGCGATCTTCGGCGTATCCAGCACATCCACCTGCCCGGCCTTCTGGCGTTGCCACTGGTAGTCGTCGCAGATCACGAGCGCGCCCACGCGGCAGAGGCGGAAGCCGAGCACGAGATCCTCGAGCACGTCGGGGGCCTGGTGCGATCCGTCGACATACAGGACGTCGAACCTCCCGGCATTGCCCTGCGCGAGCAGGTTGCCCAGCGCATGGCGCGACAGGCCGCGATGGCTGACGACCTGATGCTGCGGAAGCCGCGCGAGCACGGCGCCGACATTCGCGCGGAAGCGCCGCGCCACGGCATCCATCGGGATACCCGAATGCTCCGCACCGCCCTCCCATGTGTCGATGCAGTGGATCTCACCACCCTCGGCGGGCAACAGGTGCTCGAGCATGAAGCAGGTCGCGCGACCTTCGAAGGCGCCGATCTCGAGTATCCGTCGCGGTCGGGGCATGTGCGCCGCGAACAATGCGGTCCAGGCAGGGATGCACCGACTGAACCAATCGACGGAGAAGGTCGCCTCGCCAGGACGGGAATCTTCCATCGCCTTATGCAGCCTCGCCTACGCCGAAAGCAGCGCCTGATCGCATGGTACCACCATGCCGTTGCGTTGATCGGATACTGCTCTGGGACCTCCAACAAGAAAACGCCGCCCGAGCGGGGCGGCGTTTCCGAAAGGAGCGTGAGTGCCCTGCCGGTCGGTCAGCGGCTGTAGAACTCGACCACCAGGTTCGGTTCCATCTGCACCGGGTAGGGTACGTCGGTCAGCTTCGGCGCGCGCAGGAACTTCCCGCGCATCGCGCGGTGGTCGACCTCGACATACTCGGGCACGTCGCGCTCACCGCTCTGGGCGGCGTCGAGCACGGCGACGAGCTGCTTCGACTTCTCCTTCACCTCGATCTGGTCGCCATCCTTCACGAGGTAGGAGGGGATGTTCACGCGCTTGCCGTTCACGGTGACATGGCCGTGGTTGACGAACTGGCGCGCGGCGAAGGGGGTCACCGCGAACTTCATGCGGTAGACGACGGCGTCGAGGCGACGCTCGAGCAGCTCGATCAGGTTCTCCGAGGTGTCGCCCTTCCGGCGCACCGCTTCCTCGTAGTACTTGCGGAACTGCTTCTCGCCGATGTTGCCGTAGTAGCCCTTGAGCTTCTGCTTGGCCATCAGCTGCACGCCGAAGTCGGTCGGCTTCTGCTTGCGGCGCTGGCCATGCTGGCCCGGGCCGTATTCGCGCTTGGCGACCGGGGACTTTGCGCGACCCCAGAGGTTCACGCCCAGGCGGCGATTGATCTTGTACTTGCTTTCGGCGCGCTTCGTCATGCGCTGCTCGCCGCTGCCCTGCGGCAACGGCCCTTCTTGCTATGCCCCGGAGGGCTGTTGTCCCGGTAGGCCCCGGCCGGTTGCCGGCTGGGGCGGGCGCAGGCCCCGAAGGCCTGTCCTCGTTCCCGGAAGGTGGCGGCGCAATAAGGTGCTGCGCCGGGCTTGTCAAACCGCGGCACACGCCCCTACTCGCGCGCCATGGTCTCCCGTTCCGACATCCTCGTCCTCGGCCTGACGGCTGGCATTGTAGGCAGCCTCGTGGGCGGCCTTCTTCTCTATGCCGGCCTCGCGCTGGTCATGGCAGGCAGCCATGCGGGCTGGCTGCTGGCCCTGCCGGCTGCCCCGGCCGGAGGCGGGCTTGGCCTGCTGCTCGCGCGCCGCCTTGCGGCGAAGGCGGGGACGCAGGGCGGCTGAAGGTCACGCCCGCCGGCGCCCGGCGGGCCAGGCGCCATCGAGATAGGCCGCGACGGCGCGGTGATAGTCGCCGAGACCGGGCCGCCCGCCCCCGCCGCCGACCAGCCGGTTCATCGCCCGCCAGCGCCGCAGCACCGCCGCCACCCTGGACGAACTCGGGCCGAAGCCGCCCGCCCGCGCGATCTGCAGCGCCGCGGCGTACTCGGCATCGAAGCGCGCACCGGCCGTGTCCGTCGCCTGGCCGGGGCGCAACTGGTAGCGGTAGCAAAGCACCTCGGCGACCGGCGCCGTCCCGCCCGCAGCCGCCAGGGCGGCGAGGTCGAACAGCACGTCGTCGATCAGCCGAAAGGGCCGGAACGGCGCCGCCCGGCTTCGCGGACCGAGCACATGAAGGGAGGCAAAGGCATCCCGCCACTCCGCCAACCCGAAGCGTGCCGTTCCGGGCGCGGGCATCCGCCGCACCAGGCTGCCATCCGGGTCGCGCACCAGGCTCGGCAGCACCACCGCGCCGGCCGCGCGCGCCTGGCGCAACGCCCGCACGATCGCATCCGGCGGCCCCTCCAGCGCATCGTCGCCATCAAGGATCAACACGAAGTCGCCGCGCGCGATGGCCAGCGCCCGGTTCCGCGCCGCATGCGCGCCGGTCGCCACCGGCCCTGGCGGCGTGAAGCGCAGCCGCGGGCCGGCGGGCAGCAGTGGCGCGTAGTCCGTGCCGTCGTCCGAGGCGACGATGATCTCCACCCCGGCCCCCTCGGCCCGGTCCAGGACGGAGGCGACGGCGCGGGGCACGTCGTCGCGCAGGCGGTACGCGGCGATCAGGATCGACAGGTCGGGCGGCGTCATCCCCGCCATGCTGCCAGGAACCGCCGGGCTAGGCGATGCATGGCGGCAACACCCCTCATCCACAGAAACATCCACAGCGAAAAGCGTTTGACCGTGACTCAGGAACCTAAGTAGAACACGCTCGAGGTTGCCGGTTTGTTCCAAAAGACTCGCGAACCGGCCCTGGAGGGGAACGGATGCTCACGCGCAAGCAGCACGAGCTGCTAATCTTCATCGATCGCCACCTGCGCGAGACGGGCTTTTCCCCATCATTCGAGGAAATGAAGGGTGCGCTCGGCCTGCGATCGAAGTCCGGCATCCACAGGCTGATCACGGCGCTCGAGGAACGGGGCTTCCTCCGCCGCCGCGCCCATCGCGCCCGGGCGCTCGAGGTCATCCGCCTGCCCGAGAACCTGGCCCCGAGGCCGCGTGCCGCGCCACCCAAGGCGCCGGAGGCCCCGCTCGGGCCCAATGTCATCCGCGGCCCCTTCGGCGGCGCGCAGGCTCGCCCTGCCCCGCCACCGGAAGCCGCCCCCGTCAGTCTGCCGCTGTTCGGCCGGATCGCAGCGGGCCTGCCTATCGAGGCGCTGCGCGACCAGGGCGCGAACATCGAGGTGCCGGCCGCGCTGCTCGGCGGCGGGGAGCACTACGCGCTCGAGGTCGCGGGGGATTCGATGGTCGATGCCGGCATCCTCGACGGCGATACGGTCATCATCCGCCGCTCCGACACCGCCGAGAACGGCAGCATCGTCGTTGCACTGGTCGATGAGAACGAGGTGACGCTGAAGCGCATCCGCCGGCGCGGCAATTCGATCGCGCTGGAACCGGCCAATCCGCGGCATGAGACCCGCATCTTCGGCCCTGACCGCGTGCGCGTGCAGGGGCAACTGGTCGGGTTGCTGCGCCGCTACTGACACGGCGGCCTATTCCACCGGTGCGGGCGGCAATTCCTCCCGCGCGCGAGGGCGCGGCGGCGGCGGCACCCAGGGTCGCGCGCCGCGCCAGGCGCGGTCCGAGACCACACGCAGGCCATCCGCGCCGAGCCAGGCCGCATGCGGCCCATCCCGCCAGACGCTGAACCGGTCGATCACCACGGTGTCCGGGCAGCGCAGGCGGATGGGTTCGGCCGAGACGAGCAACGCCGCGCGCCCACAGGGAGAGGCTTCCGGGACGCGCCGCAGCAGCAGCGCGGCGGGGCCATCGGCCCGCTGGCGCAGCAGGCAGGCCGCGGCGTCGCAGCGGATCGCCCCGCCGGCCTCCTCCCCCGCTGCCGGCAGGGCATCCGCCTGCGCCAGCCCATGCGCGCGCAGCCACTGGTCGCGCAGGAAGGCCGAGGCGCCGGACTGGCGCTGCAGCCAAAGCCGGCCCTCCGCCGCGACGGCAATCAGCCGCGCATCCCCCGAGACGAGAAGGTCCGGCGGGCGGTGCAGCGCCCCGGTGCCCATGCCGAGCGCGATCAGCGGCAGCCCCAGCAGCCGCCAGCGCCGCGCCCACAGGCAGAGCCAGGTCAGCCCCGACAGGAAGGCCAGCAACCCCCAGCCCGGCAGCGGCCGCGCGCCCGTCGCCGCGCCGGGCCAGGACGCAACCTCCCGCGCCACGGCGAGCACCCCCTCGACGCCCCAGCCCATCACCGCCAGCGCCGGCGCCTCGAGCCCGAGCGGCATGAGCACGGCCGCGACCATGCCCGCCGGCATGACGAGGACGGAGGTGAGCGGCACGGCGACCGCGTTCGCGACGACGCCATACCATTGCAGCCGCCCGAAATGGGCGAGGCCGATCGGCGCGGTCGCGGCGCCGGCCAGCAGCGAGGTGAGGACCAGCCCCGCCGCGACCACCAGGGCGCGGCGCCACCAGGCGCCATCCCCGGCGAGGCGCCGCAGCGGGCCGCGCAGGGTCTCCCACCCCGCGATCAGCGCCATCACCGCGGCGAAGGACATCTGGAAGGACGGCCCAAGCAGCGCGGCGGGGTCGACCAGCATCACGACCGCGGCGGCGAGCGCGAGGCCGCGCATCGAGATCGCGTTGCGCCCGGCCAGCAGCGCAAGCGTCACGAGGGCCGCCATCGCGAAGCTCCGCTGCATCGGCACCTGCGATCCGGTCAGCAGCATGTAGAAGCCGCCGGCGGCCAGCGCCGCCACGCCCGCCGCCACCTTCCCGTCGGTGCGGACCGCGACGGGCCGGACGCAGGCGATGAGAAGCCGCACCACCCAGAAGGACACGCCCATCACGATCGCGATGTGCAGGCCGGAGACGGAGAGCAGGTGCGCCAGCCCGGAATCCCGCATCGCGACCATGTCGTCGCGGGGGATCGCACTCTGCCCGCCGGTCAGCAGCGCCGCGGCGACGGCCCCCGCGGCACCGGGCAGCGTCGCGGCCACGCGCGCTTCCATCAACGCGCGGGTCGCGGCGAGCGGCGGCGCCTCGCCCGCGCGGGGAATGACCTCGGCCGGGCCAATCGCGAAGCCCGACCCACCCTGGCCCGCGAAGAAGGCGGCGCGCTGGAAATCCCACGCGCCGGGATAGGCCGGCGCCGAAGGCGGGCGGACCAGCGCGCGCACGCTGAGACCGTCCCCAGGCGCCGGCCGCGCGGGGTCGCCGGCCCGCAGGCGCAGCCGGATGGCGCGCGGCT
>NZ_JACADQ010000205.1 GCF_016106015.1 Neoroseomonas rubea
CCCGCCGCCGCCGGCCGAGATCCCAGCCGCCGCCGAAGCCGCGCCCGCCGCGCCGGTACCTGCCGCCGCTCCGCGTGCGATCCCGGCCGCGCCCGCCGGCATCTCCATCTTCGACCTGCTGCCGGAAGCGCCCTTCGGCATCCCGCTGCTCGCCTGGGCGGGCGGGGCGATCTGGCTCGTCATCCTGGCACTGATGTTCCTGTGAGCATGCCCGCGAGCGTCGCGGAGACGCAGGCGCTGCTCGCCGCGGGCGGCTACGTCGCGGACCGCGCGCTCGCGACCACCGTCCACCTCGCGCTGCGCATGGGCCGCCCCCTGTTTCTCGAAGGCGAGCCCGGCACCGGCAAGACCGAGATCGCGAAGGTGCTCGCGAAGATGCTGCCGCGGCATCTCGTCCGGCTGCAATGCTATGACGGGCTCGACCTCTCGGCCGCGGCCTATGAGTGGAACCATGCCCGGCAGCTGATGGCGATCCGCTTGGCGGAAGCCTCAGGCGAGACGGATCGGGAAGCCCTGGAACGCGGCATCTACGACCGGCGCTTCCTGCAGTCCCGCCCGCTGCTCCAGGCATTGGAGGGCGAGCCCTCGGTGCTGCTGATCGACGAGCTCGACCGTGCGGACGAGCCCTTCGAGGCATTCCTACTCGAGATCCTGGCCGACTTCCAGATCAGCATCCCGGAACTCGGCACCGTGCGGGCGCTGACGCCGCCGGTCGTCATCATCACCTCCAACCGCACGCGGGAGGTGCATGACGCGGTGCGGCGGCGCTGCCTCTATCACTGGGTCGATTATCCCGACGCGGCCCGCGAACGCGCGATCCTGCGGCTGCGCGCGCCGGGCCTGCCGGAGAAGCTATCCGCGCAGATCGTTGCCTTCGTCCAGAAGGTCCGTGACGGGGACTACTTCAAGCTGCCAGGGGTGGCCGAGACGATCGACTGGGCGCAGGCGCTCGCGGCCCTGGATGCGAAGGAACTCGAGCCCGGGGCGGTGGACGAGACGCTCGGCGTTCTCCTCAAGTACCAGGATGACATCGCCAAGCTGAAGGGTGCGGAAGCCGCCCGTCTGATCGCCGAGAGCGCGGCGTGATCTTGCGCGCCCGCCGCCCCCGCCCAGAAGACGAAGAAGGGAGGGGGCCCGGGGGAGGTTCCCCTCCCCAGGCCTTTACCGCATGGCGCTGACCCCCGACCGCGATGCCTCCCGCATCATCGGCGCCGCCCAGGCCCGCGCCGCAGGTGCCGCGACCGCCCCCGGCGGGCATCTCGCCGACAACCTCCTCGCCTTCACCCGCCTGTTGCGTCGCACCGGCCTGCCGCTCGGCCCCGGGGAAGCGATCGCGGGGCTTGAGGCGCTGACCGAGGTCGACCTTGCCGAGCGTCGCCAGGTCCATGCCGCGCTGCGTGCCGTGATGGTCCATCGGCGGGAGCATTTCGAGCTGTTCGACCAGGCCTTCCAGCTCTTCTGGCGGGACCCCGAAGCTGCCGCGCACGCCGCCGCCATGGCGCTGATGGACGGCAACAAGCCCAGGGACGAGAAGGCCCCACCCGCCGCGAGGCGCCTCGCCGAGGCGATGCAGGGCGAAAAGCCCAAGCCGAAGCCGCCCGAGGAGCCGCCCCCGCGCCACGACATGACCTTCACGGTCAGCGAGCGCGAGCGCCTCCAGCAGATGGATTTCGAGGCCATGTCGGCCGAGGAGGTGGCGGCTGCGAAGCAGGAGATCCGCCGCCTGTGCCTGCCGCTGGATGAGCGCCGCACGCGCCGCTTCCGCCCCGACCCCTTCGGCCCGGTGGCGGACCTCCGCGCGACCGTGCGCGAAAGCCTGCGCACGGGCGGGGAGATCCTCGACCTGGCGCGCCGGCGCCGCGTGACGCGCCCGCCGCCGCTGGTGGCGCTGTGCGACATCAGCGGTAGCATGTCCCGCTACGCGCAGGTGCTGCTGCATTTCCTGCATGCGGTCGCGAATGACCGGGACCGGGTGCACGCCTTCCTCTTCGGCACGCGGCTGACGAACGTCACGCGCCAGTTGAAGCATCGCGATCCGGAGGTCGCCTTCGAGACCATCGCGCATATCGTCCCGGACTGGTCGGGCGGGACGCGCATCGGCGAATCGCTCGCGCTGTTCAACCGGCAATGGGGGCGGCGCGTGCTCGGCCAGGGCGCGGTCGTGCTGCTGATCACGGATGGTCTGGACCGGGAAGGTGCCGCGGGCCTCGCGGAAGCGACCGAGCGGCTGCGCGGGTCCTGCCGGCGGCTGATCTGGCTGAATCCCCTGTTGAGATTCCAGGGCTTCCAGCCCAAATCCCAAGGCATCCGGGCAATGCTGCCCCATGTGGACGATTTCCGCCCGGTGCATAACCTGAACAGCCTGCGGGACCTGGTCGCGACCCTGTCCGACCCGCACGCCGCGCAGCGCGGAAGGAAGGCGGCATGAGCACCGACACGACGCAATCCGAGGACATCCTTGCGATCGCCGCCCGCTGGAAGGCGGAAGGCGAGCAGGTGGCGATCGCGACGGTGGTCGAGACCTGGGGGTCCTCCCCCCGCCCCGCCGGCTCGCGGCTCGCGGTCACCGCCTCGGGGCGGCTGATGGGCTCGGTCTCGGGCGGCTGCATCGAAGGCGCGGTCGCCGATGCCGCGAAGCAGGCGATGTCCTCGGGCGAACCCGCCTTGCTCGACTTCGGCATCTCGGATGAGCGCGCCTGGGAAGTCGGCCTGTCCTGCGGCGGCAAGATGAAGGTCTTCGTGGAGCCGCTGACATGAGGGCCGAGATCCTCGCCCGCCTGCAGGCGGAACGCGCCGCGCAGCGCCCCGTGGTGCTGCTGACGCGTCTGTCGGATGGCGAACAGCATCTCTGGCCGCAGGAAGCCCTGCCCGCGATGCTGGCCGAGGCGGCGCGCGCCGCGCTCGGGGCCGAGAAGGCAGCGAATGTGATGCTGGATGGGGAGGCGTGGTTCGTCCATCCGCACAACCCGCCGCTGCGCATCATCGTGGTCGGCGCGGTGCACATCGCCCAGGCAATGGCGCCGATGGCCGCCCCGCTCGGCTTCTCAATGGCCGTGGTCGACCCGCGCCGCGCCTTCGCGACCGAGGAAAGGCTGCCGGGCGTGACGCTCTCGACCGACTGGCCGGACGAGGCCATGGTCGCGCTGAAGCCCGACATCCGCACCGCAGTCGTAACGCTGACGCACGACCCGAAGCTCGACGACCCGGCGCTCGACGCGGCGCTGCGCAGCGAGGCCTTCTACATCGGCGCGCTCGGCAGCCGCCGCACCCATGCCAAGCGTGTCGCGCGGCTGAAGGACCTCGGCCACGACGACGCGGCGATCGCGCGCATCCACGCCCCGGTCGGGCTCGACATCGCGGCCGTGACGGCGGTCGAGATCGCGCTGTCGGTCATGGCCGAGATCGTCGCCGCGCGCCGCGGCGCGGCCCTCGGCCAGCCGCGCCCCATTCCGGCGCCCGAGCAGGGCCGCGTCAGCATCGGGATCGGCGCATGATCTTCGGCCCGACGCCGCTCGAGGAAGCGAAGGGTGCGATCCTCGCCCATTCGCTGCGCCTGACGGGCAAGGTCCTGAAGAAGGGCACGGTGCTCGACGACGCCGCGGTCACCGCGCTCAAGGATGCCGGCAAGCGGGAGGTGATCACCGCCCGCCTCGAGGCCGGCGACGTGCCGGAGGACGAGGCGGCGGAACGCCTCGCCGTCGCGCTGACCGCGCCGTACATCGCCCGATCCCGCGCCGCGACGGGCCGCGTGAACCTTTTCGCCGAGACGGCCGGCCTGCTCGTCATCGACGCGAAGCGGATCGATGCGGTCAACGCCGTCGATGAAAGCCTGACGGTCGCGACCCTGCCGAACCACACCGTGGTCTCGGCCAAGGAGATGCTCGCGACCATCAAGGTCATCCCCTTCGCCGTGCCGGGCCGCGTGCTGTCGGTCGCGGAGGCGGTCGCGCGCGCCGCCGCCGCGCCGCCGCTGGCGATCCACCCCTTCCGCCCGCTCAAGGTTGGCCTGGTGCTGACTGAACTGCCCGGCATCAAGGAAAGCGTCATGGAGGGCGCGGTGGAGGCGACCTCCGCCCGCGTCGAGGCATTGCACGGCACCATGCTGCCCGTCGAACGCGTCCGGCATGAGGAAGGCTCGGTCTCCGAGGCGCTGTCGCGGCTGAAGCGCGCGGGGGCGGAGATCCTGCTCATCGCCGGCGCCTCGGCGGTGGTGGACCGGCGGGATGTCGGCCCCGCGGCGATCGTCCGCGCCGGCGGCGCGGTCACCCATTTCGGGATGCCGGTCGATCCGGGCAACCTGCTCTGCCTCGGCGAGATCGCGGGCATTCCCGCCCTGGTGCTGCCCGGCTGCGCGCGCAGCCCGAAGCTTAACGGCTTCGACTGGGTCCTGCAGCGGCTGTTCGCCGGGCTCAAGGTGAAGCGCACGGATATCACGGCGATGGGCGTGGGCGGGCTGCTCAAGGAGATCGAGGTGCGCCCCCTGCCGCGCGAACAGGCGCCACGCACGCCGCCGGCGACGCTCGCCCCCCGCCGCGCGCGCACCGTCGCGGCAATCGTGCTCGCCGCTGGGCGGTCGCGCCGCATGGCGCCGCTGAACAAGCTGCTGGTCGCCGACCAGCAGGGCGTGCCGATGGTCGCGCGCGTGGTGGACAATGCCCTTGCCTCTCACGCGCGGCCAATCATCGTAGTGACGGGCCATGAGCGCGACCGCGTGGAGGAGGCGCTGTCGGGCCGCCCCGTGCTCTTCGCCCATGCAGAGCATTATGCCGAGGGGCTGTCGGCCTCGCTGAAGGCCGGCCTCGCCGCGCTGCCGGAGGATGCGGAGGGTTTCCTCGTCTGCCTGGGCGACATGCCCCTGGTGGCCGGCCCGATGCTGGATCGGCTGATCGCCGCCTTCGACCCGGAGGAAGGCCGCGCCATCGTCATGCCGACCTTCCGCGGCAAGCAGGGCAACCCGATGCTCTGGAGCCGCGAATTCCTGCCCGAGATGGCTTCGATCACCGGCGATGTCGGCGCCCGCCACCTGGTCGGCACGCATGCCGACCGGATGGTGGAGGTCGAGATGGCGGATGACGCCGTGCTGCGGGACTTCGACACCACGGACGCGCTCAAGGGGTTGCCGCGCAACGGCTGACAGCCGCCGCGACGGTCAGCCTTCAAGGATCGCGGCCGCGACGGCGCCGGGTCGGCAAGCCGCACCGACTGGCGCGGCCCGTCGACCGCCGGCGCGCCAGCAAGGGCGACGGGCAGGATCTCCTGCGCTAAGCCCGTGGCCGCCGCGATGGTCTCATAGGTCGCACCAAGTCGCGATGCAGACCGCGGCTGAGGATCGAGACGCGCGCCGGCACGACATCGAACAGCAACAGCAGGTGCAGCGCCGAGTCCATGAGGCCCACGATCCGCTCCGCCCCGGCAAGCGCCGCGAGCTGCCGTGGCAGCGACAGCGTCTCCGCCCGCAGGATCGTCCAGCCTGCCGCGGCGAGGCGCGCCTCCACCGCCGCCTCGCCCTGCACGTGCGCGACCCGGTCCGGCAGCGCGCTGCCGGACAGCCAGACGCGCTTGCCGCCCTGCACCGGCCCGTAGGGCGCGACGCCGAGGGCCGCTGCCTGCGCCGGATGAAACCAGCCGCCGAAGACGCAGCCCTGTTGCGGGACGACCGGTTCCTCGACGGTCACGGCCTCGACGAGGACGTTGACCTCCGGCGCGGCAAGCCCTGCGAAGCCGAGCAGCGTCGCCCTGTCGCAGGGGAGACGCCAGGGCCCTGCCGATGCCACAGCACCGGCGTCTCCGGCGCGGCGCGCAGATGCCAGGCGCGCGCCAGCGCGTCGAGCAGCCCGTGCCCGAAATGCGGCACCAGCTGCCCGCCATAGGCGTGCCGCCCGGCGATCCGGCGCATGGGCGGGCGCGGCGGCGCGGTCGCAAGATCGAGCGCCCTGTGCCGCCAGGCCGCTTCCGGCACGGGCCGCCCCGAGGCGTCGAAGACGCCCAGCACGAAAGGATAAAGCGGCGTCGGCCCGGGTTCCGGCGGCACGAGCAGCGCATCGCGCAGCACCGCGAGGCCGAGGCGTCCCGGCGCGTCGTTCATGCCCCCAGCAGCCCCCAGGCGCGCAGCTGACTGAGCAGGGCCGGGATATCGACCCGGCAGCGCGCCTCATGCCCTTGCCCCGCCACGGGTTCCATCAGCCAGCCATGCCAGGCAAGGCCGCGCAGCATCGCCAGCCGCGCATGGGTCGGCACGCCGTAGCCGGTCGGGTGGAGTTCAATGAGTGCCGCGCCCGGCGCCGCGAAGCCGGCATTTGTCAGCCCCGCGCCATGCGCGCCGATGACCAGGCGGGCGGCGGCGAAGCGCGCCACCTGCGCGGCATAGGGCATCGCGCCGGGTGTCACGATCTCGAACCCCTCCGCCGCCAGGGCCGCGGCCAGCGCGTCCTCGTTCTCGATCGCCCGGCGCCCGGGCGCATCGAAGCGCGCGACATAGACCCGAGGCCCCGCCGGCGCCGCGGCGACGCCGGCCCGGATGGCGGCGAAGGCCCTGCCCGCATGGGCACCGGGCGTGACCGAGACGGCGAGCGGCGATGGCCAGGCCAGGGCCGCGCAGCGCACCAGCCCGCCCGAGCGCACCACCGGGCCGGTCCACGGCGTCAGCCGCAGCGCCGCGTCCTGGAAGGCGGGCAGGCCGACATGCAGCAGGATGGGGACGTCACGGCCAAGCGCTTCCCGCCCCAGCGCCAGGGCGGCGAGGCAGTCGCCATGCCAGTGCCAGTAGTTCCGTCCGCCCGGGGTCTGCATGCACAGGACGGGGCCATCGACGCGCGTCGCGAGCCCTTCCGCCCAGCCGTGGGCGAAGCGCGGCTCCGCCAGGAACTCCGCCACCCGCCCGCGATGCCAGGGCGGGATGCTCTCCAGCAGTGGTCGGCCGCCCAGGAAGACGGTCCAGGCCCCGGTATGAACCAGCGCATCGGCCAGCACATGGATCATCGCCGGCGGGGCAACAGGCGCGGGGTCCAGCAGGGCGCCGAGGCGCGGTGCGGCGGCGAGCGCCGGGGGTGCCGCCTTCAGGCCGTCGAGGGCCGAAAGCCGCTCGGCCGGCGCGATGGCGAAGGTCCCGGCCTCGCCTCGGAGCAGGGCGTCCCGCGCGGCGCGGGCGCCGCCGTCG
>NZ_JACADQ010000206.1 GCF_016106015.1 Neoroseomonas rubea
TCGCGCGCGCGGCGCTGATCGGCGCGGGGGCGGCGCTCGGCCCGGTGCGACGGGCGATCGTGGCGCGGTTGATGGATGCCCCGCCGACCGCGGCGCGCGCCCGCGCCTGACGGCCAGGAAAACGGAGCGAGGCGCAGCCTCGATCCGGGAGCGCAAGGCGCGACCGCGCCCAGACCAACCGCTGCCGCCGGAGCGCCAGTGCGTGGCGCGCAAGCCAAGCCGCCGGATGGCGGCGCCGGCGCCTGAGGTCAACAAAGACTCCACCCGCGCCCTTGGCGCCGGCAATCAATGCAGCACGAGCACCCCGTTGGCGTAGCGCAGTTCCGCCGGCCTGGTCAGGGCGGCGCAGGCCACGCGCACGGAATGCAGCGGGCCTTCGATCTCGCGCTTCCAGAATTCGAGGAACCGGTTGAGTTCCGGGAAGTCCGGCGCGTGGTCCACCTTCTGCCAGATGTAGGATTGCAGCACATGCGGATGGTCCGGCAGGTGATAGAGGAGTTCGGCCGTCGTCATGCGCCAGTCGCGGACGCGGAGGATCGGTTCCAGTCCCTGTAGCACCGTCATCTGTCCCTTCCCCAATGGGTTCAGCCGTGCGGTTTCTTGGCGGCGGCCGGCCTCTCGGGGCGGTCCGCAGGCATCAGGATGACATGTGAGTCTTAACGGGGCGCAAGAAAAATCGTTTAGGATCAGGATATTAGCACTCGCGCTCCACGAGTGCTGCCGGATGCTTGACGGTTGCCGCTGGGCGGCCTAAGTCGCTGGCACTCCTCTGGGGGGAGTGCTAACGGCCGGGGCGCTCCGGCGACCGGCCAGGCTTCCCAGGGCGAGCCGTCATCAACCCGAGGCTCAGGAGAGGACATCCATGAAGTTTCGTCCCCTGCACGACCGCGTGCTCGTTCGCCGCATCGAAGCGGAAGAGAAGACCCGCGGCGGCATCATCATCCCCGACACCGCCAAGGAAAAGCCGCAGGAAGGCGAAGTGATCGCCGTCGGCGCTGGCACCCTGAACGACAAGGGCGAGATCCGTCCGCTCGACGTGAAGGCCGGCGACCGCATCCTGTTCGGCAAGTGGTCGGGCACCGAGGTGAAGCTCGATGGCGAAGATCTCCTCATCATGAAGGAGAGCGACATCATGGGCATCCTCGAGGGCACCGCCGAGGCGAAGAAGGCCGCCTGAGGCGCCGCTTCGTCCGACCCCCGACACACAGCACACACAAGAGGTAGACACACATGGCTGCTAAGGACGTCAAGTTCGGCGCCTCCGCCCGCGAGCGCATGATCCGCGGCGTGGACATCCTGGCCGACGCGGTGAAGGTGACGCTCGGCCCGAAGGGCCGCAACGTCGTGATCGACAAGTCCTTCGGTGCCCCGCGCATCACGAAGGACGGCGTGACGGTCGCGAAGGAAATCGAGCTCGCCGACAAGTTCGAGAACATGGGCGCCCAGATGGTGCGCGAAGTGGCCTCGAAGACGAACGACCTGGCCGGCGACGGCACCACCACCGCGACCGTGCTCGCCCAGGCGATCGTGCGCGAGGGTGCGAAGGCGGTCGCCGCCGGCATGAACCCGATGGACCTCAAGCGCGGCATCGACAAGGCCGTGGCCGAGGTCGTGAAGGAGCTCGAGTCCAAGACCCGCAAGATCTCCACCTCCGCCGAGGTCGCCCAGGTCGGCTCGATCTCCGCCAATGGCGAGACCGAGATCGGCGAGATGATCGCCAAGGCGATGGAGAAGGTCGGCAACGAGGGCGTCATCACGGTCGAGGAAGCCAAGAGCATCCAGACCGAGCTCGACGTCGTCGAGGGCATGCAGTTCGACCGCGGCTACGTCTCCCCGTATTTCATCACGAATGCGGAGAAGATGATCGCCGAGATGGACCAGCCCTACATCCTGATCTTCGAGAAGAAGCTGTCCGGCCTCCAGCCGATGCTGCCGCTTCTCGAGACGGTGGTGCAGTCGGGCCGTCCGCTCGTGATCATCGCCGAGGACGTCGAGGGCGAGGCGCTCGCGACGCTCGTGGTGAACAAGCTGCGCGGCGGGCTCAAGGTCGCGGCCGTGAAGGCGCCGGGCTTCGGTGATCGCCGTAAGGCGATGCTCGAGGACATCGCGATCCTCACGGGCGGCGAGGTCATCTCCGAAGACCTCGGCATCAAGCTCGAGAACGTGACGCTCTCCATGCTCGGCCGCGCGAAGATGGTGCGCATCGAGAAGGAGAACACCACGATCGTCGACGGTGCCGGCGAGAAGACCGCCATCACCGGCCGCTGCGAGCAGATCAAGGCGCAGATCGAGGAGACCACCTCGGACTACGACCGCGAGAAGCTGCAGGAGCGCCTCGCGAAGCTCGCGGGCGGCGTCGCGGTCATCCGCGTCGGCGGCTCGACCGAGGTCGAGGTGAAGGAGCGCAAGGACCGCGTCGACGACGCGCTGCATGCGACTCGCGCCGCGGTCGAGGAAGGCATCGTGCCGGGCGGCGGCGTCGCCCTGCTGCGCGCCTCCTCCAACCTCGCCGGCCTCAAGGGCCTGAACAACGATGAGCAGGTGGGGATCGAGATCATCCGCCGCGCCATCCAGGCCCCGCTGAAGCAGATCGCCGAGAACGCCGGCAAGGACGGCGCGGTGGTCGCGGGCGAGGTGCTGCGCTCCGACACCTACGTGTTCGGCTACGACGCGCAGAAGGACGAGTACAAGGACCTGGTGGCCGCCGGCATCATCGACCCGACCAAGGTCGTGCGCACGGCGCTGCAGGATGCGGCCTCGGTCGCCTCCCTGCTGATCACCACCGAGGCGATGGTCGCCGAGCGTCCCGCGAAGCCGTCGGCTCCGGCCGGCGGTGGCGGCGGCGACATGGGCGGCATGGGTGGCATGGACTTCTGATCCTCCCGCCAGGGGATCGGAGACAGGGGGCAGTCCTTCGGGGCTGCCCCTTTTTCGTTGCGGCGTGCTAAGCGGGGCGGAACATCGATGTTCCGGGGAACGCCCATGCTGCGCCGCCACCTCCTCCTCGCCCCAGCCCTGCTTGCGCCGGCCGTCGCGCGTGCCCAAGCTTGGCGGCCCAACCGCGCCGTCACCATGGTGGTGCCCTATGCCGCGGGCGGGGGAACCGACATCGTCGGGCGCGAATTTGCGCAGCTGCTGTCCCAGCGGCTCGGGCAGTCCGTGGTGGTGGACAATCGCGGTGGCGCCGGCGGCAACATCGGCACGCAGCACGTGATCCGCAACGCGCGGCCGGACGGCTACACCTTCCTCTACGCCGTCTCCTCCAACATCGTGATCAACCCGCATGTCTACCGCACGCCCGAACGGGAAGACCCCGCGCGCGTGCTGATCCCGGCCGGCATCCTGGCGAACTACCAGTACATCCTGGTGGGCAATCCGCGCTTCCCGGCGACCAACCTCGCGGAGCTGATCGCGCTGGCGCGCCAGCGGCCGGGCGAGATCACCTTCAGCCATTCGGGCACCGGCGGGAACAACCACCTGGCGGGCAAGCTGCTCGCCCGCATGGCGGGGATCGAGCTGTCCGACGTCGCCTATCGCGGCACCGCGCCCGCGCTGATGGATGCGGTCAGCGGCACGGTGCAGTTCAACATTTCCTCCCCGCCGCCGGCGATCCCGCTGGTGCGCGATGGGCAGTTGCGCCCGATCGCGGTGACGGGCGCGCAGCGTTCCCCCGCCTTCCCGGATGTGCCGACCGTGGCGGAGCAGGGGCTTGCCGGCTATGCGGTGACCGGCTGGCACGGGCTGTTCTACCCGCCCGGCACGCCGGAAGGGCCGGTTGCGGCGCTGCGCGCGGCGGCCACCGAGATCGCGGCGCTGCCCGCCTTCCACGAGAAGCTCGGCCGCGACGGGCTCGAGCCGCTGGCCACGCCCGTCACGCCGGAGGCCTTCGCGCAGCAGGTGCGGGACGAGCACGCCTTCTGGCAGCGCACCATTCCCGAGCTCGGAATCCGTCTTGAGTGACGTGCATCACGGCCCGGCACGCTTTTGTTGACGCGCCGGGATCGATCTGCGTCAGATCGGATCGTCCGACCGACCCTTGCCTCGCCTTGCCGTGCCTCCGGATGCCCGGTCGCCTCCAAGCCGATCCCGGGCCTGGCCGCGGCACG
Source organism: Neoroseomonas rubea (assembly GCF_016106015.1). GTDB lineage: Bacteria > Pseudomonadota > Alphaproteobacteria > Acetobacterales > Acetobacteraceae > Neoroseomonas > Neoroseomonas rubea. Next base: position 4,107 of record NZ_JACADQ010000206.1, read on the forward strand.
CCCGGCGCGACAGCCGCGCCGGCAGCGACGGAAGGAGAGGATCGCATGGCGATCGGCACCGTGAAGTGGTTCAACGCCACCAAGGGCTTCGGCTTCATCGTCCCGCAGGATGGCGGCAAGGATGTCTTCGTGCACATCACGGCCGTGCAGAAGGCGGGCCTGACCGGGCTGAATGAGAACCAGAAGCTCAGCTACGAGGTCGCGACTGAGCGCGGCAAGGCTGCCGCCGTCAACCTGAAGCCGATCTGACGCGACCAACGCGCCGCCCTTCGATGTTCACGCTCGAGGAACTCGAGGCGGCGGCGCGCCTCGTCCACCACGCATTCCCGCCGACCCCGCAGATCGCCTGGCCGCTGCTTGCCGCCCGGGTCGGGTGCGAGACCTGGGTCAAGCACGAGAACCACACGCCGACCGGCGCCTTCAAGGTGCGGGGCGGGCTTGTGTTCATGGAACGCCTCGCGCGCGAACGTCCGCATGTGAAGGGCGTGGTGAGCGCGACGCGCGGCAATCACGGGCAATCGCTGGCCTATGCCGGGCAACGCCACGGCGTGCCGGTCACCATCCTGGTCCCGCGCGGCAACAGCGCTGAGAAGAACGCGGCGATGCGCGCCTTCGGCGCGCGGCTGATCGAGCATGGTGAGGATTTCGACGCCGCGCGCGTCGAGGCCGCGCGGCTCGCGGACGCCGAAGGGCTGGAATTCGCGCCCTCCTTCGCCCGCGACCTGGTGATGGGGGTCGCGACCTATGCGCTGGAATTCCTGCGCGCCGCGCCGCCGCTCGATGCGCTCTATGTCCCGATCGGGCTGGGGTCCGGCATCTGCGGCTGCATCCTGGCGCGCGACCTGCTGGGGCTGTCCACCGAGATCATCGGCGTGCAGTCGGTCGGCGCGCCGTCCTACGCGCTCTCCTTCGCCGCGGGGCATGTGGTGACGACGCCCAGGGCCGAAACGCGCGCCGACGGCATGGCGACGCGCGTCCCGGACGCGGACGCGCTCGCCATCATCCGCCGCGGCGCGGCGCGCATCGTCACCGTGACGGATGACGAGGTCGCGGCCGCCATCCGCGCCTATTGGCAGGACACGCACAACCTCGCCGAGGGCGCGGGGGCAGCGCCGCTCGCCGCGCTGATGCAGGAACGCGCGGCAATGCGCGGCAAGCGCGCGGGCGTCATCCTGTGCGGCGGCAACATCGACCTCGATCTGTTCCGCGACTGGGTGCTGGGGGCTGAATGACCGACCTGCTGCTGCGCAACGTCCGCCCGATGGGCGGCACGGCGACCGACCTGCTTGTCCGCGGCGGCCGCATCGCCGCCGGCCCCGCGCCGGCGGGCACGCCGGTGGAAGACGGGCGCGGCCTTCTCCTGCTGCCCGCCTTCGTCGAGGGCCACACCCATCTCGACAAGACCACCTTTCACTTGCCGGACTGGCTGGTGAACGAGGTCGGCCCGCGCATCGAGGACAAGATCGACACCGAGCGCGAGTGGCGCGCGCGCACCGGGCACGATGCCGGCGTCGCCTCGCTCGCCATGGCGCGCGCCTTCCTCGCCGCCGGCACCACGCGCGTCCGCAGCCATGTCGATGTCGACACCTCGGGCGGCACCAGGCACATCGAGGGCGTGCTCGCGACGCGCGAGGCGATGCGCGGCCTGCAGGAGATCCAGCTCGTCGCCTTCCCGCAATCGGGCATCCTGGGGCGACAGGGGACGGACACGCTGCTCGACGCCGCCCTTTCCATGGGCGCGGACATCGTCGGCGGGCTCGACCCCTGCGCGATCGAGCGCGACCCCGTCCGCCATCTCGACATCGTCTTCGGCCTTGCCGAGAAGCACGGCAAGCCGGTCGACATCCACCTGCACGAACCAGGCACGATGGGCGCCTTCTCGCTCGACCTCATCCTCGAGCGCACGCGCGCGCTCGGCATGGAGGGCCGCGTCGTCGTCAGCCACGCCTTCTGCCTCGGCGACATCCCCGAACGCGATCGGGACGGCCTGCTCGCGCGCATGGCCGCGCTCGGCGTGGCCATCGCGACGACGGCGCCGGCCTCCCGCCCCGTGCCGCTCGTCGCCGCCTGCCGCGCGGCGGTTGTGACCATCTTCGGCGGCAATGACGGCATCCGCGACACATGGACGCCCTATGGCTCGCCGGACATGCTGGAACGCGCCATGCTGATCGGCCTGCGCAACAATTTCCGCCGCGATGACGAGGTGGCGATCGCCTTCGACTGCGTCAGTGCCGCGGGCGCGAAGGGCTGCGGCTTCGAGGACTACGGCCTTGAACCCGGCGCGCGCGCGGACCTGGTGCTGGTCGATGCGCGCAGCCTTGCGGAAGCCGTGGTGACGCGCCCGCCGCGCCGCCTCGTCGTCTCCGGCGGGCGCATCGTCGCGCGCGACGGCGCGCTGCTCGCGTGACCGAGGCCGCAGTCCTCGTCGAGCATCGCGGCGACACCACCACCCTCCGGCTTGCGCGGCCCGACCGCGGCAACGCGCTCGGCCCCGCGATGGTGGAGGCGCTGGAAGCTGGGATCGACTCGGCGCTCGAAGCCGGCGCGCGGCTGATCGTGCTGCGCGGGCAGGGGCGCAACTTCTGCACCGGGCTCGACCTATCGGACCTCGATGCCATCGGCGACGGCGACCTCGCGCTGCGCATCCTCCGCATCGAGATGCTGCTCCAGCGCATCCATGCCCTGCCGGTCACGACGCTCGCCATCGCATCCGGGCGCGTCTTCGGCGCGGGGGCGGATCTGTTCGCCGTCTGCGACCATCGCATCGCGCTGAACGGCGCATCCTTCGCCTTCCCGGGGCCGGCCTTCGGGCTGGTGCTCGGCACGGCGCGGCTCGCGGGGCTGTTGGGCGACACGGTGGCGCGGCAATTGCTGCTCGCCGGGCAACCGATCGAGGCATCGCGCGCGCTCGCGCTCGGCCTCGCGACCGCGGTGATCGAGGAGGACGCGGCCGACGGCGCGATCGGCGCGGCCCATGCCGCCGCGGCGCGGCTCGACGCGCCGACCAGGTCGCGAGAGCACACGCCTGAACCCCAGTCGC
>NZ_JACADQ010000207.1 GCF_016106015.1 Neoroseomonas rubea
CCGCGGCCCGGCACGCACCGGCTACACCGATGCCGACCCGGGCGACGGCCCCGGCCAGGGCCGCGGCGGCGGTGGCTACCGCCGCACCGTGACGGACAGCGACCCGCGCGACGCCCCGGGCCGCGGCCGCGGCTGACGGCCACCCGGTGCGGGTCCGGTCGGATGGATGCATCCGACCGTCGCGAGCGCCTCGCGGACACCGACGTGCCGAAAGACTCACGCCGCGCCGACCCACCCTTGCTGCGCAACGGCGAGGACGCGTTGCGGTCCAGGGCGCGGCGCCGCTGACGCCGTCGCCCGGATCAGCGAACTGGGCGATCTTTCGGATGGATCGGGCGCCGGCGCTCGTGCCCGGTTTTGGATGAGTGCCGATCACTGCGCGCGACGTTACCTGGCGCACTCACTTTCCCTTCACCGCGCTTGCGGAAGATCGCCGGCCAGGCCGATGATGACGCGGGGGAAGGAGCAGCGACGGCGATGACCGACAGGACGAAGGTGGCGCCGCCGGCGCCGGCCGAGCAAGCCACCCAGGCGGAATCCACGACGACGGAACCGCGGCTTGGGCGACGCCTGCTCGTGTTGCGCGTCGCGACCGGCGCCGTCGCCGCGGCGGCGGCTGCGCCGACGGTCGCCGAGGCCGGCGACGTCACGCAGGTGCAGTACCGCACCGGCCTCACCGATGCGGACCCAGGCGACGGCCCCGGCTATGGCCGTGGCGGCTATCGTGGCCCCGCGCGCACGGGCATCACGGATGCCGACCCCGGCGACGGGCCCGGCCAGGGCCGCGGCGGCTACCGCGCGCCGGCCCGCCCGCAAGGCCGCGCCTATACCGGCATCAATGACGGTGACCCGGGCGATCCCTCAGGCTACGGCACGGGCTGGCGCCAGCGTGGCCAGCCCTACACCGGCATCAACGATTCCGACCCGTCGGACGGCGCCGGCCGGGGCCGAGGTGGCTATCGCCGCAACGTGACCGACAGCGACCCCGGCGACGCGCCCGGTCGCGGCCGCGGCTATCGCTGAACCGACGATGCCGGTGAACAAGGGCGGGCGGCTCGGCCGCCGCCTGCTCGTGCTCGTCGCGCCCGCCGCGGCCCTACCCATAGCGGCCGAGGCGCAGCCGCGCACCGGCACCTCCGACAGCGACCCGCGCGATCCCGCCGGGCGCGGCCGGCCGCAGACGGGATACTCGGACAGCGATCCGCGCGACGCCGCGGGGCGTGGGCGCCCGCGCACCGGCATGTCGGACAGCGACCCGCGCGATGCCGCCGGGCGCGGTCGACCACAGACCGGCATGTCCGACAGCGATCCGCGCGACGCCGCGGGGCGCGGGCGGCCCCGGACCGGGTATTCCGACAGCGACCCGCGCGATGCCGCCGGGCGCGGGCGGCCACACACCGGCTTTTCCGACAGCGACCCGCGCGACGCCGCCGGGCGCGGGCGCGGCAGTGCACGTTAGGGCAATGTCCGATCGGCCGGAGACGGCCGACCGGACCTCTTGCACTGGGACCCATTGATCCTGCGGCACGAAATCCGACCACCGTAATTCTGCGTGATCGGATAGTGCGGTAGTCATTGAACGATCCCCCGCCACGCGGCGGGGCCTGGAAGGATGCGATGAGCGCGACACTTGCCGAGGAAGCCTGGTCCCTCGCCTTCGGAACCCTGTCCTTCGAGGACGGGCTCGCGATGCGAGAGAACACCGCTTGGCGCCTGATGCCGGGCAACGACCCCGACCGCTTCGCGGGGCTTCTGTCCATCGCCGACCTCGACGCCTTCCTGCGCACGGATGCCGCGCGCACGCCGCGCGTCTCCATGGCCGATGGCGGCCGCAAGGGCAGCGCCGCCGTGCCGGTGGACGAATACATCGAGGAAGGCGGCGACCGCGTGGACCTGCCGCGCCTGCTCGCCCGGCACGATGCGGGGGCGAGCCTCGTCGTCTCCCAGTTCCACGAGATCCATCCGCCGCTCGCCCGCTTCTGCCGCGGGCTGGAGAAGGCCTTCCTGCACGGCGTGCAGGCGAACATCTACATGACGCCGCCGGGCGCGCAGGGCTTCCGCGTGCATTTCGACACGCATGATGTGCTCGTGCTGCAGGTCTCCGGCCGCAAGGCGTGGCGGGTGTGGGACGCGATCCCCTTCCCCGCGCCGACGCGCCACACGCCCTGGGCCAACAACGCATCGCCGGAAGGCGAGCCGCATGAACTGCTGATGGCGCCGGGCGACGTGCTCTACGTCCCGCGCGGCGTGATGCATGAGGCGATGGTGCAGGCTGGCGCGGAGCCGTCCCTGCACATCACCCTCGGCCTGCTTGAACCAGGCCTGGGCGAGATGCTGCGCCACCTGCTGGCCGAGGTGGAGGCCGAGGAACCCGCGCTGCGCGCCGCCATCCCCACCTGGCGCCTGGCGGAGGCCGATGGCGTGGCCGCGGTCCAGCGGCTGCTGACGGACGCGCTCGGCCTGCTCTCCCGGCCCGGCTATGCCGACCGGATCGCCGTCGCGGCACTCGACCGCGTCGCGCGCGACCGGATGTCGCTGCCAGGCCGGTCGCTGACCACGCCGCCGCCCGCGCCGGAGGACAGGCTGCGGCTGTCCGAGACGATGCACCACACGCTGGTGCCCTTCCCCGAGGGCGGGGCGGCGCTGCGCTGGTATGGCGGGGCGGAGAAGCTCACCCAGCAGGAATTCGACTGGCTGCTGGCGCTGGAGGACGGCGCGACGCCGGCCGCGCTGGGCGAGGGCGCGCTCGATTTCTGTCGCCGCCTCGCCCGCTACGGCCTGCTGGAACGCGCCTGACCATGCGCACGCTGCCCGCCCATGGCCGCGACCGGGCCAGCCTGATGGCGGAGCTGGAGGCGGCCAAGGCGAGCGACGTCTCCTGGCGGGACGCGCGCATGGCCGTCTATTTCTACCACCTGGACGAGGAGGTGACGCGCGTCGCGCAGGAGGCCTACCTCGCCTACTGGACCGAGAACGCGATGGGGACGCGCGCCTTCCCCAGCGTGAAGCGACTCGAGGACGAGGTGGTGGGCATGGGCCTCTCCCTCCTCCAGGCGCCGGAGGGCGCGGCGGGCACCTTCACCTCCGGCGGGTCGGAAAGCATCTTCCTCGCGGTCAAGGCGGCGCGCGACCGGGCGCGGGAGGAGAAGGGCATCGCGCGCGGCAACATCGTGCTGCCGCGCAGCGCGCACCCGACCTTCGACCGCGCCGCGCATTACCTCGGGCTCGAGGTGCGCCGCGTGCCCGGGCGCCGCAACGACCGTCGCGCCGACGTGGACGCGATGGCCACGCGCATCGATGCGGCGACGGTGCTGCTGGTCGGCAGCGCGCCCTGCTACCCCTTCGGCGTCTTCGACCCGATCGCCGACATCGCCGCGCTGGCCACCGCGCGCGGCATCTGGATGCATGTCGATGCCTGCGTGGGCGGCTTCCTCGCGCCCTTCGTCCGCAGGCTGGGCCGGCCGATCCCGGCGTTCGACTTCGCGGTGCCGGGCGTCACCTCGATCTCGGCCGACCTGCACAAGCATGGCTACACGGCCAAGGGCGCGTCGCTGCTGCTGCTGCGGGATGCGGCGCTGCTGCGCCACCAGCATTTTTCCGCCGATGTGTGGGAACGCGGGCCCTATGCGCAGCCGACGACGCAAGGGTCCCGCCCCGCCGGCGCCGTCGCCTCCGCCTGGGCGGTGATGAACTTCCTCGGCGAGGAAGGCTACACGCGCTGGGCGGCGCTGCTGATGGATACGACCGACCGCTTCGCCGCCGGCATCGCCGCCATACCCGGCCTCGCGGTGCTGGAGCCGCATGACCTGTGCATCCTGGTCTATCGCGCGGAGGACCCGGCGCTCGACATCGGCGCGGTGGCGGAGGCGATGGGCCGCCGCGGCTGGCTGGTCGGGCGGCAGGCGGAACCGGACGGCGTGCACCTGCACCTGAACCCGCAGCACGCGATGGCGGTCGACGCATACCTTTCGGACCTGCGCGCGAGCGTGGAGGAGGCGCGGGCGAGCGGCGCGAAGGCCAGCGCCCCGGCGGGGCGGACCTACTGACATCAACCGCGCCAAGGATGAACCGTCGCACGGTCGGCATCATCAACCTTGCTTCGCGTACGGTCGCCCCACCGGCCTCACGCGCCATGCGCGCCGCACAAGGGTCAGGTCTGTGTACGGCGGGTATGCTTCACCGCGGTGGACGCTTCGACCTTCGGCCACCGGCGCCGCGACCGGCTTCTCGCCACCCTGTTCGCGCCGCATTCGTGGCTCCGGCGGCGGTGTCATACCGGCCGGCCATCCGCGTTCACGGCCGCAGATAGCCCAGGACCACCTCCACCACATGCCGCTCCCGCGCCTCCAGCGCGGCTTCGGTGCCGAGATCCTCGCCGAAGATGGTCGAGAGCGTGTGCCGGTTCGCCACCCAGAAATGCCCCAGCCCGAGCATCGTCACGTACAACTGCAGCGGATCAACGTCGCGGCGGAACACGCCCGCCTCCGCGCCGCGGCGCAGCGTCTCCCGCAGCTCGTCCACCAGCGGGGAATAGAGCGCGGGCACCGCGGCGCTGCGCTGCAGATAGGCGGCGCGGTGGATGTTCTCCTGGTTCAGCAGGGCGACGAATTCCGGATGCGCCGCCGTGTAGCGCAGGTTGAAGCGCACCAGCCGCGCCATCGCCTCGCCCGGCGGGAGGTCGTGCACCTCGAGCGCCCGTTCCTCGGCGCGCTTCGCGGCATAGGCGCGTTCCAGCACGGTCAGCCAGAGTTCTTCCTTCGAGCCGAAATGCGCGTAGAGCATCCGCTTGTTGGCACCCGACCGCGCCGCGATCTCGTCCACCCGCGCGCCCGCCAGTCCGTTCAGCGCGAATTCCGCCAGCGCCGCGTCCAGGATGCGCTGGCGCGTGGCGGCGGCGCGGGGGGAGAGCGTGCGGGCTTCTTCCATCAGAACCTGCCGTCCCGCACCTCGAATTTCGTGGCCTTGCCGAGGCTGCGACCGCCACGCGCCACCCACCCCGCGACCCAGTCGACCATCCGCGCGAGCGGCACCGTGGGGTAGCCGAATTGTGCGAAGGCGCGCGCGGCGTTGGACAGCAGCGCGTCCGGCGCCTCGATGCCCGTGAGTTCCGGCACGCGGCCGAAGCGCGCGCCGAATTCGCGCGCGAGCCAGCGGATGGATACCGTCTCCGGCCCCGTCACGTTCAGGATAGGGCAGATCGCATCCGCCCGCGCCAGCGCGCGCAGCGTCCAGGCATTGGCGTCGCCCTGCCAGATGACGTTGGCGTGGCCCATGGCGAGCGGCACCGGCGTGCCGGCGGCCACCTTCGTCGCGACGTCGTGCAGCACGCCGTAGCGCAGGTCGATCGCGTAGTTCAGGCGGATGCCGAAGCAGCGCGTCCCACGCGACGCCGCCGCATGCTGGAAGACGCGCTCGCGTCCGAGGCAGGAGGCCGCGTAGTCGCCGATGGGCGAGGGCGCCGTGTCCTCCCCCGCCCCGCCCGACCCCACCGGGACCAGCGGCAGCACGTTGCCGGTCGAGAAGAAGACGATGCGTGACGTGGCGTAGCGTTCGGCGACCATAGCCGGCAGCAGCACATTCATCGCCCAGGTCAGCGCCTCGTTGCCCGTGCTGCCGAACTTGCGCGCGGCCATGAACACGACGTTCGGCGCATCGGGCAGGGCGGCGAGCGCGGCGCGGTCGGTCAGGTCCGCGGCCAGCGTCTCGATGCCCCAGGATTCCATCCGCGCGCGCAGCCCCTCCTCGGTCCAGCGTGCCACCGCGATGACGCGGCGCGCAGGGTCGGCGCGCTTCGCCTGGCGGCAGAGCGTCGGGCCCATCTTGCCCGCCGCGCCGAGCACGAGGATGTCCCCCGGCGCGCGGGCGAGGTCGGCCACCAGCGCGGGGTCAGGGCGCGAGAGCACCTCCTCGAGCGCCGCCTCGTCCTCGATCGTCGCGGGCCATTCGGTCACGGCGGTTCCTCCCGCGCGAAACTTGCGCGGGGCACGGCGGGCTGTCCATGGCGCGGCTGCAGCACGATCCGAACACCCTGAATTGGTGGGGTCGGATGTCGTGCGGCGGACTCTTGGTTCATGGGGCAGGACATCCAATCCGACGTCGCCGGATGATCGGATATCGCTCTATTCGCCGACCGCGACCTCCAGCGGGCGCGGCAACAGCAGGAAGACCTCCGCCTCGTCGCGCATGCGCCCGGCGCGCTCGCCCGCTTCCGGCCCCCAGCCCCAGAAGAAGTCGGTCCGCGCGGGGCCGCGGATGGCACCACCCGTGTCCTGCGCAACGACGAGCCTTCCGGCCGGCGGCGCATCCCGCCGCGCCATCGGGTCGCGCACCGTGACGAACATGGGCAGGCCGAGCGGGATGAAGGCGCGATCCACCGCGACGCTGCGCTGCGGTGTCAGCGGCACCCCCATGGCGCCGATCGGGCCCTGCTCGGGCGTCAGCCCCTCGACCCTGCGGAAGAAGATGTAGGAGGGATTGCCCCGCAGCAGATCCGTCGCGCGGTCATGCCCCGCATTGGCCAGCCAGGCGCGCAGCGCCTGCATCGACATCTGGTCGCGGCCGATCTCGCCGCGATCGATCAGCAGCCGCCCGATCGAGACATAGGGCCGGCCGTTCTGCCCGGCATAGCCGATGCGCAGCACCTCCCCATCCGGCATAACCACGCGGCCGGAGCCCTGGATGTGCAGGAAGAAGGCATCAGCCGGATCGTCCACCCAGACGAGTTCCAGCCCGCGCCCGGCCAGCGCGCCGCCTTCGATCGTCGCGCGGTCGTGGAACGGCTCGATCCGGCCATCGACCATCATGCCGTAGCGGCGCCGCAGCGGGTTGCCATTGACGGGCTGCTCGACGAGTTCGGGCGGGCGGGCATGGAGCGGCGTCCGGAAGGTCTCGCTGGGTGCGGGGGCGCCGCGCAGGATCGGCTCGTAGTAGCCGGTCATGATGCCCGCGCCGGCGGCGAAGGGCTGGAAGCGGGCCTCGATGAATTCCCGGACCGCCAGATGCTTCGCCGCGATCCAGGCGGCGACGCGGCGGTCGTGCGCGCGGCCCGTCCCGGGGCGCGGCGGGCGGGGCAGGCTGCGTTCCAGCGCGCGCAGCGCGACGCAAATTTCCTGCCAGGCGGCCGGGCTGCCGCCCGATC
>NZ_JACADQ010000208.1 GCF_016106015.1 Neoroseomonas rubea
GCGCGAGGCCGCCCGCGCCCTGGAACGGCTGCCGCCGCCGAACGAGGACGCGCAGCCCGCGCTTGCCGCGCTCGCCGCCGCGCAGGATGCGCTCGCCGAGGCCGAGAGCGCCCTCTCCCGCCTGCTCTCCGAAGGCGGGCCCGATCCGCGGCGGCTCGAACAGGTGGAGGAACGGCTCTTCGCGCTGCGCGCCGCGGCGCGCAAGCATTCCGTCGCCGTCACCGACCTGCCGGCGCTCGCCACCGACCTCCGCGCGCGGCTCGAAGCGCTCGACGCCGGGGCGGGGCGCGTCGCGGCGCTGGAACGCGACGAGGAAGCGGGGCGCCGCGCCTACCTCGCCGCCGGCGCCGCCCTGACGGAAGCACGGCGGGAGGCCGCCACCCGGCTGGAAAAGGCGGTCGCGAAGGAACTCCCGCCGCTGAAACTCGACCGCGCGCGGCTCGTCATCGACATCGCGGCGAAGGACGAACCCGCCTGGGGGCCGGACGGGCAGGACCGCGTCACCTTCCTCGTCAGCACCAACCCCGGACAGGCGCCGGGGCAACTCGCCAAGATCGCCTCGGGTGGCGAGCTCTCGCGCCTCATGCTCGCGCTGAAGGTCGTGCTCGCGCGCGGCTCGCCCGTGCCGACGCTCGTCTTCGACGAGGTCGATTCCGGCATCGGCGGCGCCACCGCGGCCGCGGTCGGCGAACGGCTCGCGCGCGTGGCGGAACGGCTGCAGGTGCTGGTCGTCACGCATTCCCCACAGGTCGCCGCGCGCGGCGCGGCGCATCTGCGCGTGGCGAAACAGCTGCGCGGCGGGCGCGCCGAGACGCGCGTGGAAGCCCTGCCCGAAAGCGAACGGCGGGAGGAGATCGCGCGTATGCTCGCCGGGGAGAAGGTGACGGATGCGGCACGGGCCGCCGCCGAGAGCCTGATGCAGGATGCACGGTGATGGAAAGGTCGGGGGAGGAGAACCTCCCCCGAACCCCCTCCCTTTTCTGGCTTTCCGCCCTTGCAGGAGGGGAGCGCCATGATCATCCGCAGCGCCAGGACGCAGGACGCCAAAGGGCTGCTCGCGCTGATGCGCGACCTCAACGCCGACCAGGGCAATCCGACGGACCTGCTGACCGAAGCACACGTCACGCGCGACATCATCGAGGACCAGCACACCATCGCCATCGTCGCCGAAGCGGAGGACGGCACGCTGATCGGCTACGCCACGGCACACGCGACCTATGAGACCGGGCACGCGGAACGCGGGATCTATGTCGCCGACCTTTACGTCGCGTCCGCCCATCGCCGGCAGGGCATCGCGCGCGCGCTGCTCGCCGCCACGGCCCGGCGCGGGCACGCCATCGGCGCGCGCCACCTCTGGCTGACGGCACAGGATAACAACACCGCCGCGCACGCCTTCTACCGGCGGCTCGGCAGCAGGGGCGAAGCCGTGCATGCCTTCGCCGTCGTCCACCAGGACTTCCTGAACCTCGCCGCGGAGCCGCCGCCATGATCGTCCGCACCGCACGCCAGGATGAAGCGGCCGAGGTCGCGGACCTCATCAACGCCATCAACAGACTCGACGGCGCGACGCCGCCCGTCGCCATGACGGCCGCCATCGTCACGCGAGACCTGCTCGGACCCGCGCCGCGCGCCATCCTGCGCGTCGCGGCGGAGGATGCGCGCCTCGCCGGCTTCGTCACTGGCGCCGCGGTCTACGACGCGGCGCGCGCGGCCTCGGCGATGCTCGTGCTGGATCTCTACGTACGGCCCGAATGCCGCCGCCGAGGCGCGGCGCGGGCGCTGATGGCGGCCCTGGCGGCCCGCGCGCGGGCAGATGGCTGCGCCTGCCTCTGGTGGGGCGTGGATGAGGGAGACGATGAGGCGACGGCGTTCTACAACGCCATCGGCGCCGCGTCGGAAGGCTGGTTCGACGGCCGCATCCTGGACGGCGCCGCCTTCGCGACCCTCGCCGACGAAGCCGCGCCATGACCGACGACACGACGCTCCGCCGCCGCGACGTGGACAGCCTGACCGAAGCCGAGGCCGCGGCCGAACTCGCCGCGCTGGCGGCCGAGATCGCCCGTCACGACGCGCTCTACCACGGCCAGGACGCGCCGGAGATCAGCGACGCAGCCTACGACGCCCTCGTCGCACGCAACCGCGCCATCGAGGCGCGCTTCCCCCAACTGGTGCGCGACGACAGCCCCTCCCGCCGCGTCGGCGCCGCGGCGGCGGAAGGTTTTTCGAAGTCCCGCCATGGCGAGCCGATGCTCTCCCTGGACAACGTCTTCTCGGACGAGGAGTTCGCTGAGTTCTGCGCCCGCATCCGCCGCTTCCTCGGCCTCTCGCCCGATGAACCGCTCCGCTTCGTGGGCGAGCCCAAGATCGACGGCCTGTCGATCAACCTGCTCTATGAGGACGGCGCCTTCGTGAAGGGCGCCACGCGCGGCGACGGGACCGAGGGGGAGGACGTCACGCAGAACCTCCTGACGCTGCCCGACCTGCCGAAGCGTCTGCACGCCCCCTTCCCCGCCCGCATCGAGATCCGCGGGGAAGTCTTCATGACCAAGGACGACTTCTTCCGCTTCCGCGCCACGCAGGAACAGGCCGCGGCGGACCGCGAAAAGCGTCGGGAACGCGGCGAGAAACTCGGCGACGCGATCGTCGTCCCCGCCAATCCGCGCAACGCCGCCGCCGGCTCCGTCCGCCAGCTCGACCCGCGTATCACCGCGTCCCGCCCGCTGAAGCTGCTCGCCTACGCCATGGGGGCGGCCAGCGAGGCGCCCGCCGACAGCCACCACGGCTTCCTCGACCGCCTCAGGCACTGGGGCTTCCAGGTGAACCCGCTCTCGACGCCACTGGATGGGGAGGCGGAGGCCGCCGCCTTCCAGCGCAGCATCGGCGAGCAGCGCGCCGCCCTGCCCTATGACATCGACGGCGTCGTCTACAAGCTCGACCGGCTGGACTGGCAGCGGCGCCTCGGCTTCGTCGGCCGCGCGCCGCGCTGGGCCACCGCCTGGAAGTTCCCGGCCGAGCAGGCGACGACGGTGCTGATCGACATCGAGATCCAGGTCGGGCGCACCGGCGCGCTGACGCCGCGCGCGGTGATGCAGCCGGTGACGGTCGGCGGCGTCGTCGTCCGCCACGCGACGCTGCACAACGAGGACGAGATCGCGCGCAAGGATGTCCGCGTCGGCGACACCGTCATCCTCCAGCGCGCCGGCGACGTGATCCCGCAGATCCTCGGCGTGGTGGCGGAAAAGCGCCCCGCCGGCGCGGTGCCCTACGCCTTCCCCACGACCTGCCCGGTCTGCGGCAGCCACGCGATCCGGGACGGCGAGGACGTGGTGCGCCGCTGCACCGGCGGCCTCGTCTGCGCCGCGCAGACGGTGGAGCGGCTGAAGCACTTCGCCTCCCGCCGCGCGATGGATATCGAGGGGCTGGGGGAGGAGAACATCCAGCTGCTGTTCGACCAGGGCCTGGTGAAGAGCCCCGCCGACATCTTCCGCCTGCGCGGCCATCGCGACGCGCTGCTCGCCCTCGAAGGCTGGGGCGAACGCAAGGTCGGCAAATTGCTGGAGGCGATCGAGGCGCGGCGCGGCGTCCCACTCGAACGCTTCATCTTCGCCCTGGGCATCCGCCGCATCGGGGAGCAGAACGCGAAGCTTCTCGCGCGCCACTACCACAGCCTGGAGGAATGGCGCGCGCGCATGATCGCCGCCCACGTCATCGGATCGGAAGCGCGCGAGGAGCTCGGCTCCATCCAGGGCATCGGCCCGGCCATCGCCGAGGAGCTGGTGGAATTCTTCGCCGAGCCCCGCGCGCTCGCCGCGCTCGACGACCTCGCGCGCGAAGCCCCTCCGCTGCCCGCCGAGGCCGCCGCGGCATCCGACAGCCCCTTCGCCGGCAAGACGCTGGTCTTCACCGGCACGCTCGAGACGCTGACGCGCGACGAGGCCGAGGCGCAGGCCGAGCGGCTCGGCGCGAAGGTGACGAAATCCGTCTCGAAGAAGACCGACTTCGTCATCGTCGGCGCCGATGCAGGATCGAAGGCCGCGAAGGCCGCGGAGCTCGGCGTCCGCACGCTGACCGAGGCCGAGTACCGGGAGATGGCGGGGCTGTAGAGCGATATCCGATCGGCCGGAAACAGCCGATCGGATTTCTGGCGCCACACGTCCGTGAACCTGCAGCACGAAATCCGATCGCACCGAGCCGGCGCGACCGGATGGTGCCGCAGCGCAAAAAGCCGTTCCCTTCCGATCGCAGCCCCCGGCATGATCCGATCGCGGTCCGACCGCCAAGGACATCCAAGGGAGACGCCCATGCAGCGCCGCACTGCGCTGGCCGCCCTCGCGGCCATCCTGCTCGCCTTCGCACCCCCTGCCCGCGCCCAGGCGCCGGTCACCATCGTCACCGCCTTCGGCGCGGGCTCGGCGGCCGACATCGTCGCGCGGCTGCTCGCGGCCGAGTTCCAGCCGATCCTCGGCGTGCCCGTCGTCGTCACCAACGTCACCGGCGCGGCCGGCACCATCGCCACCAACCAGGTCGTGCGCGGGCGGGCGGACGGGCAGACGGTGCTGTTCAGCCCGATCGGGCCCATCGCCATCCAGCCCAACTTCATGCGCAACGCGGGCTACACCGCGGCCGACCTGACGCCGATCTGCATGGTCAACCGCGCGCCGCTCATCATGATGACGCCGCAGAATTCCGGGCTGCGCACCATCGCTGACGTCGTCGCCCGCGCGCGGGCCGGCCACTTCGCCTACGGAACCACGGGCGTCGGCACCACGCCGCATCTGTCCATGGTGATGTTCGCGCGCGCCGCGGGCGTGCAGATGGAACACATCACCTATCGCGGCCCGGCCGACGTCATGATCGCCTTCGCCCGCGGCGACGTGCTGGTGATGAACGACCATCCGTCCTCGATCCGCGCCAACAACCTGCACGCCATCGCGACGCTGGCCGCCGAGCGCTTCCCGGACTTCCCGGGCACGCCGACCTTCCGCGAGCAGGGCTTCGACCTCACCATGCACATCTGGCACGGGCTCTTTGCCCCGCGCGGCACGCCGGAAGCGGCGATCCAGCGCTTCGAGGCCGCCTGCGCCCAGGCCGTGCGCAGCGAGGCGATGCGCGTCGGCCACGAGCGCATCCAGACGCCGATCGTGCATCTCGGCGCACGGGACTTCGCCGCGGTCGTCGCGCAGGACATCGACCGGATGAAGCGCATCATCGACGAGAACAACCTCCGCCAGGCGGAGTGACGCGGCGCGGGGCTCAGGCCGCGCCGAGCGCCGCGAGCCCCGCGCGCAGCAACCCCACGGGGTCCCGCCCCGCGCCGCGCGTGACCGTCGCGATATGGCTGCCCGGCAGCACGACATGCCGCGCGCCGGGGATCAGCGCGCTCGACAGCGGCACCAGGCCGTCATTCGGACCGTGGCCGCGCTTCTCCATCCAGCGCGCGGCCGCGAGATGCAGCCTTTCACGGCCGCTTGCCGCGCCTTCCTCCAGCACCGTCGCCAGGCACGCCACGGGCAGCGTCGCAACCAGCCGCGCGACGCCCTCCGCCTGCGCCTCCATCCAGGTGCGGCGCGCCGTCGTCGTCAGGTCCCGCACGCCATCCCCGCTGCCGATGCGCAGGAGCCGCGCGAGGCCGCCCGCCGCCGCGCCGAGCGCGCCATGCCCCATCACCGCATCCGCGATCGGGCTGCCGAGGAAGGGCGACTGCATGGCGAGCAGCCCCGTGCAGCGCGCCGCGACGCGTGGGTCCATCAGCGCCGCCAGCGCCTCGAGCCCGCCCTTGCTGTGCGCGACGAGCAGCACCGGCGCAGGTTCGGCGAGGATCGCCTCCGCCAGTCTTCGCGCATTGGCCGCGACGGGTTCGGCGGTGCGCAGCGGCACGACGGAAGGATGCGCGCCCTCGGCCCGCAGCCAGTCCACCAGCGGGTGCATGTAGTCGAGGCCGAAGGGATGCATGGCGGCGACGAGCTCGCCCATCAGCCCATAGACGAGGAGGATGCGGCGGGTCATGGCTGGGGGGAAGGGAACTTCCCCCCCGCACCCCCCCAACCTTCTTTGTCTTCTGGAGACTGCCCTCCGAAGTCAGGTCCCAAAAGACAAAAAAGGGAGGGGGCCCGGGGGAGGTTCTCCTCCCCCCGACCTTTCAGATCCTCGCGCATGCGCGCTCGAGCCACTTGCGCGTCGCCCCCTCCACCAGCGGCGCGACCTCGGCCAGCACCCGCGCGTGATACGCGTCCAGCCACTCCCGCTCCGCCTGCGTCAGCAGCGTCGCGTCGATCAGCGCGCGGTCGAAGGGGGCGAGCGTCAGCGTCTCGAATTCGAGGAACGGCTTGGCCGCGCCGATGGAGGACGGCACGACGAGCAGCAGGTTCTCGAGCCGGATGCCGTATTCGCCCTGCGCGTAGAAGCCAGGTTCGTCCGACAGGATCATCCCCTCGCGCAGCGGCACCACGCGCGCGGCGCGCGAGAAGGCCGCCGGCCCTTCATGCACGGACAGGAACGACCCCACGCCGTGCCCCGTGCCGTGGTCGTAGTCGAGCCCCGCATCCCACAGCGCGCGCCGCGCCAGCGCATCCAGGTGCGGCCCCGCCACCCCCGCCGGGAAGCGCAGAGTGGCGAGCGCGATGTGCCCTTTCAGCACGCGCGTCGCGCGGTCGCGCAGCGTGGCGGGCGCGGGCCCCGGCCCGGTCCAGAGCGTGCGCGTGATGTCGGTGGTGCCGTCGAGGTACTGGCCGCCGGAATCGATCAGGTAGCATTCGTCGGGCGCGATGCGACGGTCGGTCTCCGGCGTGACGCGGTAGTGCACGATCGCGCCGTGTTCCCCGGCGCCGGAGATGGCGGGGAAGGATTCCGCGTGGAAATGCTCGCCGTCGCGGCGGAAGGCGAGCAGTCGCGCGGCGGCGGAGATCTCCGTCAGCCCGCCCTTCGGCGCTTCTTCCGCGAACCAGGCGAGGAAGCGCGCCATGGCGGCGGCGTCCCGGCGATGCGCGGCGCGCGCGCCCTCGCGCTCGACCGTGTTCTTGCAGGCGCGCGGCATGCGGCAGGGGTCTTCGCCGGTGGCGATGACGGCGCCCGCGGCGCGCAGGCGGTCGGCGAACCAGGCGGGCGTCGCCTCGGCGTCGAGCCGCACGC
>NZ_JACADQ010000209.1 GCF_016106015.1 Neoroseomonas rubea
GGATGTGCGGCTGGAGGCATCGGCGGGCGCAGTGCTGCGCGCGAACGGCACCGCGCGGCTGCCGGGCGGCTTCGGCGGAACGGCGCCGCTCGCCGCGCGGCTGGAAGCGAATGCCGATCTCGGCGCCATCGCCGGGCCCATCCTCGCCGCCGGCTCGCAGCGCGTCGCGGGGCGGTTGGCGCTGGCGATGGAGGCCGGCGGCACGGTCTCGACGCCCGCGCTGACCGGCCGCGCGACACTGTCGGGTGGGTCGTTCCGCGACCTCGCGCAGGGTGTGACACTATCGGAGATCGAGGCGGTGCTGCGCGCGGAGGGCGATCGCCTGCTGATCGAGCGCTTCGCTGCGCGCACCCCGGGCAATGGCACGATCGGGATCGGCGGCACGATATCGCCGCTCTCCCCGGGCCTGCCGGCGGAGCTGACGCTGACCGCGCGCGGCGCGCGGCCGTTGCGGTCCGATCTCGCCAGCGGCACCTTCGATGCGGATCTCCGGCTGGCCGGCCGGCTGCTGGAACAGGCGCGGGTGGAAGGGCGTGTCGAGGTGAAGCGGCTCGACATCACCGTGCCGGAGAAGCTGCCGCCCTCCGTCCGGCGGATCGAGGGCGTGCGCGAGCGCGGGCGGCGCCCGCCGAACACGCCGCCGCTGGATCCACCACGGGCGGGGGGCGCGCCTGCGGGACTGCCCGACATCGCGCTGGCCATCGAGGTCGCGGCACCGCGCGCCGTCTTCGTGCGCGGGCGCGGGATCGACGCGGAATTCGGCGGCACGATGAATGTCGGCGGCGCGATCGCCGCGCCGACCGTGACGGGCGGGCTCACGCTGCGGCGGGGGAACATCTCGGTCTTCGACCGCAGGCTCGATTTCCGGCGCGGGACCATCGGCTTCGACGCGGGCACCTTCGTGCCCTCGCTCGACTTCCTCGCCGCGGCGCGGGCGCGGGAGGTGACGGCAAATGTCACGGTCACCGGGCCGGCGACCGATCCGCGAATCGAATTCTCCTCCACACCGGAATTGCCGCAGGACGAGATCCTCTCCCGCCTGCTGTTCGACAGGCGGGCGAGCGAGTTGTCACCCTTCCAGCTCGCGCAGCTGGCGCAGGTGCTGGCGGGCGCGGCGGGGATTGAGACGCCGGGTGCGGCGGGCATCCTCGAGCGCATCCGGCGGACGCTCGCTCTCGATCGCCTCGCGGTGGGGGAGGACCGGCGGCCCGATGGCGGGCGCGGCCAGGGCGCGACGCTCGAGACCGGGCGCTATGTGGCCGAGGGCGTCTATGTCGGCGTGCGGCAGTCGAGCGAGGGCGGCGCGCCGCGCGTCGGCGTGCAGATCGACGTGCTGCCGCGCGTGCGGATCGAGGCCGAGACGGGCGGCAACAGCGCGGCAGGCGACCGCGTCGGCCTGTCCTTCGAGATCGAGTACTGATCAGCCCCGCACATACCCCAACCAGTCCCACCAGGTCGCCGTCAGCGCCAGCACGAGCGCATAGCCCGCAAGCGTGATGACGACGCCCGATCGGAAGAAGTCCTGCGCGGCGAAGGTGCCCGTGCCGAAGGCCACCATGTTCTGTGGCGCGCTGACGACGAGCAGGAAGCCGAAGGACACGGTGAACTGCAGGATCATCGTCACCCCCGCGACATTCACCGGCACGCCCGCCCGCGCCACTTCCTGCAGCACCGAGATGACGATCGGGATGAAGGCGGCCGCCAGCGCCGTGGCCGAGGCGAAGCCCAGATGCACGAGGATGAGGAAGGCCGCCATCACGGCGACGATCACGAAGGGGGTGGCTTGGCGGAGCGCGAAGACGTCCACGATCTGCCCCGCCATCCAGGCCGCGCCGCGCGTCTGCACCAGCACCGACCCCAGCGCGATGCCGACGGCGAAGAGGATCAGCGTCCCCCAGGGCACGGAACCCTGCGCCTGCTTCCAGGACATGACGCCGATGCGCGGCAGCAGCAGCACCGTCACGGCGATGATCGTCGAGGATGCGGTATCGAGCGGATGCAGCCGGCCTTCCGTCGCCCAGAACCCCAGCAGCAGGAGACCGGCGGCGAGCACGCGCTTCTCCGCCCCGCTCATCGGCCCGAGCGCCGCGAGGTCGCGCGCGACGGCCGCGCCGCCATCCTGGCTCACGCTCGCCTCCGGCCGGTGGAAGCGCCACAGGATCACGTAGAGCAGCGGCGCCATCAGCAGCCAGAAGGGTGCGGCGGCGATGAACCAGTCGAGCCAAGTGACGGTGGCACCCGGGATGGCGCGCCCGATCAGGCCAAGGAAGGTCGCGTTCTGCGCCGCGGCCGTCAGCACGCCAATGTTCATCACCGAGCAGATCTGCGCCGAGCCGATCATCAGCAGCGCGGCCAGGCGGCTGTCCCGCTGGAGCCCGAAGGCCCCGATGATGCCGAGCACGATCGGCACCACCGCCGAAACGCGCGCCGTGGCCGAAGGCACGAGAAAGGCGAGGATGACGCCGACCGCCAGCGTGCCGGCAAAGATCCCCTGCGGCTTCGTGCCCACGCGGGAGAGCGTGGCGAGTGCGATGCGCCGGTCGAGCCCGGTCGCCGAGACCGCCGCCGCGAAGACCAGCGCCGCGCCGACCAGCGCGACGGCATTGTTGGCGAAGCCGCCGATCGCCCAGTCCCGCGCCCGCGCGATGCCGAGCATCCGCTCCGGCGCCGCCGGGTCGGGCGCGGTGCCGACCAGCAGGATGATCAGCGCCGCGACCACGAAGGCCGAGACGGTGAGGTCCACCGCCTCGCTGACCCACAGGACCACGGCCATCAGCAGGATGCCGATGGCCCGCTGCCCCGCGACGGGCAAGCCCGCCGGAGGAGGCACGAGCGTCGCGGCGAGCAGCACCGCAAGCGCGAGTCCGAGGCCGATCCAGCGCCGTGCCCCGCCCCCGCCTTCCACCGCTGCCGCCGCCATCCGCTGCTCCTCCCCCGACCAGGTTCGGGCAGGCTTGCGCGCGGCGCGGTCAGCGCGCCTTGACGCGCGTCAAGCCGGCGGCGCGCCGAGCGCTTCCATCACCGCCGCGCGCTTTTCCATCCACCAGCCATGCTGCGCCGGCCAGCGGGAGAAGACATCCTCCGTCGTGCCCGGTTCCAGCACGCCGCGCGCCATCAGCGCCCAGTTGGGGTTGTTCATCGCCTCCCGCCCCACGGCGACGAGGTCCGCCTCGCCGTCCGCCAGCACGGCCTCGGCCTGCTGCGGGCCGATGATGAGGCCGACCGCCATGGTCGCGAGCCCCACATCGCGCCGGATCTGCGCCGCATAGGGCACCTGGAAGCCGTAGCCGCGCGGGATGCGCTTCGATCCCGTGGCACTGCCGCCGATGCCGCCCGAACTGCAATCGACCACATCGACGCCGAGCGGCTTCATGGCGTGGGCGAAAGCGAGGCTGTCTTCCATCGTCCAGCCGCCATCGGCGCCATCGACCGCGGAGATGCGCACGAAGACCGGCCGGTCCTCGGGCCAGGCCTCCCGCACCGCGCGGATGACATCGAGCGGGAAGCGCATCCGCCCCGCGAGGTCGCCGCCATAGGCGTCGTTGCGCGTGTTCGACAGGGGCGAGAGGAACTGGTGCAGCAGGTAGCCATGGGCGCAATGGACTTCCACCGCCTCGAACCCCGCGGCGCGGGCGCGGCGCGCGCCGGTGGCGAAGGCCTCCACGATGCGCGCCATGCCGGCGGCGTCGAGTCCGGCGGGGGTCAGGTGCCCTTCGGCGATCGGCTTGGCGACGGCCGAGACGATGTCCCAGGTCGTCTCCCCCTTCGCGAACTGGTCCGGGCCGAGCGGGCCATTGCCTTCCCAGGGGCGCTGCATGGATCCCTTGCGCCCGGCATGGCCGAGCTGGATCGCCGGCACGCTGCCCTGCGCCTTGATGAAATCCGTGATGCGCTTCAGCGGCGCGATCTGCTCGTCGTTCCAGAGCCCGACATCGCCATGGGTGATCCGGCCTTCGCGCAGCACGGACACCACCTCGCTGAACACCAGCCCGAAGCCGCCGACGGCGAAGCGGCCGAGCTGGACCATGTGCCAGTCATTCGCCATGCCCTCATGCGCCGAGTACTGGCAGAGCGGCGGTATCGTGGCGCGGTTGGGGATGGTCAGGCCGCGCAGCGTCAGCGGCGAGAACAGCAGCGATCCCATGCGAGGCATCCTTCGGCGTTTCAGGTGCCCAGGATGGGGCGCACGCCGGCCATCGACAACCATCCACGCGCTGGTTGTGGTTGCGCGCGGCGGTACGCTTCGTCTACGCACGCTGGCATGTGGTCCGTTGCGGTTGAGGCGGGTTTCGGTGTTGCTGCTGTTGCGATCGCCGTCTGGTGGCAGCTGCCGCGCCTACGCGCTTTGCTTGCGCCGATTGCGGAGCGCCAGAGCACCACGATGCGCGAGCGCCTGGTCCTGCTCGCGTCCGTGGTCGGTTGGTGGGCGGTCTTTCGGATGTTGGCCGCGAGCGTCGCGATCACGATCGTCCTGGCCTACGCCGCAACAGGCTCCGAGACGGCCTTCGCCCCGATGCGCGTGGTCTACGCAATCGCCGCCGTGCTGACCGCGGCAGGCGCACTCGTGATCGCAACGATCGCCGTG
This sequence comes from Neoroseomonas rubea, assembly GCF_016106015.1. Taxonomy (GTDB): domain Bacteria; phylum Pseudomonadota; class Alphaproteobacteria; order Acetobacterales; family Acetobacteraceae; genus Neoroseomonas; species Neoroseomonas rubea. The sequence continues at coordinate 4,586 of NZ_JACADQ010000209.1, forward strand.
ATCAAGGCAAGTCGCGCCGTGGGCTGATCCGGCCCGGCCCTACCCCGCCAGATGCCGCCGCCGCATGAGGCGCGCCAGCAACCCATCGACAGGGCCGGCCAGCACCGACACCGCCCAGGCCGCCCCCGCCACCAACACGATCGCCGGCCCCGTCGGCACGTCGAGGTGATACGACACCAGGATACCCACGACGGAAGACGCCAGCGCCACGCCCACCGCCGCATAGGCCATGCCCGAGACCTGCCGCGCCCAGTGCCGCGCCGCGATCGCCGGCAGCATCATCAGCCCCACCGCCATCAACGTGCCCAGCGCCTGGAAGGCCGAGAGCACGTTCAGCACGACCAAGCCCTGGAACAGCAGGTGCCACGCACCGCCGCGCGCGCCCGCGGCGGCCGCGAAGGACGGGTCGAAGCATTCCAGCACCAGCGGCCGCCAGGCGAAGGCCAGCAGCGCGAGCGTCAGCGTGGAGACACCGGCCATCAGCAGCAGCGCGGCATCGTCGACGCCGAGCACGTTGCCGAACAGGATGTGCGACAGGTCCGCAGCCCCCCCGCCGCCCATCGAGATCATCGCCACGCCGAGCCCCAAGGCGACGAGGTAGAGCGCGGCGAGCGTCGCGTCCTCCCGCCCGCCCGTGGCGCGGGACAGCGCGCCGGCGCCGACGGCGACGAGCAAGCCAGCGACCAGCCCGCCGAACCACAGCGCCGGCGCGGACAGCCCCGCGAGCAGGAAGGCAAGGGCCACGCCGGGCAGCGCGCCATGCGCCAGCACATCCGCCGTCAGGCTCATCCGCCGCAGCACCAGGAACAGACCGAGCACGGGCGCCGAGACCGACAGGGCAAGGCAGCCCACCAGCGCGCGGCGCAGGAAGCCGAACTCGACGAAGGGGGCGATCAGCAGGTCGTGCATGTTGCATCCGGAAAGGGGCTTCGCCCCTCTCCGGGCCTCACCCCACCAAAGGCCGAAAGGCCTTTGGGAACCAACTGTTGGTGCCGCGCGCCGAGGTCACGGCGCCAAGGTGACGGTTTCCAAAGGCCTTTCGGCCTTTGGCGGGGAGGGTCCGGGAGGGGCAGCGCCCCTCCCGCCTTCACGCCGCCTTCTGGCAGTGCTCCGCGTCCTCGGCCCAGGCTTCCGCCATCATCCGCGCGCGGAGCCGGTTGGCCGCCGACAGCGCTTCCTCTGTCGGCCCCCAGGCGATCGCATCACGGGCGATCAGCAGCGTCTCGGGGAATTCGCGCCGCACCAGGTCAAGGTCGTGCAGCACGGCGACCACCGTGCGCCCTTCCCCGTGCCAGTCGCGCACCACGCGCAGCAGATCGGCCGAGGTCTTGGCATCCACCGCGTTGAACGGTTCATCGAGCAGCAGGATGTCGGCGTCCTGCACGAGCAGCCGCGCAAAAAGCAGGCGCTGCGTCTGCCCGGCGGACAGGCTGCCGACCGGGCGCTTTTCGAAGCCCGCCAGGCCCACGGCGGCGAGCGCCGTCTCGGCCCGCGCGCGTTCATGCCCGGGCACAGCGCGGAAGGCGCCGAGGCGCGGCCACAACCCCTGCATGACCACGTCCCGGCAGGCGATCGGGAAGGCGCGATCGAGCGCGGCCAGTTGCGGCAGCAGGGCGATGCTTGCCGACCCGTCCCGGGCGATGCGGCCGCTTTCCGGCCGGTGCAGCCCGGCCAGCGCGCGCAGCAGCGTCGTCTTGCCCGCCCCGTTCGGCCCGACCACCGCCGTCAGGCTCCCAGGGGCGAAGCGGCCCGACACGTGATGCACCGCCGCGCGCCGCCCATGGGTCAGCGTCAGGTTCTCGAGCACCAGGGCGGCGGGGCTGCGCAGCACGCTCATGCCGCCATGGCCCACAGCACGCCGAGCCACAGCACCGTGCCGACGCCGCCCGCGAGCACGAGGCGGGACGCGGCGCCGGAGGCGAGCGCGAGGGGATCGGCGAAGGACGGCATGGGTTATGATGTAACATACGCCCCTGGCTGGGCAAGGCCCGCGGGGCCATCTATCTCCGCATCCGATGCAGGCCAGCCCCCCGCCCGACCCCGATTCCGAGCTCCGGCGCAGCCTCCGGCGCCACAAGGCGGTCGCCACCGGGTTGCTGGTGGGCATGGGCGGGCTCGTCCTCGTCTCCTACAAGCTGCCACCGGGATATTGGACGGACCTGCTGCAGGCCTCCGCCAAGGCGGGAATGGTGGGCGGGCTCGCCGACTGGTTCGCCGTGACGGCGCTGTTCCGCCGCCCGCTCGGCCTGCCCATCCCGCACACGGCGATCGTGCCCAACCAGAAGGAACGGCTTGGCCGGGCGCTGGGGCGCTTCGTCTCCTCCCATGTGTTCACGGAAGCCGAGGTGCGCCGCGTGCTCGCGCGGCTCGACCTCGCGCGCATCCTGCAGAAATTCCTCGCCGACCCGGCGGCCGCGCGGCCCGCCGCGGTGGCGATGGCCGGCGCCCTGCCGCGGGTGGTCGCGAGCCTCGAGGACGGGCGGGCGAAGCGCCTGCTGGTCCGGCTGCTGCCGCGCATCGTCTCGGGCCCCGCCGGGG
>NZ_JACADQ010000021.1 GCF_016106015.1 Neoroseomonas rubea
GCGAGCCGCCGCGCGGTTAGCAGTGCGCCGGCGGCGCCGACGGCCACGCCTGCGGCGGCGAGCAGCAGTGCGGCCATCGGCGCGCCGCTCGCGGTCTGCGCCGCGGTGAGCGCCAGCGCCCCGAGCATGAACAGCGCCACCACCACGACGAGGCCGCCGAGAAGCAGGGGCAGGCTGGCCCCGCCGGGCGTGCGCTGACCGTCGCTCATTCGCTTCGCTCCGCATGGGCGAGCAGCGCCGCCGCGTCCGCTTCGTCCATCGCATCGAGCGCCGCCGCCGCGGCTTCCGCCGAACTCGCGCCGAGCCGCTTGGCCACCGCCGCATAGGCCGCCAACTGCGTATCACGTGCGGCATCGAGGCCGAGCGCGTGCGCAGCATCCGTCGGCGGGGGCAGCGTCCTGAGCAGCGCGATGCGTGCGGCGTGGGACGCGACCGCGGCGGCATCCGGCTGCCCCGCCGCCGCCAGTTCCCGTGCGAGCCGCCGGGCGAGCGGGATGCCGAGCGCCGGTAGGGTGCTGGCGAAGAGGTCTGCCTCCCTCGCAAGGCGGCAGGCGAGGTCCGGGGCCTCTGCCTCCTCCCAGGGCCAGGTGGTGCCGAGGATGATGCGGCCGATCTCGGTTCGGCCGTGCACGTCCACGCCGCAGGATGCCGCCACCTCGTCGGTGGCGGCGGCGGAGCGGCGTTCGAGCTGGCCGCGCGCACCGCCGACGGAGCCGTCATGCAGCAGGTCGTGCCCGGCCATGGCGGCAACGGCGCGTGCCGCGCCGCGGGCATCGAGCAGGCCGAGCCGCCGTGCCGCGCCGGCGAGCCAGCCCATGGCGAGGATCGCCTCTGCCTGGTGATGGCGGTCGTGATAGGCGGGCTCCCGCCCGGGCGCGAAGGACGTACCGTGGCGCTCGACCATGCCAGCCAGGGCCAGCGCCGCGCGACCTTCCGGCGTCATCGCCGCGTCAGGGCCGGCCGCATCGTGCAGTGCCTCACGCGCCGCAGCCTCCACCGCCGGATCACCTGCGCGGCGCGCAAGCAGGAAAGCCTCCGCGGCCGCGAGCGCACGCGACGGCGATCCCTCGTCGATCGCGAGTCCGATCACGCGCGGTGCGCTGCCGGCAGGCGTGCCCATGGCCTCCGTCGAAGGCGGTCCCGTGCAGTCTAGACCGGGCGATGCGGTGACAGGGAAGTCCCTGCGTCACACCCCGCGCGTTCGTGTCAGGCGACGGCGGCGGCCTTCGGGCCGAGGCCGAGCGTCGTGCGCATGCGCCCGAGCATCTCCCGGGCCTTGTCGCCGAGTTCCTCGTCGGGCCCTGCGACATGCTCGACGGCGGCCAGTGCCTTCCGCCGCTCGGCGGCCGAGGGCAGCAGCTTCGGCAGGGCGGCGAGCGCTTCCTCCCGCATCAGGGTGACGATCACTGTCTGCTCCCGGATCACGGCCTGGCGGGCGCCGGCGCTCATGCCGACGAAGGGCGCCTCGGTCGTCAGCAGTGTGTTGGACCGCGCGAGCCGCGACCGACGCACGCCGCCGCGCGCATCGGCCAGCAGGATCATCATACGGATCACCGCTTCGGCATAGCCGCCCGAGGCGACCCGCGCGCGCGCCTCGCCGTGATGCGCGGGCTCGACGGACACGGAGCGGCGGGCGGCCTCGGCCTCGGCGGCCGTGTCGTCGCCGGTCACGCCGACGGCCGCGAGCCCGCCATAGATCGCGTGGAAGGCTGTTTCCATCCAGCCGTCGCGCATGTCGCGCCAGGCGTCGAGGCTGCGTTCGACCCCATCCGCCCAGGCTGTCTCGAGCGCTACGAAGGGATTGTCGGCCGCAGCCGGGGCACGGTGCTGGCGCGCCATGTTGGCCATGGCGCGCACCGGCATCATGAACGGGTTCATGTCGCTGAACATGTAGCGGCGCGTGCGCATCGGGCTGAGCTGCCGGCGCGCCTCCGCCCCGGCCTCGGTCGCCATCTGGCGCACGAGCGGGGAGACCAGCACGTCATACAGGTGCTGGTTCATCTCGGAGATCTTGGCGACGGCCGGGAAGGCTTCGTTGCTCGCCTCGCCCGAGAGGGTGCGGATATCAGCGATCTTCCGCTCGACGAGTTCGACCTGCCATTCCTCATTGGCGCCGGACCCGCCATGGCCGGTGATCATCATCTCATAGAGGCCGGGCGCGACCGCCTCGATCATCTCGAGCGTCGTCGCGATCTCGCTGTGCTCCTTCTTCGCCACCGCGCCGGAGACGAAGATGCCGAGATGCCCGATCTGGTCGTGCACCAGGTAGACGATGGTCTGGCCGAGCGACTTGATCTCCTGCTCGTCGCGATAGACGTCGGCGATCCAGCGCAGCGCCTGGCCGGGCGGGGTAATGTTGTCGCCGGCCGAGGCGAAGACGATGACCGGCGCCTTGACCTCCCGCATGTTGAAGGTCTCCCCGCCGCCGGAGGCGATGGTGCCCGAAGAGAAGCGGTTGCCGATAAAGAGGTTGTCGACGATCCAGCGGATCTCGTCGCTCGTCATCAGGAAGTAGCCGCCCCACCAGCGCTCGAATTCCAGGAAGCGGTCGGCCTCGCTGTCCACCTTGGAATAGAGGTCGAAGTATTTCTTGAACCAGGTGTTGCCGGGCGAAAGGCTCTCGAAATTCGCGACCAGCGAGGCGCCGTCGAACTTGCCGTTGCCCAGGTCCGCCATCAGCGCCGCAGGCCAGCCGCCGCCGGCGAGGCCGCCCAGGTAGCGCATCGGGTTGCGCCCCTTCTCGCCCGCCCAGTAGGAGAGTGGCGCGCCGTTGAGCACCAGCGCGCCGACGGCATCCGGCGCCGCGGCACCCAGCATCATCGTCGCCCAGCCGCCCTGGCAGTTGCCGATCACGACCGGCTTCGGCGCCTTCGGATGATCCTCCGCGATGCGGGTGAGGAAGGTCGCCTCGGCTGCCGTGACGTCGAGGATCGTCTGCCCCTTCTCCGGCTCGCGGAAGAAGATGACGAAATAGACCGGATGGCCGCGGCGCAGCGCGACGCCGACCTGGCTGTCCGACTTGAAGCCGCCGATGCCCGCGCCATGGCCCGCGCGCGGGTCGATGATGACGAAGGGACGCAGCTTCGCGTCCGTCGCCGGGTAGTCCGCCGGCGGCACGATCCGCACCAGCGCGTAGTTGACCGGGCGCGGCAGGGTGCGCCCGTCCACCACCGTCTCGAAGTCGAAGACCAGCACTGGCGGGCAGCCTGCACGTTCATGCTCGACGAAGTTGTTCCCTGCCTCTCGCATCACGTCCCAGAACAGGATCAGGCGCTGCGCGGCATCGGTCGCGTAGGCCTGCGCATCCTGGGCCAGCGCGGCCGGCGTGCGGGCAAATCGCGCCGCGAGATCCTTCGCGGCCTCGCTCGCCGCGGCGCCGGGGCCGGCGGGCATGAAGGTCGCGGCGTGGCGGCCCGTCACGTCCGTCAGGGCGCGCACCTGATCGAGGACGCGTGCCGTCGTTTCGGCGGCTTTCTCGAGCATTTCACGGGCCGGCGAGGAGGGCAGGGGGGGCATGGCGGAAACTCCCGTCTCTCCCGCTCTTCTGCGCCCGGCGGCAGGGCGGTTCAAGCCCTATTGCTGCGCCGCAGCACGTCGAGGACATGCCGGGCGATCATCCCTTCCTCATCGGTCTGGCGCACCAGCACGCGGGTCGTCGCGCCGGGGGGCGAGATATCCGGCGCGTTGGCGGCGTTACGGTCCGGATCGACTGCGATGCCGAGAAAGCCGAGCCCCTCGCACACCCGTGCCCGAATGCCGCGCGCGTTCTCCCCGATTCCGGCGGTGAAGACGAGCGCGTCGATGCCGCCGAGTGCTGCGGCCAGCGCGCCCACCTCCCGCCGCACGCGCCAGCAGAAATGCGAGAGCGCCTGCGCGGCCCGCGGGTCGGCGCTCGCCTCGAGGTCGCGCACATCCTGGCTGATGCCGGACATGCCCTTCAGCCCGGCGTTGCCATAGAGAAGCTTCTGCACGTCCTGCAGCGCCATGCCTGCCGTGCCGAGCAGGTGGAGCAGTACGCCCGGATCGATCTGCCCGCTGCGCGTGCCCATCGGCACGCCATCCAGCGCCGTGAAGCCCATGGTGCTGTCCACGCTCCGCCCGCCATGCATGGCGCAAAGCGAGGCGCCGTTGCCCAGATGCGCGACGACGATCCGCCCGGCGGCGAGCGCGGGGTCCTCCTGCGCCAGGCGGCGCGCGATGTACTCGTAGGACAGTCCGTGGAAGCCGTAGCGCCGTATGCCGCGCGCGTAGAATTCGGGGGGCAGGGCGAAGGTGTCGGCCTCCCACGCATGGGCGCGGTGGAAGGCGGTGTCGAAGCAGGCCACTTGCGGCACGCCGGGGAAGCGTTCCGCCGCCGCGGCGATGCCGGCGAGGTTGTGCGGCTGGTGCAGCGGCGCGAGGGGGGCGAGTTCGTGCAGCCGCTCCATCACCGCGACATCCACCAGCACCGGCGCGGCAAAGTCCGGCCCGCCATGGACGACACGGTGCCCGATGGCGGCGACGCGGCGCCCCGCCAGCACGCCGTCCAGCCAGTCGATGATGACGCCGAGCGCGGCGCGGTGGTTCGCCGGCGCCCCGCCATCGTCCCAGCGGCGGTCCGCCAGCCGCGCGCCCGCGGCATCCTTCGCCACGAAGTGCGGCGCCGCGCCGATGCCCTCGACCTGCCCGGCGAAGCGCGCGACCGGCGTGGCCGCGGCTTCGAACAGCTCGAACTTGATCGATGAGGACCCCGCATTGAGGACGAGAATCGCCTCGCCTTCGGCGATCACGTCTCCATCTCCGCCAGCCGCGACCTGCCGGTGCGCCGCCAATGGCCGTAGAGCACCGCGAGCGCCGAGGACATCAGCCGCGCATGCTCGTCATCTGCGCGGCTGGTCAGCATGACCGGCACCTTGGCGCCGAGCACGATCCCGCCCGTATCGGCCTGGGAGAGAAAGACGAGCTGCTTCGCCAGCATGTTGCCCGCTTCGAGGTTCGGCGCGATCAGCACGTCCGCCCGGCCGGCGACGGTCGAATGGATGCCCTTGGTGCGTGCCGCCTCCAGGTCCACGGCATTGTCCATGGCGAGCGGCCCGTCCACGAGCCCGCCCTTGATCTGTCCGCGCTCCGCCATCTTGGCGAGTGCGGCGGCATCGACCGTGGAAGGGATCGCTGGGTTGATGGTCTCGACGGCCGAGAGGATGCCGACGCGCGGCTCCACGATGCCGATGGCGCGCGCCAGGTCGATTGCGTTCTGCACGATGTCCGCCTTGGTCATCAGGTCGGGCAGAATGTTGATGGCCGCGTCCGAGATGATCATCAGCCCTTCATGGCCGGGGATGTCGAGCACGAAGGCGTGGCTGATGCGCCGCCCGGTGCGCAGCCCGCCATCGGATTTGGTGACGTGGCGCAGCACCTCGTCGGAATGGATGTTACCCTTCATCACCGCCTCGGCGCGGCCTTCATGCACCAGGCAGACGGCGCGGGCGGGGGCGTCATGCGCATCGGCCACCGGCTCGATCGCCACACCCGCGAGATCCCAGCCGATCTTCGCGGCGGCCGCGCGGATCTCGGCCTCAGGCCCGACGAGGATCGGCGCGATCAGCCCTTCCTTGGTCGCTTCCCAGGCGCCGCCGAGCGAATTCTCGTCGGTCGGCGCGGCGATGGCGGTCGGCATCGCGGGCAGGCCGCGGCAGGCCTCCAGCAGGCGCGAGAACTTGCCACGCGGCACCAGGGTGAGTTCCGGGATCGCGACCCCATCGGTCACGATCCGATTTTGCGGTGGGCTGATTTCCGCCGTGCCGTCGGCGACGAGCGCGCCATTCTCCTTCTCGAGCCGGCAATCCATCACCAGCATGTTGCCCGGCAGCTTTTCCCGCACCGTGACGGTCGCGATCACCGCTTCCCCGGCCTGCACCCGGTTGTGGAAACGCAGCGTCTGCGAATGGTAGACGGTCCCGGGACCAGGCAGGTGGTTGCCGAACACGGCGGAGAAGAGCGAGCCGCACCACATGGCCGGCGCGACCGGCGCGCGGCCTGTCTCCTGCTCCGCCTCGCCCGGGATGTGCACCGGGTTCAGGTTGCCCGAGGCATGGGCGAAGACGATCAAGTCGTTCGGCGTGCAGACCCGTGTGATGCTGGCGCTCTCGCCTTCCTTGATGTCGTCCCAGGACCGGCCGACGAGCGCGGGGGCGGTGATCGTCACAGGGGCATCTCCGGAATGGTGTCGGGCAGGATGAGCGGGGCAGCGGTGGCAGCCAGGATCTCCTCCACCGCCACGCCCGGCGCGCGTTCGCGCAGCACGAGGCCATCGGCGGTCGGCTCGATCACGGCAAGGTCCGTGACGACGAGGCTGACCGGCCGCGCGGCGGTCGGCGGCAGCGTCAGTTCGGGCACGATCTTCGCCTCCCCCTTCGCCGCATGTTGCATGGCGACGACGACGCGCTTCGCGCCGGCGACGAGGTCCATCGCACCGCCCATGCCGGCGACCATGCGCCCCGGGACCTTCCAGTTCGCGAGCCTGCCCTTGGCATCGACCTGCAGCCCGCCCAGGACCGTCATGTCCAGGTGCCCGCCGCGGATCAGCGCGAAGGAGGTCGCGCTGTCGAAGGCGAAGGCGCCGGGCAGGGCGCTGATGAAGCCGCCGCCGGCGTCCGTCAGGTTCGGATCCTCCATCCCCTCGGGCGGCCGGGCACCGAAGCCGATGATGCCGTTCTCGCTCTGGAAGGCGACGAGCATCCCTTCCGGCACGTAGCGCGCCACCAGGGTCGGCAGGCCGATGCCGAGGTTGACCAGCGTGTTGTCGCGCAACTCGCGCGCGACGCGGCGCGCGATGATCTCCTTCGCATCCATCTCACTGCGGCCTTTCGACGAGGTGGGTCACGAGGATGCCGGGCGTACGGACATGGTCGGGCGGGATGACGCCGATCGGCACCACCTCGTCCGGCTCGGCGATCACGATGTCGGCCGCCATGGCCATCACCGGGTTGAAGTTCTGCGCCGTCAGCCGATAGGTCAGGTTGGCGTAGTAGTCCGCCTCGTAGCAGTGCAGCAGCGCGACATCGGCGCGCAGCGGCGTCTCGAGCAGGAAGTCGCGGCCATCGACGGTCACGACCTGCTTGCCCTCCGCCACGCTGGTGCCGAGGCCGGTCGGCGTCAGCACGCCGCCCAGGCCCGCGCCGCCAGCGCGGATGCGCTCGGCAAGCGTGCCTTGCGGGACGAGGTCCACTTCCATCTCGCCAGCCAGCATCTTCTGCTGCGTCACCGGGTTGGTGCCGATGTGGCTGACGATCACCTTCGCGACGCAGCCCGCCGAGACCAGCTTCCCGATGCCGAGGTCCGGCCGTCCCGTGTCGTTGCCGATCACCGTGAGGCCCTTCGCCCCGCGCGCCACCAGCGCGTCGATCACCCGGCGCGGGGATCCCACGCCGAGAAAGCCGCCGATCATCACGCTTGCCCCGTCCGGGACCAGCGCGGCCGCTTCCGCGGGCGTGAGAGCCTTGCGCCGCATCGGTCAGGCCACGTTGTGCAGGCCGGCGTCCACGTAGATCGTGTCGCCCGTCATGCCCGAGGACGCGCCACCCACCAGGAAGGAAACGACGCGCCCGACCTCCGCGATGTCCACAAGCCGGTGCTGCGGGGCGCGTTCCTGCGCCATCTGCACCAGTTCGTCGAATTGCGCGATGCCGGAGGCCGCTCGGGTCTTGAGCGGGCCGGGGGACACGGCGAAGGCGCGGATTCCCCTCTCGCCCAACTCTGCCGCGGCGTAGCGGACGGACGCTTCCAGCGCCGCCTTCACCGGTCCCATCAGGTTGTAGTTCCCGACCACCTTGTCGGCGCCGTAGTAGGACATGGTGACCAGCACGCCGCCCTTGTCCATCAGCGGTTCGGCAAGCTTCGCCATGCGCAGGAAGGACCAGCAGGACACGTGCATGGCCTGCGAGAAGCCTTCCGGGCTGCAATCCACGACGCGCCCGTGCAGGTCTTCCCGCGGGGCGAAGGCGATGGAGTGGATGACGAAGTCGAGCCGGCCCCACTCCTTCGCGATGCGGTCGAACAGCGCTTCCAACTGCCCGGGCTGCTGCACGTCGAGCGGCGCGACGATGTCGGCCTGCAGTTGCTCGGCCAGGGGGCGGACATACTTCTCCGCCTTCTCGTTCAGGTAGGTTACGGCCAAGTCAGCGCCGAAGGCGCGCAGCTTCACCGCGCAGCCATAGGCGATCGAGTGCTCGTTCGCGACGCCGACGACGAGGCCGCGCTTGCCCTTCAGCATATCACCCACGCGGCTGCCCGGGTCCCAGACGGTCGGCAGGGGATCGATCGGTCGGGCTTGCTCGGTCACGGGCGGTCTCCAGTTGGCGGTGGCCGAGCGATGGCATGCGAGCCGCCGGCCCCCGTTGACCTAGATCAGATCGGACCATTCCGCAGCAGAAGAATTGTGCGTTGCAACAGGAACGGCATGGGACGCGCCCGCTTGCCTGCCGCTCGCGTGCGGTCGAAGGTTTCGCCCGATAGGGGAGGAACGCCGCATGAAGGGCATCGTCTTCACCGGGGACCGGAAGATCGAGTTGATGGACTTCCCCGACCCGACACCCGGGGAGGGCGAGGTGGTGCTCGAGATCCGCGCCTCCGGCATGTGCGGCAGCGACCTGAAATTCTACCGCGCGCCGGGCGGGCCGGGCCGGACGGCGGCCCTGGGCCTCGGCGCGACATCCGGGCCGATCATCGCGGGGCACGAGCCCTGCGGGGTCGTCGTCGCGGTCGGCCGCGGCGTCCCTGCGAACCAGGCCTGGGTCGGCATGCGCGCCATGCAGCACCATTACCGCGGCTGCGGCGTCTGCCCGCACTGCAACACCGGCTGGATGCAACTCTGCGTGGAAGGCGTGAAGGAGGTCTATGGCGTGACGGGCCACGGTGCCCATGCACGCTACATGAAGTGCCCGGCGCGCACGCTGGTCGAACTGCCCGAGGAATTGTCGTTCGAGACCGGTGCGGCGATTTCCTGCGGCACCGGCACGGCGTGGGGCGCGCTGCAGCGCATGGGTCTCATGGGCGATCAGACCATCGCGGTGTTCGGCCAGGGGCCCGTTGGACTCTCGGCCACGCTGCTCGCGGCCAGTATGGGCGCGAGGGTCATCGCGCTCGACACCTCGGCCGATCGGCTGGCGCGCGCGAAGGAGTTCGGCGCGGACCTGCTGATCAACCCCGCCGAGACCAACGACGTGCTCGGCGCGATCAAGGCCGCGACGTCCGGCCTTGGCGCGCACGCCTCGCTCGATGCCTCCTCCAACCCGCTCGCGCGGCGCCAAGCGGTGCAGTGCGTGCGCACCTGGGGCAAGGCGTGCTTCGTGGGGGAGGGCGGGGACGTCACCCTCGATGTCAGCCCGGACCTGCTGCGCCGGCAGGTGACGCTGATCGGGTCCTGGACCTTCTCGACCGTCGGGCAGCTGGAATGCGCGCGCTACGTGGCCGAGCGCGGCGTGCCGGTGGCGCGCCTGTTCACCCATCGCTGGCGGCTCGAGCAAGGGGAGGAAGCCTATACGCTGTTCGACCGGCAGAGCGACGGCAAGGGCGTCTTCCTGCCCGCCGCCTGAGGCTTGCGCCCCCGCGCGCCGCGGCCGAAGGTGCCGCGCGCGCTTGAAGAGGACACGCGATGTACATCGAGCACCGGCAGTATACCTTCCACCCCGGCAAGCAGCCGCAGTGGATCGAGGCCTTCGGGAACTACGGCTTCCCCTCCTCGGTCCGCACGCTCGGCGCGCCCTCCCTCGGCACCTTCACGGCCGAGGTCGGTCCCATCAACCGCTTCGTCTTCATGCGGGGCTGGGACGACATCGACACCCGGGACGCCGGCATCGCTGCGCGCGAAGCCGACCCCCAATGGGCCGAGTTCAAGAAGGCGTCCGCCGGCTGCCTCATGGCGCAGGAGGTGAAGTTCCTGAAGCCGACCTCCTTCTCCCCCATCCAGTCCGCGAAGGATTTCGCCTTCAAGCGGGAGATCGGCGGGACGGGCATGATCGTCGACCACCGCACCTACGATTTCCACCCGGGCAAGATGCCGCTCTGGCTCAAGGCCTATGAGGAGCTCGGCCTGCCGGTGCAGAAGCGGCTGCTCGGCCAGTTGCTGATGTTCGGCGTCACCGAGATCGGGCCGATCAACCAGGTCGTGTTCTGCTGGCTCTATGAAGGCTTCGGCGATCGCGACCGGCGCCGCTCGGCCATGGCGAACGACCCGCAATGGCAGGAATTCGGCAAGGTGGTCGGCGGCCTCGGCGCGCTGAAGCAGCAGACCGTCATGGCGCTGAAGCCGACCGCCTTTTCTGTCGTGAAGTGAGGCGGCACGCGGGCGGGCTTCGGTCCCGCCCGGACCGCGCAAGCCTGGGCAGCACTCCATGAACCTTCCGATCCCCGAGGCTGGCACCGCGACGCGGGCGGAGATCCTCGACTGGCTCGACCGCTTCGCGGCTTGCGTCCGGGATGTCGACTTCAAGTCGGCCTATCCCTTCTGGCACGACGACATCGTCATCTTCGGCACCTTCCAGGAACTGGTCCGCAGCCGGCAGGCCTGGACCGATACGCAATGGTCGAATGTCTGGCCGCGCACGAAGGATTTTGCCTTCGACCTCGGCAATACCGAGGTGCTGGCCTCCCCTGACGGCGCGATGGCCGTTGCGATCACGCCCTGGACCAGCACGGGCTGGCATCCGGACGGACGGGAATTCGACCGGCCCGGCCGCGCCACGATCGTGCTGATCCGCCAGCCCGACGGGCGCTGGCTCGGCGTGCACAGCCACATGTCGCTCGGCCGTGGCGTGCCGCAGGACAGCCACGGCGCGCGGCCGATCAAGGCGCGCTGAGCGACAGCCCGCGTGAATTCACACCTCGGCCAGCCTGGCTTCATTCCCGCTTAAGGCCCTGCGGCGAGGATGCGCTTCAGCCCTCGAAGCAGGCCCCATGTTGGATACGCCCCGCCCGCCGGAAATCTCGGCCGCCGACCGGTTCCTGACCTTCGCCTTCGCGGCGGCGGAACTGCTGGTCGAGACGGATGCGCATGGGCGGATCACCTTCGCCGAGGGCGCTTTCCGCGCGCGCTTCGGCAAGCCTGGCTCGGACTTCATCGGGCGCAAGGTCACGGAGCTCGTGGCGCGGGAACTCCGCTCCGGCCTCGGGACGGCGCTCGAATTGCTGGCCGCGACGGGGCGGCTTCGGCCGACCGCGATCCGCCTTTCGGATTCGGGACGGGCGCCCTTCAGCATCTCGGGCCTCGCCGCCCCGGGCCGCGCCGGACGCTTCTGCCTGACCCTCGCGCCCCTGCCGCATGAATTGCCTGGCGGGCCCATGCCCGGCGGGCCGGGGCTATCCCGGGCGGCGGAGGACCTCATGCGCGCGGGGGATTCGCCCGGCGCTGTCACGCTCATCGAACTCACCGGGGATGGCGGGCCGATCGCCCCGCGGGCCGAGCTCGCCGCGCGCATCCAGGAAGCGCTCGCGCAGGGCGGCGGCGTGGGTTCGGTCGCCGCGGATCTCGGTGCCGGGCGCTACGGGCTGCTCAAGGGCGATGCCATGCCGGACCTGGGCGCACTGGCCAACCAGGTGGCCGGGCTGCTCGCGCGCCACGGCTTGCCGGGACGGGTCGGCACCCGCGCGCTCCCGCTCGGTGACCAGGGGCTGAACCCGGTCCAGGCCACCCGTGCGCTGCGCTTCGCGCTCTCCGCCTTCGCTCGGGGGGGGGAGGCCGAGCTCGCCAAGGCGGGCTTCGCCGGCGGCCTTGCCGGCTTCGTCGCGAGCGCGGCCGAGCGCGCCGCAGGTCTCCGACGCACCATCGAGGATCGGCGCTTCCGCCTCGCCTTCCAGCCGATCGTCCTGCTCGCCGACCGCACGCCGCACCATTACGAGGCGCTACTGCGCCCCATTCCGACCCCCGGCACGCCGTTCGACCAGGCTTCGGAGTTCATCGCGCTGGCCGAGACGGTGGCACTGTCGGAGGACCTGGACTGGGCGGTGGTCGAGACGGCCTGCGAGGCGGCCCGCGCGGCGAGCGGCGCGCGAATCGCCTGCAATCTCTCCGGCCTCTCGCTGCAATCCCCGCCCTTCCGGGAACGGCTCTGCGCCATGCTTGCCGCGATTCCGGAAGTGGCCCGGCGGCTGCTGGTCGAGATCACCGAGACGGCGGAGATCGAGGACGAGGCGGAGGCGCGCCGCACCGTGGACGCGCTGCGCGAACTCGGCCTGCCCATCTGCATCGACGATTTCGGCGCCGGGTCCGCAGCCTTCCGCTACCTCCGCGCCTTCCGGGTGGATTTCGTGAAGGTCGACGGGACCTATGTCGCGAATGCCCTCGAAAGCGAGCGCGACCGCGGGTTCATCGCCGCCATGGTCGATCTTGCCCGCGCCGTCGGCGCCCAGGTGGTGGCCGAGCGCATCGAGACGGAGGCCGAGGCGGCCCTGATGCGCGACCTCGGCGTCGCCTTCGGCCAGGGCTACCTGTTCGGCCGGCCGGGCGCCCTGCCGGGCCGCTGACCGCGCCTGGCGCTTGCCCTTCCGCGCCGGCCGGCGCAGGAAGCGGCGGCCATGACCGAGCCCGCCCCGCCGCGCCTTGCCGTGGTGATCCCCTGCTACAACGAGGCGCCCAATGTCGCGCCGATGGTCGCGCGCCTGGACGCCGCACTCTCGGGCATCGCCTGGGAAGCGATCTTCGTCGACGATGACAGCCCGGACGGGACGGCAGTGCGTGCCAAGGCCATCGCGGCGCGCGACGGCCGCGTGCGCTGCATTCGCCGGATCGGTCGCCGCGGCCTCGCCTCGGCCTGCGTCGAGGGCATCCTGTCGACCGCGGCACCGTTCGTGGCGGTGATCGACGGCGACCTCCAGCACGACGAGACGATCCTGCCGCGGATGCTCGAGGCGCTCGAATCGGGCGCGGCGGAGATCGCGGTCGGCAGCCGCAATGTCGAGGGCGGCGAGATGGGGGAGGGTCTGTCGTCGGCCCGCCGCCTCGTCTCCAATGCCGGCGCGGCGCTGGCCAATGCCGCGCTGCCGGTGCGCGTCGCCGATCCGATGAGCGGGTTCTTCGCCCTGCCGCGCGACCTGTTCGAGGAACTGGCGCCGCGCCTGACCGCCACTGGCTTCAAGATCCTGCTCGACATCCTGCTCTCGGCCGGGCGGCCGCTGCGCGTGGCGGAAATTCCCTACACCTTCCGTGCGCGCGAGGCAGGGGAGAGCAAGCTCGACGCCACCGTGCTGCTGGAATTCGGCGGCCTGCTCGCCGACAAGGCGCTGGGCGGCATCGTTCCGCTGCGTTTCATGGCCTTCGCGCTCGTCGGGGGCATCGGCGTGCTGGTGCACCTGGCCGTGCTCGGCCTTCTGCACGGGATCGGGCCGCTGGGCTTCGGGGCGGCGCAATGGGCGGCGACGCTCGTCGCCATGACGGCGAACTTCCTCCTCAACAACCGCATCACCTATCGCGACCGGAAATTGCGCGGGCCGCGGCTGCTGCGCGGGCTGGTCCTGTTCTACGTCGTCTGCGGCATCGGGGCGGTTGCCAATGTCGGCATCGCCGGGCTGCTGGTGCGCGACGGCGTCGCGGGCTGGGGCGTGGCGGGCGCGGCGGGGGCGGCGCTGACGGTGGTGTGGAACTACGCGGTTTCCTCGACGCTGGTCTGGCGGCCCCGCTGATGGGCTGGTTGCTGGCGCTGGCCGCGCTGACGCTGCTGCGCCTGTGGCTCGGCGCGATCCTGCCGCTGGCGCCGGACGAGGCCTATTACTGGGTCTGGTCGCGCGGGCTGCAGGGCGGCTACCTCGACCATCCGCCGATGGTCGCTCTCTTCATCCGGGCGGGCACGGCGCTGGTCGGCGAGACGCCGCTCGGCGTGCGCCTGCTGGGGCCGCTTTCGCTCGCGCTCGGTTCGGTGCTGCTGGCGCGCGCGGCGGAGGACCTGTTCCCCGGCCGCCGCGCCGGCCCCTGGGCGGCGGCGCTGCTGAACGCGACGCTGCTCGCCGGCGTCGGCGCCATCGCCATGACGCCGGACACGCCGCTGCTGTTCTTCTGGACGGCGACGATCTGGGCGTTGGCGCGGCTGCACGCGACGGGTGATGGCCGCTGGTGGCTCGCCACGGGCCTGTTCGCCGGTGGTGCGCTGGCCAGCAAGTACACCGCGGCGCTGCTGGGCCTGGGCATCGTGCTCTGGCTCCTGGCCGACCCGGCCATGCGGCGCTGGCTGCTCCGCTGGCAGACCTGGGCGGGCGGGGCGCTGGCGCTGCTGGCCTTCGCGCCGGTCATCGCCTGGAACGCCGCCAATGGCTGGGCATCCTTCGCCAAGCAGGGCGGGCGCGCCGGCGACGGGGATGGCGATATCGGGGATGCGCTGCGCTACCTCGGCGAACTGATCGGTGGGCAGGTCGGGCTCGCGACGCCCATTGTCTTCCTGCTCTGCGCTGCCGGCGCGGTCGCGGCCGGGCGGGAGGCCTGGCGGGCGCGGGACCGGGCGGCACTTCTGCTCGCCGCGCTGGTGCTGCCTGGCGCGGCGATCTTCCTCTGGCAGGCGACGGGCAGCCGGGTGCAGGGCAACTGGCCGGCGATCCTCTACCCCGCCGCCGCCATCGCCGCGGCGGCGTTGCTGGCCGGGCCGCGCTGGCTGCGGCTGCGCGTGCCGGCGCTGGTGCTGGGCGGGGCCATCACCGGGGCAGTCTATCTCCAGGCCGCCGCTGCGCCGCTGCCGCTGCCGCGCGGGGCCGACCCGACCCTTGCGCGCCTCGGCGGCTGGGACGCGTTCCTGGAGGATGTCGAGACCGCCGCGACGGCGCAGGGTTCGGCCTTCGTCGCGGCCGAGGAGTATGGCCTTGCCTCCGTCCTCGCCTTCGGGTTGCCGCCGCAGCGTGTCGTGGTGGCCATGGACGCGCGCTGGCGGCATTTTTCCCTGCCCGCGCCGCCCAGCGGCGTAACCGGCCTGCTGGTCCGCAGCGAAAGACGAGGGCAATGGCCGCCCAACTGGCCCGGGGCGGAACCCATCCCGGGCGAGGCCGGTCGCCTCGTCCGGCGGCGTGGGGCGGTGGAGGCCGAGGCCTATCGCCTCTGGCGCGTCGCCCCGGTGCCGGGCGAGCCCCCCGCCGCGATCCTGCCGCGGCGTGGAGGAGGTTGAAACGGCGGGGAAAAGCCCGACCTTCCGGGCAGGATGGAGTAACGCCGATGCCGATCCGCATTCCTCGCGGCTGGGAAATCCCCGAAAGCCGCGTCACGCCGGAGCACCTGGTGTTCGGGCGCCGCAAGGCGATGACCCTGGGCGCGGCCCTCCTCGGCGTGGCGCCCGCGGCCCTCGCGCAAGGCACGCTCGCCCCGCTGCCGGCCATGCGCAACACGCGCTACGCGCCGGGCCGCGACATCACGGCCGAGCGGGAAGCCACGACCTTCAACAACTTCTACGAATTCGGCAGCCACAAATCGATCAGCCGGGAGGCGCAGCGTCTGCCGCAGCGCCCCTGGACTGTGAAGGTCGAGGGCATGGTGGAGACGCCGCGCGAATTCGGAATCGAGGACCTGCTCGGCTCCATGCCGCTCGAGGAACGCGTCTATCGCCTGCGCTGCGTCGAGGCCTGGTCGATGGTCGTGCCCTGGACGGGGTTCCCGCTCTCGGCGCTGCTCGATGTGGTCAAGCCGCTCGCCTCCGCCCGCTATGTCGTGTTCGAGACGGCGGCCATCCCCTCCGTGATGCCCGGCCTTCGGCAATCCTGGTACCCCTGGCCCTACATCGAGGGCTGCACCATCGCCGAGGCCGCGAACGAGTTGTCCTTCATGGTGGTGGGGGCCTACGGCAAGCTGCTCGCGCCGCAGAATGGCGGCCCCATCCGCTTCCACCAGCCCTGGAAATACGGCTTCAAGGCCGGCAAGAGCCTGGTGCGCATCACGCTGACGGACCGTCGCCCCGTGTCCTTCTGGGAACGGATCCAGCCGCAGGAATACGGCTTCTGGGCCAATGTGAACCCCGAAGTGTCCCATCCGCGCTGGAGCCAGGCGAGCGAGCGGGTGATCGGCACCAACGAACGCATCCCGACCAGGCTGTTCAACGGCTATGGGGATTTCGTGGCGGACCTTTACACCGGCCTCAGGAACGAGCGACTCTGGGCCTGATATGGTCCTGAAGACGATTGCCCTGCTGTTCTTCGCCGCGGCGCTGATGGTCGCGCTGACCCTCGGCGCCTGGTGGCCGCTCGGCGCCATGCTGTTCCGGATCAACCCGGCGGCGTTGAACAGCTTCCAGGCGGGCGTGCAGCGATACCTCTTCCCCGAACTCTGGGACGGGCTGTTCGTGCCGTTGCTCAACATGCCGGCGTGGGTTCTTCCGGCCTTGCTTGGCGCCTGCTTCCTGCTCGCCGCGGCGCTTCGCCCGGGCCGGGGCTGAAGGATGCCGCAGGCGCGGCTTCTGCTCGTCGAGGACACTTTCTCCCTCGCGACGCTCTATCGCGAATACCTGCGCGGCGAGGGTCACGCGATCCAGCATGCCTCGACGCTCGGCGCGGCACGCGAGGCGTTGGAGGAGCGGCCGCCCGACGCCGTGCTGCTCGACCTCCGGCTGCCGGACGGGGACGGGCTCGGGCTGCTTGCGGAAATCCGTGCCTCACCCAATCCACCGCCGGTGGTGGTGATGACGGCGCATGGGTCCGTCCCGGTCGCCGTCGAGGCGATGCGCGCCGGCGCTTCAGACTTCCTCGTCAAGCCCTTTCCCGCCGAGCGCCTGGTCGTCACCGTCGCGAACGTGCTTGAACGCGCCGCGCTGCGGCGGGAGGTCGCAACGCTTGCCGCCGGCGCACCGCGCGCCGGCTTCGCCGGGTTCATCGGCGCCGCGCCTGCGATGCAGACCGTCTACCGCATCCTGGAGAACGCGGCGCCGTCCCGCGCCACCGTCTTCGTGACGGGCGAAAGCGGCACCGGCAAGGAACTCGCGGCGGAGGCCGTGCATGCGCTCTCGCCGCGCGGCGGCGGGCCCTTCATCGCGCTCAATTGCGCGGCGATCCCGAAGGACCTGATCGAAAGCGAGATCTTCGGCCATGTCCGTGGCGCCTTCACCGGCGCGGTCGCCGACCGGCCGGGCGCGGCGCGGGCGGCCGATGGCGGCACGCTGTTCCTCGACGAACTCTGCGAGATGGACCTCGCGCTGCAGGGCAAGCTGCTGCGCTTCATCCAGACCGGCAGCTTCGTTCCGGTCGGTGCGAGCAAGCCGCTGCGCACCGATGTCCGCTTCGTCTGCGCGACCAATCGCGACCCACTCGAGGAAGTGCGGGCCGGCCGCTTCCGGGAAGACCTCTACTACCGCCTGCATGTCGTCCCGGTTGCCTTGCCGCCGCTGCGCGAGAGGGGCGAGGATGTGATCCTGCTCGCCGACGCCTTCCTGGCCCGCAGTGCGGCGGAGGAAGGCAAGCGCTTCGCCCGCTTCGCGCCCGATGCGCTCGCGCTGCTGCGCGCGCATCGCTGGCCTGGCAATGTGCGGGAACTCGAAAATGCCATCCGCACCGCCGTCGTTCTGCATGATGCGGAGGAAGTGACGGCCGCCATGCTGCCCGTCACGGTCCATGGCGGCGTCGTGCCACCAGCGGCAGCGCCAGGCGGGCGCGCCAGCGACCCGGCGCGCCGCATCCGCCCGCTCGCCGAGGTGGAGCGGGAAGCGATCGAGGATGCGGTGCGCCTGTGCGGCGGCAATATCCCGAAGGCGGCCGCCTTCCTCGGCGTCAGCCCCTCCACGCTCTATCGCAAGCGTGAAGCCTGGGCCGGCCAGCGCGGCTGACGGCTATTCGATCCGCGCGCCCGAGATCTCCACCATTCGCTGCCAGCGCGGGATCTCCCCGCGGATCATCTGCGCCGCGGCGGCCGGGCTGTCGCTGAGCACGATGCCGTAGCCGAGCGGGCGAAGGCGTTCGACGAATTCCCGCTGGCGCGCGACCGTCTGCACGGCCTCGAACAGCCGCTGCACCACGGGCGCGGGGGTGCCACCGGCCACCGAGACGACGTTCCAGTTGATCAGCGAATGATCGCCCAGGCCGAGGTCGGCGAAGGCCTTCATGCCCGGGACATTGGGCAGGATCGGCAGCGGGTCGGCGGAGGAGACGGCAAGCGCCTTGAACTTCCCGCTTTCGACATGCGGCATCAGCGCCGGCATCACGTCGAACATCATGTCGATCGTGCCCGCGAGCAGGTCGTTGATGGCCGGCCCGCCGCCGCGATAGGGCACGTGCAGGATCTTCGCCTCGGCGAAGCGGTTGATCGCCGCGATGTTGAGGTGGGAGGAAGTGCCCGAGCCCGAGGAGCCCATCCGCACCTGTTCCGGATTGGCGCGCGACCATTGCACAAGCGCGCGGAAATCCGTCCAGCCCCGCGTCTGCGCCGTCTGCGCGTTGACGACGCAGAGCAGGGCGCCGTCGGTCAACTGCGTGACGGGCAGCAGGTCGCGCTGCGGCTCGAAGGGCATGCGCGCATGCATGAACTGCGCGGCGCACCAGGTGGTGGCGCTGAGCAGCCCGAGGACGCTGCCATCCTTATCGGCCTTCGCGATGGCATCGGCGCCGATCAGGCCGCCCGCGCCGGCACGGTTCTCGACGACCACCGTCTGGCCGAGCGCGGGACCGAGCCGTTCGGCGAACAGGCGGCTGGTGATGTCGACCGCGCCACCCGGCGGGAAGGGGACGATGACGCGCACGGTCCGCCCGCCCGCGACGGTCTGCGCGCGCGCCGCCGCCGGCACGGCAATGACGCCCGCCGCGCCGGCAAGAAGGATGCGGCGCCGGATCGGGGATGCCTCGGTCATGCTGCGGTCTCCGGCCTTGCTGTTCGGCGCAGCCTGCCGTGCCGGAGACGTGTAGGGAAGGGGCGCGTCAGCGGCAGCGGCAATTCCCGCCCACGTCGGAGCGCAGGTTCTGCCGCACCCAGGTGACGCCGTCGGGCTGGAAGTCGAAGGACGGGCCGATGATGCAGATCTCGGAATGGCCGCGGCCGCTCTGCATCTGCGACATGGTCGCACGCTCGACCATGATGCGGTTGTTGACGCAATAGACGGTGGCCGGCGTGCTTTGCGCCATGGCTGTCGGCGCGGCTGCGCTGGCGAGGATTGCGAGCATTGCGGCAAGGCGCTTCGTCATGGTCGCGGTCCTCTGGTGAACATGTCGCAGCAGCCTGCGGCGTTCCGGGTCGCGCGGCAAGCTACCGGCGCGTGTCGTCACGCGCGCGAAAGAACCGCCTTGGCCGCGGCGATGGCGCGATGCGTTTCGGGCGTGAGGTCGAAGGCCGGAAGGTCGGCGGGCAACGCCCAGGCGACGGCGGCGACGTCGTCCGCCGCAACCGCATCGCCGCTCATCCATTCCGCGGCGAAGTCGATGATCGTGTAGTGATAGAGCGCACGGCCTTCGGCATCGCGCGTTATGGCATCCACCACGATGGCGAGTTCCATCCGGCCGACCTCGATGCCGGCTTCCTCGCGCAATTCCCGGCGTGCTGCCTCCTCCGCGCGTTCGCCAACATGCTGAGCGCCGCCGGGCAGGGACCACTTCCCCATGCGCGGCGGCTTGCCGCGCTGGACGAGCAGAACCGCATCGCCCTTGAACACGATGCAGCCGATGCCGACCCAGGGCCGGTCGGGATATTCGCGGCCCGTCACTGCGGGCGGGGCGGGTCGGCGGGCGTCTCGGCCTCGGGTGCCTCGGCCGGGGCTTGCTCCTGCGGGCGGAGCTCGGCCAGCGTCGGAGCGAAGGCCTTCTCCTTCCACTGGCCGACCTGATAGGCCCAGCCGCGCCAGCGGGCGTTGAGCCGCGCGGCCTCATCATCGCCCTCTGCGGCGAGCGTCACCCAGATCGCCTCGCCATCTTTGCGCGGCCGGACCACGACGGCGAGGTTGTCGGTCAGCTCGAAGCGCGTCTGGCCGAGCGGCGTTCCGGGAATGTCGGCTTCGAGCCGGACATCCAGGAAGGTCAGGAATTCGAAGGCGCGGGCGACCTCGTCCAGCGTCGCCTCTTCGGTCGGCGGGGCATCGGCCGGCGTGGTCACGGCGAGGCGCCCGTCCGGGCCTTCTGCGCGCGTCAGTTCCAGCGCGGGTTCGCCCGTGCGAGCGACCGAAACCCGGCGCACGCGCTCCCGCGGCAGGTTGGCGATGTCGCGGTCGATCCAGAGCTGCTGGTCGGCATCGACCGGGATGCGGCCTTCGGCGAGCCAGGCCTGGTTCTCCGCCGGGCGGCGCACATAGGCGCTTTCCGGCACGTTGCCCTGCGTGCGCACGCGCCGCCGGCCGATGACCAGCTCCGCGATCGGCGCGCCCTGCGCGTCCAGCACGCGCAGCAGGGTGGATGTCGCGCCCGCGCGCGCGGGATCCTCGAGCCCCAGCCGGTCGAGCAGGTCGGGGTTCGCGGTGCGTGGCTCGGTCAGGCGGAGTTCGGTCAGGCCCACAAGTAGCTCGCGCACCTTCTCCTGCCGCACCGGATAGCCGCCGCGCATTGGCAGGACCCAGGTCTCGCCGCGGCGGGCGATCTCGATCGCGCCGTCATGGCGGCGTGCCTCGATCCGCGCCGCACCTTGCAGGCGCTGGGCGAGGCCGGGGAAGGCGAGCTCCGCGGAAGCCGGGGAGGGCGGCGGCGGCGTGCCGGGGCGCAGCAGAAGGGCGCCGCCGATGGTCGCGGCGGCTCCGCCGCCGAGGAGAAGCAGCATGCGACGATCCATCACCGCCTCCTCAGGCCCGCGCCGCGGCGCGCCGGCGCGCGCGCGCCACGCCGAGGCCGATGGCGAACAGCGCCAGCAGCAGCGGCACCCCGGCGATGTTGACGATGCGCAGCCAGGTCTCCATCCCCTCGATGTCCCGGCGGAGGTCGAGCTGCACGGCGCGCAGCTGCTGCCGCGTCTGCAGGATCTGCGCGCGCGCCGCATCGATCTCGGCGCGCTGCTCCGGCGTGATGACGGCGCTGGACTGCCCTTGGCCCTGCTGGCCCTGGCGCAGTTCACGCAGCCGGCGCTCGGTCTGCTGGAGGCGCTCGGTCAGCTCGCGCTCCGTCTGGCGGAAGCGGGCATCGGCGTCACGGCGGATGTCCTCCACCACCGTGAAGGGGCGGAGCGATTCGCCGCGGGATCGCAGCGAGATCAGCGCATCCCCGCCCGAGAGCGTGTCGACCAGGTTCGC
The DNA here is from genome assembly GCF_016106015.1 of Neoroseomonas rubea. GTDB lineage: Bacteria > Pseudomonadota > Alphaproteobacteria > Acetobacterales > Acetobacteraceae > Neoroseomonas > Neoroseomonas rubea. Next base: position 21,123 of record NZ_JACADQ010000021.1, read on the forward strand.
CACGAGCGCGCCATTATCGCTGATTGGGGTCGCCACCTGCTGGCCGAAGAAGTCCTGCACGCGGACCCAGTAGCGATCTTCCAGCACATCGGCGTCGGCGAAGACGACGAAGTTCGCCGGGCCGCTGCTGCGCGCGATATGGGCGGGGAAGCCCTCCGGTCGCTCGGCGCCTTCCGGCGGGGCCGGCGGGCCCTCGGGGAAGGCGGAGGCGACTTCGCCGCGGATGCGCGCGGCGATGGTCCGCCGCTGCCCGTCCGGGCGGAACTCGGCCAGGATGCGGGCGGGTTCGGGGTTCTCCCGCACGCGCTCAACATTGGCGCGCATGCTGCGCTCGCTGCTGCGCAGCAGCGGCACCATCTCGACCGTTGCGCCGTCCCGCAGGCGCAGCCAGCCGGGGGAGGCGACGGTCACCTGGTTCAACTGCGCCGTCGCGACTTCCGCGTCGCTGATGGAATCGCCCTGCAGGTTGTACCAGGCGACATAGTCCACGGCCTGCACGCGGTCCGTCGGACTCGCGCGCACGCGCCAGGCGCCGCGCAGGTCCAGGACCACGCCATCCGTTGGCGCTTCCACCCCCCAGGCGTTCAGCAGCCGATCGAGGTTGGAGGAGGTGGCGGCAGGCGGCCGCCCGCCCGCGCCCGCGCGGCCCGCCTGGCCTTCGGAATGCGGGTCGACGAATGCGATGAGCTTGCCGCCGCGCATGACGAACTGGTCGATGGCGTAGAGCGTCGCGTCGGGCAGGTTCTGCGGGTGGATGACCAGAAGCACCTGGATGTCGGGCGCGATCACCTGCGCATCCAGCGCGACATCCTGGACGGTGTAGAATTGCCGCAGCGTCTGCATCACGGCGTAGGGCTGCGCGGCCGGGTTGCCGCGCATCATCATCATCATGCGCGGGTCGCCGTTCACCGGCAGGCTGGACATCACGCCGATGGCCGGGCGGCGCGGGTTGGACAATTCGTAGACGAGGCGCGTCAGGTCGAATTCCAGGAAGCGCTCGCGCTCGGGCTGGAAGAAGGGGATGGTGCGCTCGTCGTCCAGCAGGTTCAGCCCCGCCAGGCCGAAGTAGATCTGCTCGCCGGACTGGTCGACCGGCACGCCCTGCAGGCCGAAGGCGAGCGCACGGTCCTCGGTCTCGCTGAAGGGCTCGGGGTCGAAGACCTCGAGCCGCACGCGCCCGCCGGAGACGGCGACATATTCCTCGAGCATCGCGCGCACGCGTTCCGCATAGGCGCCATAGGCCGGCACCGCGGTGCCGAGCCGCCGCGAATAGAACAACCGGAGCGTTACGGGGTCCGTCAGCCCCTGCAGCACGGACCGCGTGCCGTCCGACAGCGTGTAGAGCCGCTGCTGCGTCAGGTCGATCCGCGCCCGCGGCGCGAGCCGGTCGACCAGCATGTTCACGCCTATGGCCAGCAGCGCTGCGGCGAGCACGCCGAGCGCCGAGGACCAGATCCGGCGCGTGCCAGGGCGGGGTGTCTTGGTGCCGCTCATCGTTCAGTCCGCCTTCCGGTGGTCGAGCACGACCGCGTTCACGAACAGGAAGAAGCCCATGAAGGAGGCGAAGAAGACGATGTCGCGCAGCGCGATGACGCCGCGCGTGATGCCGTTCAGCCGTTCCGTCAGCGACAGGCCACGCGCCACCTCTGCCAGCGCGGGGATGCGGTGGGAGAGGAACTCCGTCACCACCGGCGAGCCCGCCGCGGCGAACAGGAAGCAGACCGCGACGGCGAGGACGAAGGCGATCACCTGGTTCTTCGTCATGGCCGACATGGCGGCGCCGATCGCCAGGTATGCGCCGGCGACCAGCAGGCAGCCGGCATAGCCCGCCAGGATCACGCCATTGTCCGGATCGCCCAGGTAGTTGACCGTCAGCACCAGCGGGAAGGTCAGCACCAGCGCGATGGCGCAGAAGGCCCAGGCGGCGAGGAATTTCCCGACCACCGCCTGCCACTGCGGCAGCGGCAGCGTCAGCAGCAATTCGATCGTGCCGAGCCTCCGTTCTTCCGCCCACAACCGCATGGTCAGCGCCGGCACCAGGAACAGGAAGAGCCAGGGAACGAAGGTGAAGAAGGGCCCGAGGTCGGCCTGCCCGCGCTGAAAGAAGCCGCCGATGGTGAAGGTCAGCGCACCGGACATCATCAGGAAGATGACGATGAACACATAGGCGACCGGGGTGGCGAAGTAGGCGGCGAGTTCCCGCCGCGCGACCGCGATGGCACCCATCACGCCGCCTCCGCGCGCTTCGTCGTCAGGTCGCGGAAGACCTGTTCCAGGGTCTTGCCCGGCGCCTCCAGCGCCTTGGGCGTGGAATCCGCGAGCACCTTGCCATGCGCGATGATGATCGCGCGGGTGCAAACGGCGTCCACCTCCTCGAGGATGTGGGTCGAGATCACGATCGCCTTCTCCGGCGCCATGCGGCGGATGAGTTCGCGCACCTCGTGCTTCTGGTTCGGGTCGAGCCCGTCGGTCGGTTCGTCCAGCACCAGCACGGGCGGGTCGTGCAGCAGGGATTGCGCGAGGCCGACGCGCCGCTTGAAGCCCTTGGACAGCGTCTCGATCGGCTGCAGCCGCACGCCTTCGAGCTGCGTCATGGCCATGGCCGCCGCGATCCGGTCCGCGGCCTCTCCGCCGCGAAAGCCGCGGATGCGAGCGACGAAGCCGAGGAAGGCGGCGACCGTCATCTCGGGATAGGTCGGCGCGCCTTCCGGCAGGTAGCCGAGCGCGCGCTTGGCCGCGACCGGCGCATCGACCACGTCATGGCCGCAGATGCGCGCGGTGCCGGCTGTCGGCGTCACGAAGCCCGCCAGCATCTTCATCGTCGTGGACTTGCCGGCGCCGTTGGGGCCGAGGAAGCCCACGACTTCCCCGCGGCCGACGCTGAACGACACGTCGTCCACGGCCGTGAAGGCGCCGAAGCGCTTGGTCAGGCGCTCGATCTCGATCAAGGCGGCCAAGGCCGGATCTCCCCTCTGGTTGACCGTTCCGGACAGAAGCCTCGTCGGGCGGCGGGCGATTTGACGCGCCGGCGCCCCGGATGCAACCCCCCGGGGCCGTTCTCAGCCCGCGTCGAGTGGCGCCATGCTCATGTCGTGGCCGAACAGTGCGAGGACCTGCCGCGCGGCGCGGCCGCGCGGGCCGGTCAGCGCGGGGTCCTTCTGCAGCAGCAGTTCCGCGTCGCGATGGGCGATCTCCACCAGCCGGGCGTATTCCTCCGGATCCTCCCGCGGGTCGAGCAGCCTTGCCCCAGGCAGGCCGGCCTGGCGCGCACCCAGTGCGTCCCCGCCGCCACGTTGGCGGAGGTCCTCCTCGGCGATGACGAAGCCATCCTCCGAATCGCGCAACACGAGAAGGCGGCGCTTCTCGCCCTCGGTCAGCCCGGGGGAATGGACGAGCAGGCAGGAGGAAGGGCGGGTGCCGCGCCCGACCCGCCCGCGCAGCTGGTGCAGCGCGGCGAGGCCGAAGCGCTCCGCCTGCTCGATCAGCATGATCGTCGCCTCGGGCACGTCGACGCCGACCTCGATGACCGTGGTCGCGACCAGCAGGCGGGTGCGCCCCGTCGCGAAATCGGCCAGCGCGGCTTCGCGCAGGTCGATGTCCTGCATCCCGTGGGCGAGGCCCACCATCCCCGGGAAGCGCGCCGAGAGTTCCGCGAAGCGATCCTCGGCCGCGACCGAATCGTCGCGCTCGGACCCGCTGATGGCGCGTACGACCCAGTAGGCGCGATCCTCCCGCGCCAGCGCCTCCCCCAACCGGGCGACGATATCCGGCAGCCGGTCCTGGCTGACGATCCGCGTCGTGATGGGCTGGCGGCCAGGCGGCTTCCCGGCCAGCCGGCTGACCGCCATCTCCCCCCATTGCGTCAGCAGAAGGGTGCGCGGGATGGGTGTGGCGGTCATGACCAGGAGGTCCACCGCCTCGCCCTTCTCGGCTAGCATCAGGCGCTGGGCGACGCCGAAGCGATGCTGCTCGTCCACTACCGCGAGACCGAGGTCGCGGAACTGCACCCCTTCCTGGAACAGCGCATGGGTGCCGAGGACAAGCGGGATCGTCCCGTCCGCGAGCCCGGCCAGTACGCGCTTGCGCTCCTTGCCCTTCACGCTGCCGGTCAGCAGTGCGACGGGCACGCCGGCCGCCCCGCACAGCCGTTCGAAAGTGCGCAGGTGCTGGCGCGCGAGCAGTTCGGTCGGCGCCATCATCGCCGCTTGCGCACCGGCTTCGGCGGCGCGCAGCATGGCCATCAGCGCGATCAGCGTCTTGCCGGCGCCCACATCGCCCTGGAGCAGGCGCAGCATCCGGCGCGGCGCGGCCAGGTCGGCGTCGATCTCGGCGATGGCCTGGCGCTGGGCTTCGGTCGGCTCGAAGCCGAAGGCCGCGAGCGCCTTTGCCCGCAGCGCGCCATCGCCGGGCAGCGCGCGCCCCGGCCGTTCGCGCGACCTGCGGCGCACCAGGCCGAGCGCCACCTGTCCCGACAGCAATTCGTCATAGGCCAGGCGCTTGCGCGGCGGCTCGCCCGGCTCGGCCTGCGGTGCCTGCAAGGCCCGCAGCGCGGCGGCGAAGCCCGGCCAGCCCTCGCGCCGCAGCAGCGGCCCGTCCTGCCATTCGGCGAAATCGGGCAGCAGCGGCAGTGCCGCCCCCATCGCGCGCGTCATCTGCGGCAGGCTCAGCGCGCCGGTCAGCGGCCAGACGGGCTGAATGCGCGGGATCGTCTCCTCCCTTGCTGCGACCTGCGGGTTCACGATGACCCAGTCGCCGTCTTCTTCCTCCCTGACCGTACCGGCGAGCCAGCGCGCCGCGCCGACCGGCAGTGCCTTTTCCGCCCAGGCCTTCTGCCAGTTCATCAGGAAGGCAGTGAGCCGCTCGCCGCCGGCCTCGCAGCGCACGCGGACGTATGGGCGCCCCTGCGCCGACCTCCCCGCCTTGTGCGAACCGACGACGACCTGGACCAGCACGTCCCCATCCGGCATCGCCTCGGACGGGCGTTCGATGCGCCGGCGCAGCAGGTAACGCTCGGGCAGGTGCAGCAGCAGGTCGAGCACGCGCGGCCCGCCGGCGGCCTTGGCGATCAGCCGCGCCTCGTTCTCCTTCACCCCCTTCAGCGCGGCGATGGGCACGAGCAACGGCGCCAGCGCATCGGCGCTCTGCATCCGTTCCGGGTCTAGCTGGGCTGACACGATTCCCATCGGCCTCTATATGCCAGCGCGACCGCCATGCCCGAACCCCAGGATCTCGACCCGCGCCGCCGCCGCCTCGTGTTCCGCGCGCTTCATCGCGGGACCAAGGAAGCCGATCTCATGATCGGCGGCTTCGTCCAGCGCAACATCGCCGCCTTCTCGGAGGCCGAGCTCGACGCGATCGAGGCGGTGCTCGAGCATTGGGACGTGGACCTCGCCGACTGGCTGTCCGGCCGCCGGCCCATCCCGCCGGAGGCCGACACGCCGATGCTCCGCCGCATGGCCGCTGAATGCGGGCGCACGGGCGCCGGCGTGCCGCCAGGGGCGGCGCGGTGAGGGCCGTTCCGGTCCACGGCGCCCCCGAAGGCTTCGACGCCCTTCTGTTGTGCCGCCGCCGGGCGGAGACTTCGGTTCCGGTGGTCCATGTCTGCCGCGACGATGCCCGGATGGCCCGGATGGCCGAGGCGATCGGCTTCTTCGCGCCCGAGGCGGAGGTGCTGCGCTTCCCCGCCTGGGACTGCCTGCCCTACGACCGCGTCTCCCCCAACCCGGAGATCGTCGCCGAGCGCGTCGCCACGCTGACGCGGCTGCTCGAGCCGCCCGCCCGCCCGCGCATCCTGCTGACGACCGTCAACGCGCTGGCGCAGAAGGTGCCGCCGCCGGCGACCTTCCAGGGTGCGACGCTGCACCTGAAGAAGGGCGGGCGCGTGCAGCCGGAAGCGCTCACCGCCTTCCTCGAAGCCAACGGCTACCACCGCACCGGCACGGTGATGGAACACGGCGAATACGCCGTGCGCGGCGGCATCGTGGACCTGTATCCGGCCGGGGAGAGCGACCCGGTGCGCCTCGATCTGTTCGGCGACGAGATCGAGGATCTGCGCCGCTTCGACACGGCGACGCAGCGCAGCGGCAAGGTCGTCCCCGAACTCCGCCTGCGCCCGGTGGGGGAGGTGTTTCTCGACGAGGCCTCCCGCGCGCGCTTCCGCACCGCCTATCGCGACCTTTTCGGCGCGGCGGCGGCGGACGACCCCTTGTATGTCTCGGTGAGTGCCGGCCGGAAGCATCCGGGCATGGAGCACTGGGCGGGCCTGTTCCATGAGGGCATGACGACGCTGCTCGACTACCTTCCCGGGGCGAGCGTCAGCTTCGACCATCAAGCCGAGGATGTCGCGACTGCGCGCTTCGAGATGGTGGTCGACCATTACGAGGCGCGCCGCGTGCCCGTGCGCGTCGCGGAAGGGGAGGTACCCTATCGTCCCGCGCCACCCGCGACGCTGCATCTCGACCGCGAGGGGTGGGAAGCGATGCTCGCGGGCGGACCGGTGCTGCAGTTCATCCCCTTCGCCAAGGCGGAAGGCGGGGCGGGGATCGAGGCCGGCGGGCGCCCGGGGCCACTGCTGACCGAGGCGCGCACGGCGGGCGAGAATGTCTTCGCCGCCTATGCCGGGCTCGTGGCGGGGCAGTTGAAGGCCGGGCGGCGCCCGCTCCTTGCGGCCTGGACCAAGGGCTCGCGCGAAAGGCTCGCCAACCTGCTGCGGGAGAACGGCCTCGCCGCCGCGCCGGCGGACGACTTCCACGCCGCGCGGAAACTTCCCGAGGGCGTGGTCGGCCTCGTCGTGATGGGGCTCGAACGCGGCTTCGTCGCCGAGGGCCTCGCGGTCACGGCCGAACAGGACATCCTCGGCGAGCGCATCGCCCGCCCGCCGCGCCGGCGGCGCCGCGCCGATCAGTTCATCGCGGATGCGACCGAGATCGCCGATGGCGACCTGGTGGTACACCAGGACCATGGCATCGGCCGCTACGAAGGGCTCGTCACCATCGAGGTGAACGGCGCGCCGCATGACTGCCTGAAGCTCACCTACGATGGCGGCGACCGACTGTTCGTGCCGGTCGAGAACATCGAGATCCTCTCGCGCTTCGGTACCGAGACGGCGGGGGTCGCCCTCGACAAGCTCGGGGGCGTCTCCTGGCAGAACCGCAAGTCCAAGGCGAAGGCCCGCATCCGCGACATGGCGGACGCGCTGATCCGCACAGCGGCCATGCGGCGGATGAAGGACGGCGTGCTGGCCACGCCCCCGGAAGGGCTGTGGGACGAATTCTGCGCCCGCTTCCCCTTCGCCGAGACCGAGGACCAGTCGCGCGCCATCGCCGATGTGCTGGAGGATCTGTCCGCCGGGCGGCCGATGGACCGGCTGATCTGCGGCGATGTCGGTTTCGGCAAGACCGAAGTTGCGCTGCGCGCCGCCTTCGTCGCCGCCATGTCCGGCAGCCAGGTGGCGGTGGTGGTGCCGACGACGCTGCTCGCGCGCCAGCACGCGCGCACCTTCACGGCACGTTTCGAGGGCTTCCCGCTGCGCGTCGCGCAACTCTCCCGCATGGTCACGGCCAAGGAGGCGGCGGAGGTGCGCGAAGGGCTGAAGGCCGGCGAGGTAAACATCGTCGTCGGCACCCACGCGCTGCTGGCCAAGGGCATCGAGTTCGACAATCTCGGCCTCGTCATCGTGGATGAGGAGCAGCATTTCGGCGTCAAGCACAAGGAAGCGCTGAAGTCGCTCAAGGCCGACGTGCATGTGCTGACGCTGACCGCGACGCCCATCCCACGCACGCTGCAACTCGCGCTGACCGGCGTGCGGGAGATGAGCGTGATCGCAACGCCGCCCGTCGATCGGCTCGCCGTGCGCACCTTCATCATGCCCTGGGACCCGGTCGTGCTGCGGGAGGCGATCCAGCGCGAACGCTTCCGCGGCGGCCAGGTCTTCTGCGTCGTGCCGCGCATCGAGGACATGGCGAAGGTCGCCGAGCGGCTGGCCGAGATCGTCCCCGAGGCGCGCACCATCCAGGCGCATGGGCGGCTGTCGCCGACCGAGCTCGAGCGCGTCATGACGGAGTTCGGCGACGGGCGGCACGACATTCTTCTCTCCACCAATATCGTGGAGAGCGGGCTCGACATGCCGGCGGTGAACACGCTGCTGATCCACCGCGCCGACATGTTCGGCCTGGCCCAGCTGTACCAGCTGCGCGGGCGCGTCGGGCGCGGGAAGCTGCGCGGCTATGCCTACCTCACCTGGCCGGAATCCCATCGCCTGTCGGGGGCGGCGCAGAAGCGGCTGGAGGTGATGCAGACGCTCGACAATCTCGGCGCCGGCTTCACCCTCGCCTCGCACGACCTCGACATCCGGGGCGCGGGCAACCTGCTGGGCGAGGAACAGTCGGGCCAGATCCGCGAGGTCGGCATCGAGCTCTACCAGCAGATGCTTGAGGAGGCGGTCGCCGACATCAAGGCCGGGCAGGGGAAGGATGGTGGCGCGTCCGAACGCGACTGGACGCCTCAGATCAACCTAGGCCTGCCTGTGCTGATTCCGGAAACCTATGTCACCGACTTGCCGGTGCGCCTCGGCCTGTATCGCCGCATCGGCGCGCTGGCGTCGGATGCCGAGACGGATTCGATGGCGGCCGAACTCGCCGACCGCTTCGGGCCGGTGCCGGCCGAAGTCGAGAACCTTCTCGCCGTCGTCTCCATCAAGCGGCTTTGCCGCGATGCAGGGGTTGAGAAGCTCGATGCCGGCCCGAAGGGCGTGGTGCTGTCCTTCCGCGGCAATCGCTTCGCGGATCCGGGCGGGCTGGTGGCCTGGGTGCAGGCGCAGAAGGGCGCGGTGAAGCTGCGCCCGGACCACAAGCTCGCGCTGCTGGCGGAGATGGACCTTCCGCAGCGGGTCAAGGCGGCGCGACAATTGCTTGGCGCGCTGGCGCGCGTCGCGCTGAGGGCCAGGGCCGCCTAGGGTTCGGCGCGCCGGGACCCACCCGGCCCTCACCGTCAGGGAGCCAGCCTGGTCCCAGGGGCCGCCCAGTAACGCCCGATCGGGGCCACCAGGCGCCGAATGCCACGAAGCATGGTCGGGACGTGCCTTTCGGGCTGCGATACTCCGCGAGGGAGCACCGTCACGCCCCCCCCCCGCACCCACTGGCTGGTTCCGCGGGCGCGTCTCGCCGGCCGGCCCGCGGGTTGCCAGAGGCCGGGCAGGGCCCTAAGCCGAAGACCGTTCCGACAGAGGCCCGCGCATGACCTTCACGCTGCCCCCGGCCGCCCGGCATCTTTCGCTCGCGGCCGCCGCCATCCTGCTTGCCGCCGGGGGACCCGCGCCCGAACGCCGCACCGTGCCGCGCGCGCAGGTCGCGCCAGCGGCCGCCGCCGCTCCGGCATCCGAGCCCGCGCCCGT
>NZ_JACADQ010000210.1 GCF_016106015.1 Neoroseomonas rubea
GCGGCGCGCGCCGAGCTCGCCCGCATCGCCCCCGCGCTTGCCGGCCGCGGCGCGGCGGGCTTCGTCCGCCGCGGCCATGGCGACCTGCATCTGGGGAACATCTGCCTGTGGGAAGGCCGGCCGACGCTGTTCGACGCGCTGGAATTCGACGAGGCGCTGGCGACCATCGATGTCGGCTACGACCTCGCCTTCCTGCTGATGGACCTCGACCTGCGGCACGGGCGGGCGGCGGCGAACCGCGTGCTGAACCGCTACGTCGCGCGCACCGGCGATGCGGGGCTGGTGGTGGGCCTGCCGCTCTGGCTCTCCCTGCGCGCCATGATCCGCGCGCATGTCGAAGCCGCGCGCGGGCGGGATTGGGCTGCGCTGCTCGCGGCGGCGGAGGCGCATCTGGTTCCTGCGCCGGCGCGGCTGCTCGCGGTCGGCGGACTGCAGGGGACGGGGAAATCCACCCTCGCCCGCGCGCTCGCCCCCACGCTTGGCCGCTGTCCCGGCGCGCTCGTCCTGCGCACGGATGAGGCGCGCAAGCGCCGCTTCGGTCTCGCCCCGGAACAGCGCCTGCCGCCCGAGGCGTATCGGGAGGAGGTGAGCCGCGCGGTGCATGAGGAGGTCTTCGCCATGGCGCGCGCGGCGCTGGCGGCCGGGCATTGCGCGGTGATCGACGCCGTCTTCCTCGACCCACGGCATCGCGCGGCGGCAGAGGAGGTCGCGCGCGCGGGCGGCCTGCGCTTCGACGGCATCTGGCTCGAAGCGCCGCTCGACGTGCTGCGCGCGCGGATCGCGGCGCGGCGCGGCGATGCCTCGGATGCGGATGAGGCGGTGCTGATGCGCGCCGCCGAGGTCGATCCGGGTGCCGTGACGTGGCATCACATCGCGGCGGATGACGCGGCGCGGGCCGCCGCGACGGCCGCGATTGGCATGGACCCCGGTTCCATGTGCTAGGCTCCCACGCCGGGAGACAGAAGATCGCAGCAAGCGAGGGGAGTATCACGTCATGGCCTATCGACGGCTGCTGCTGCCGCTGACCGGGACCGCCGCGGGGGAAGCGGCGCTTGCCACCGCGCTCATTGCCGCGCGCGCCTGGGGCGCGCATGTCCATTGCCTGCATGTGCGCGTCGATGCGCGCGACGTCGCACCGCTGGCGGGCGAGGGCCTGTCGGGGGCGATGATCGAGGAGATGATGGCCGCGACCGAGCGCGAGAGCGGCGAGCGCGCCGATCGCGTGCGCGCGCTGTTCGAGAAGTTCACGCAAGGCCTCGGCGGCGTGACGCTGGCCGACAATCCCGACACGGCGGCCAAGACCGAGGGCCCGACCCTCTCCTTCGAATCGATCGCGGGGCGGGAGGAGGATGTCGTCGCCCAGCAGTCGCGCCTGTACGACATGGCCGTCGTCCCGCATCCCGAAGCGGGGGAGGACGTGTCGAGCAGCGACGCGCTGCACGCCATCCTGTTCGATTCCGGTCGGCCGGTGCTGATCGCCCCGCGCGTCGCCCCGGTCGATATCGGCAACCGCGTCTGCGTCGCCTGGAACGGCACGGCGGAAAGCGCCGCGGCCGTCGCCGCCGCCCTGCCCTGGCTGCACAAGGCCTCGGCCGTGCAGATCCTGTGCTCGGACGAATACCAGCGGCGCGGGCCCAAGGCCGAGGGCATCCAGGCCTATCTGCGCTGGCATTCGATCCAGGCGGAGATCGTCCCCTTCAAGCCGCAGACGCGGGAAGTGGGCGCGGGCCTGCTCGGCGCGGCGCGCGACTTCGGCGCGGACCTGCTGACCATGGGCGCCTATTCGCATTCCCGCCTGCGGCAACTGATCCTGGGCGGCGTGACGCGCCATGTGCTCGAGAACGCCGAGATCCCCGTGATGATGTGCCGCTGACGCAGGCGTCATCACCGGCCTGAATGGCCGTGATCCGGCCCGCGTGGTGGCGGGCCGAGGCCGCACTCTCTATCTGCCTGTCCGAACAGCGGCCCGCCCCGGCGGGCCCAGCAGACGGAGTGCGACGATGATCGAGATCCGCCCCTTCGACAGCCTCGGCAAGGCCAATTTCGGCTGGCTCAATGCCAACCACCATTTCTCCTTCGGCCACTACATGGACCCGCAGCGCATGGCCTGGGGCCGGCTGCGCGTGTGGAACGACGACGAGATCGCCCCGGGAACCGGCTTCGACCCGCATCCGCACCGCGACATGGAGATCATCACCTATGTCCGCGAGGGTGCCATCACCCACAAGGACAACATGGGCAACGAAGGCCGCACCGAAGCGGGCGACGTGCAGATCATGTCCGCCGGCACCGGCGTGGTGCATGCCGAATACAACCTCGAGCCCACAACGACGCGCATCTTCCAGATCTGGATCATGCCCGACCGGCGCGGCGTGAAGCCCGCCTGGGGGGCGAAGCAGTTCCCGAAGGAGAAGCGCGACGCGGGGTTCGAGGTGCTCGCCTCCGGCCGCCCGCAGGATGAAGGCCAGGGCGCGCTGCCCATCAACGTCGATGGCGCCGTGCTCGCCGCGACGCTGAAGAAGGGGCAGACGCTGGTGCAGCCGCTCGCCGCGGGGCGCGCCGCCTACATCGTGCCTGCCCGCGGCGCCGTAACGGTGGAAGGCCAGGCCGCCGCGGCGCGCGACGGCATCGCCATCCGCCAGGTACGCGAATTCGCAATTACCGCGACCGAGGATGCGGAATTGGTGATGGTGGAGATCGCGGACGCCTGACCCGGCGGCGCCTGTCAAGTATCTTTCGTTGAACAACCTCGGGGCGGCCGCTTAGGTGCACCGCCACCCCGGGGGTCACCATGGAATACTCGCGCCGCTTCAAGTTCCTGCTCTGCGCCCCCGCCTTCGAAGAGGAGGGGGACCTGGAAGGCGAGCGCCTCGCCCAGATCGTCCGGGAGATCACGCAGGATGGCTACCAGGTGCTGCGGGCCCGGCGGGAGGACGACGCCGAGCTCGTCGTGCGCACCGACGCCGCGATCGGCTGCATGATCGTCGACTGGGGCAAGAAGGGGCTTGCCGGCAAGTCGGCGCCGCTCATCTCGCTGACCCGCAAGCGCGGGCTCGACCTGCCGGTCATCGTGCTGGTGCGCCGCCACCGGCTGGAGGACATCCCGGTCGAGGTGCTGGACGACGTGGACGGCTTCATCTTCCTGGCGGAGGAGACGCCGGACTTCATCGCCAAGAATCTCGTCTCGCGGCTGCGCCAGTATGCGGAAAGCCTCAAGACGCCCTTCTTTGGCGCGCTGGTGGACTATGCCGAGCAGGGCAACATGCTGTGGACCTGCCCGGGCCATAATGGCGGGGTGTTCTACCGCCGGTCCCCGATCGGGCGGATCTTCGTCGAGCATCTGGGCGAGGCGATCTTCCGCGACGACCTCGACAATTCCGTCCTCCAGCTCGGCGACCTGCTGACGCATGAAGGCCCCGCCGCGGCGGCCGAACGCGCCGCGGCCGAGATCTTCGGCGCCGAGCGCACCTATTTCGTGCTGAACGGCACCTCGACCTCGAACAAGGTCGTGCTGTCCGCGCTGCTCGCCGATGACGACCTGGTGCTGTTCGACCGCAACAACCACAAGGCGGCGCATCACGGCGCGCTGTTCCTCGGCGAGGCGATCCCGGTCTATCTGGAAACCGACCGCAACCTGCACGGGCTGATCGGCCCGATCCGCCCCGAGGCGTTCGACGAGGCGCGCATCCGCCAGGCGATCCGCGACAATCCGCTGGTGGCGGACAAGGCGCGCGCCGATGCGCCGCGCCCCTTCCGCGCCGCGGTCATCGAACAGTGCACCTACGACGGCACGATCCTGTCGGCCGAGCAGATCCTCGCCCGCATCGGCCACCTTTGCGACTACATCCTGTTCGACGAGGCCTGGGCGGGCTTCATGAAGTTCCACCCGCTGTTCCGGGGGCGCTTCGGGATGGGGCTGCAGGGGCTGGGGCCCGACAGCCCCGGCATCATCGTCACGCAGAGCACGCACAAGCAGCTCGCCTCCTTCAGCCAGGCGAGCCAGATCCACATCAAGGACAGCCACCTGGGCGAGCAGCGCCGGCGCGTCGAACATCGGCGCTTCAACGAATTCTTCCTGCTGCACGCCTCGACCAGCCCCTTCTATCCGCTGTTCGCCTCGCTCGACGTGGGCGCGCAGATGATGAAGGGCCGCTCGGGGGAGGTGCTTTGGGACGACACGGTCCGGCTCGGCATCGAGCTGCGCAAGAAGCTGCGCATGACCGCGCGCGACTTCGCATCGGCCGAGGATCCGGCGCGGCGCTGGTTCTTCGACCCCTTCGTGCCCGACACGGTCGAGGTCGCGACCAGGGGCGGCGAGCCCCGGCGCATCGCCTGGGAGGACGCGCCGACGGACCTTCTCGCGGCCGACCCCGCGCTGTGGGAATTCCGCGAAGGCGAGGCCTGGCACGGCTTCCGCCACGTCGCACCCGGCTGGGCGATGACCGACCCCAACAAGCTCACCATCCTGACGCCGGGCTTCGACCGGGCCGCGGGCACCTATGCGGAGCACGGCATCCCGGCACCGGTAGTGGCGGAATACCTCCGCCAGAACCGCATCGTGTGCGAGAAGAACGACTTCAACTCGCTGCTGTTCCTGCTGACGCCCGGCGTCGAAAGCGGCAAGGCGAGCACGCTTCTCTCCCACCTCGTCTCCTTCAAGATCCTGCACGACGCCAATGCGCCGCTCGAGGAGGTGATCCCGGACTTCGTCGCCCGCCGCCCGGCGCGCTATGCCGGAGTACGGCTACGCGACCTGTGCGCGGGGATGCACGCTCTGTATCGCGATGCCGGGATCTCGGCCCTCCAGGGCGCGCAGTTCCGCGCCGAGCACCTGCCCGAGATCGCCATGGCGCCGCATGAAGCGGTGCGCGCGCTGGCGCGCAACCGGGTGGACTACCTGCCGCTCGATGCCATCGAGGGGCGGGTCGCGACCACGCTCTGGGTCGTCTATCCGCCGGGCATCGCAACGATCGTCCCGGGCGAGCGGCTCGGCGCCCGCGCGCGGCCGATGATCGACTACCTCCGCGCCTTCGAGCGCGCGGCCAACGCCTTCCCCGGCTTCGAGAGCGAGGTCCAGGGCCTGCATCGGGAGCCGCAGCCGGACGGCACGGTGCGCTTCTATACCTACGTGACGCAGGAGTAGCCTTCCGCGAAACCACCGGAGGACGCCCCATGCCCAGCCTGCCCGACGGCACGCCCATCCCCGCCCTAGGGCAGGGCACCTGGCACATGGGCGAAAAGGGCGCGGCGCGGAAGGCCGAGGCCGACGCGCTGCGCCTCGGCCTCGACCTCGGCATGACGCTGATCGACACCGCCGAGATGTACGCCGAGGGCGGGGCGGAGGAGGTGGTGGGCGAGGCCATCGCCGGCCGGCGCGCGGAGGTCTTCCTCGTCTCCAAGGTCTATCCGCACAACGCCTCCCGTCGCGGGGCAGTCGCGGCCTGCGAGCGGAGCCTGAAGCGCATGAAGGTCGAGACCATCGACCTGTACCTGCTGCACTGGCGCGGCAGCGTGCCGCTGGCGGAAACGGTGGAGGCCTTCGAGGCATTGCGCGCGGCGGGCAAGATCCGCCGCTGGGGCGTGTCCAACTGCGACGTGGACGACCTCGAGGAACTCGGCCCCGCGCTCGCCGATTGCGCAACGGACCAGGTGCTCTACAGCCTCGAGCATCGCGGCGTAGAATTCGACCTGCTGCCCTTCTGCGCGGCGCGACGGATGCCGGTGATGGCCTATTCGCCGATCGGCCAGGGCGGCAAGCTGCTGCGCCACCGCGCGCTGGCCCGGGTCGCGGCGCGGCAGGGTGCGACGCCGGCGCAGGTGGCGCTTGCCTGGACGCTGCGCGACGCCACCATCGTCAGCATCCCCAAGGCGTCGGACCCTGCGCATGTGCGGCAGAACGCTGCGGCGCGGGAACTGGCCCTGACGGCCGAGGATCTGGCCACGCTCGACGCCGCCTTCGCCCCGCCCACGCGCAAGCGCGGGCTGGCGATGCTTTAGGACAAGGCCCGGCTCAGCCCCATTCGCGCGCAAGGACCATCGCGCGCTGAACATAGGCGAGCGGCACCGAGATGCCGGGCGGCGCGCGGAAACTGCTGAAGGCGCCGGAATCGAAGGTCTCCGGCTGATAGGGCTGCATCGCCACCCCGATCTCCGATCGCGCCAGCCCGCGGATCTGCGCGATCTGCTTCTCCTCGTCCGGCTCGCTCGCCCGTGCATTGGCGCGCATCGCCGACAGCAGGGGGTCGTAGCCCTCCTTGCCCGGCCGGCGGGACAGGGCGCGGATCTGGTCATCGGAAAGGGAGCGCCGCACCGGGATGATGGTGTCCAGCGCCGCGACCGTCGCGGCTTCCGACAAGGGCGCGCCGCGCGTCGTCCCCGCGGCGCGCGTCAGCACCTGGTGCAGCGTCCCGACGTAGCGGCGATAGAGCGCGCGGCGATGCTCGCCCAGCACGTCGGGCTCATGGCCCTTCGGCCCGTGGCCGAGCGGCGGGGCGAACATGCGCCCGTTCGAATCGTCCCGGTGCGCGAAGCTGTCGCCCAGCGGATGCAGCGACAGGCCGAACTCGAATTCCTGACCGCGCGACGGGTTGTAGGCGCCGCTGATGTCCATTCGGCGGCGCGTCTCCGCCTCGCATTCGCGGCCGGTCAGCGCATGCAGCCCGCGCTGGACGTTCAGCCAGTTGAAATAGGCCTCGCTGCGTTCGTAGCGGGCGATCGCCGGCGGCGGGACGACATGCTGGGCATAGGGCGAGTTGCGGAACACCTCGGCGAGGATGGAGCGTTCGAAATTCGCGTAGCCCGCCACCATGTCGGCGTAGCGGTCGGAGGCGTAGGAGGCGATGTCCTCCTTCACCATCTCGATGCCCGCCGGAACGGCGTTCAGCTCATCGATCTCGTCGGCCATCTGCGTCCAGAAGGCGAGGCGATAGGCGAGCGGGTCGCCGATGCCCGCGGCCAGCGCGACGAAATAGACCGTGTAGTAGTGTCCGGCCTCGCCCCAGCAGGCGGGATCGCGCGGGTCGAGCGCAAGGCCGATCGCAGCGCGGCGCCCGACGATCGCCGCGCGCGCGGCCCGCTCCGCCTCGCGCTCCGCCGCGGCGGGACGCGC
>NZ_JACADQ010000211.1 GCF_016106015.1 Neoroseomonas rubea
GGGTGAACCTCCCCCAAACCCCCTCCCTTCCTTGCCGTTTGGGAACTGATTTCGAGGGTCGGTTCCCAGGTGACAAAGAAGGTTGAGGGGGGGGTCCGGGGGGAGAAGTTCCCTTCTCCCCCCCGCCATCATCATGGAAGGGACGCCATGCTGAAGCTCTGGGGCCGGGTGAACTCGGTCAACGTCAAGAAGGTGCTCTGGATGCTCGACGAGATCGGCGCGCCCTATGAGCGCGTCGATGCCGGCATGGAGCATGGCGTGGTGGACACGCCCGCCTATCGCGCGATGAACCCGAACAGCCGCGTGCCGACAATCGAGGATGGCGACTTCGTGCTGTGGGAATCGAACTCCGTCCTGCGCTATTTGGCGATGAAGCATGGCAGCGCGCTGTATCCGGCCGATCCCGCGGCGCGCGCGTCCGCGGATCGCTGGATGGACTGGCAGCTCTCCACGCTCGGTCCCGCGGAGCGGAACCTGTTCTGGGGCCTGGTGCGCACGCCGGCGGACAAGCGCGACATGGCATCCGTGATGGCGGCGATGAAGGCGGCCGGCGCCTGCTGGGCGATGCTGGACGCGCATATCGCCAAGCATGGCGGGCCGTACATCGACGGCGCGGCGATGACGATCGCGGACATCGTGCTCGGCTGCTACGCGCGGCGCTGGTTCGGGGAGGAAGTGCGGGTGGAGGGCATGCCGGTGCTGCCCACGCTCGCGGCCTGGTATGCGAGGCTGGGCGAAAGGGCGGGGTTCCAGCGCTGGGTGGCGGTGCCGATGACCTGACCGGCGCGCGGCCGGTTGGGATAAGTCAAGTTTCCCTGAGGTTCATGCGCATAGCCTGATCTTCATGGGACATGTCCATGAAGAACCCGGGCTTCGCCGGTGGCGTCCGCGCCGGCTGGCCTTCGCCGCGACGGCGATACTGGCGGGTTGCTCGACGTTGGCGCGGGACGCCGTCATCATCCAAGGTCTGCCCACAGTGAGGGATGGCCGCAGCAGCAGCGTCCTGTTCCGCGTCTCGGCGGGCGGCGCCTCGTCGGGCGACCTGCTGGAACGCGCCGAATTGTGGGACATGGACACTGGCCGCCGGTTCGGCACGCCGGGACCCTTGAGCCCGTCCGCCGCCGCGCGCGCGGCGGGCTGGCGGCATGAAGCGGCGCTGCCGCCGGGGCGCTACTTCCTCAGGCTCCTCACACCGGACCGGCGCGACGCCGCGCCCGCCGACATGACCTTCATCGTCCCTGAGCCGCCGCCGCCAGTGCTCTACATCGGCAGTTTCCGCGTCCAATGCTCGGCCGCTTCACCCTGCCGCGTCGCACCCGTCCCAGAGGACGAATCGGAGGCCGCGCGCACCCTCGTCGCCGCTCAGGCGCCCGCGCCGCCGGCGCCGGTCACGCGGTTGGCGCAGCCTTATCCGGCAGCCTTCGCGCGCACGGGCCTGCCGCGGCCGATGGCGCCGGAGATCAGCGTCGATGCGCGGCTCTGGGTCGCGGCGATCGATTGGAACGCATTCCTCAACACGGAGACAGTTCCGCAAGTCCCAGCCGAGATGCCAGCGCAGTCGCCGGAAGGCCCGCAGCTTCCACGCAGCGAGGCGCCCGATTGGTCGGGCGCGCGGATGGTGTCGAGCTACTACCAGGACCCGTTCACAACCCTTGCGGCGGTCGCCGTGACGGGCGCCATCCTCATCGTGGCCGTGCCGATCTACCTCATCGCGCGCGCCATCGCCGAGGACCAGCGCAACCGCCGCACGAGGGCGGAGGCGCAGGTCCAGGCCGAAGCCCTTCGCGCCGCCGCGTTGGCGCAGGACCAATGGAGCCCCTGCGCCGCCGGCATCGCCGCCACCCTCGCGCCCGACAGGGTCGAACGCGACCTGCGCGCCAACCTGTCCCCCCGGCGGGAGGAAGGCCGCCGCGCCGCCCTGCCCGACCCCTGGAACGTCACCGTCGCCCGCGTCATCTTCCGCCATTGCGGCACGCAGCCCGACCACCACGGCGTGGAGGTTGCGACGCGCTGGACCGCACGCCGCCCCGGTGAGGCAGACCCAGCCTTCGACATCGCCTATACGCGCAGCGTCGCGGGCGCGACGCGCGACACGCGGCTCGTTCATTCCGAACGCCCGCCGTGGGAATTGCCGGTGGCGACCGAGGCCGCGTGCCGGCCACTCGCGGACTATTGCGGCGCGACCGGCACGGCGCTGCTGCGGGACGAAGTGCTGCGCGGGGTGACGGAAGCACGGGACGCGATCGCGGCGGCGCGGTGAAACGAGGGGGCGCCGCCCCCTCGACCCCAGCCAGGAAACTGAGTTTCCTGGACCTTCCGAACCGGACAGGCGTGGTTCATCACACAGCGCAGGCAGGCGCGCCAACCCAACGAAAGCGATGGATGCGGAGAGCGTCAGCTCTTCACATCCGTCACGTCGGCAGGCGTGCCCGACACATAGAAACGATGGATGCGAAGAGCGTCAGCTCTTCACATCCATCGCCTGCCGCAGCCCGTCGCTCAGCAGGTTGAAGCAGATCGACGTGACGAAGATGCACACGCCCGGCAGCACCGCGACCCAGGGTTGAACGTAGATCGCCGTGCGCAGCGTGTTCAGCATCAGGCCCCACTCCGGCTCCGGCGGCTTGGTGCCGAGGCCGAGGAAGGACAGGCCGGAGGCCAGGATCATGCACACGCTGATCAGCGACGTCGCATAGACGAAGATCGGCCCCAGCACGTTGCCCAGCACATGCACCCGGACGATGGTGAAGGCCGATGCGCCCGAAGCACGCGCCGCATCGACGAAGTCGAGGTTGCGCACCCCCGTCGTCACGCTTTCCGCCACCCGGATGATCGGCGGGATGAAGACCAGCGTCAGCGCCAGGATCGCATTCACGATGCCCGCGCCAAGCGCGCCCGAGATCGCGACCGCCAGCAGCACGGACGGGAAGGCGTAGAACACGTCCGTCACGCGCATGATCGCCATGTTGGTCTTGCCGCCCGCGAAGCCCGCGAGGACGCCAAGGAAGGTACCGATCACAAAGGCCAGCAGCACCGGCGTGATGCCCATGAACCAGGACAGCCGCCCGCCATGGATCAGCCGCGTCAGCATGTCGCGGCCAAGTTCATCCGTCCCGAGGATGTAGTTCGGCGTGCCAATGGCGCGCAGCCGCCGGATCATCGACCCCTGGTAGGGATCGTGCGGCGCGACCAGCGGTGCGAAGACGATCACCAGCAGCATCGCCAGCAGCACGATGGCGCAGCCGATCGTGACCGGGTCGCGGCGCAGTCGTTTCCAGACGCCGGCCCAGTAGCCCTGGGACTTCGCGACGGCCTGCCGCGCCTGGACGGCGAGTTCGGCTTCCGCGGCGGTCGGGGTGGTGGCGGTGCTCATGGTCCGTCTCCCCTCGGGGGCACGTGATTCGTCGCGCGGGTGACGCGCGCTTGATACGTCGCGCGGGCCACGCGCGCTTGATACGCGGCGCGGATCGCGCGCGCTTGATCCGTTTCGCGGGTCACGCGCGCTTAATCCGGGGATCGAGCGCCGTCTGCACCAGGTCGACCGCCAGGTTCAGCGCGACGAAGAACATCGCCAGGACCAGGATCGTGCCCTGCAGCACCGGCAGGTCGCGCTGGAAGATCGCGTTGTTCAGCAGCAGCCCCGTGCCCGGCCAGGAGAACACCGTCTCCACCAGGATCGACCCGCCCATCAGGTAGCCGAGCTGCAGGCCCATCACGGCCAGCGCGTTCGGCGCGGCGTTCTTGACCACGTGCAGGAAGATCCCCGCGCGCGTCAGCCCCTTGCCGCGCAGCGCGGTGACGAATTCCTGGTTCATGATCTCCGCGATGATGCCGCGCACCGTGCGCGTGACGATGCCCATCGGGATCACCGCCAGCGTCACCGCCGGCAGGACCAGGTGCTTCATGTGATCCCAGTCCCAGACCCAGTCGGCGGACCCGCCCGGGCCCGCGCCCATCGCCGGCAGCCAGTTCAGCTGCACCGAGAAGATCACGACCAGCACCATGCCCAGCCAATAATGCGGCACGGAAACGCCGGCCACCGCGATCGTGACCGCCGCGCGGTCGATGATGGATCCGCGGAAGGTCCCTGCCAGCCCGCCCAGCACGCAACCCAGGATGAAGCCGATCAGCGAGGCGACAAGCGCCAGCATCAGCGTGTTGGAAATGGCCGAGGACAGGTCCGACCACACGCTGCGCCCCGTCGCGAGCGAGCGCCCGAGGTCGCCCTGCACCACCTTCAGCAGCCAGATGCCGAACTGCACCGGCAGCGGCTTGTCGAGCCCATAGTCGCGCCGGACCTGCTCCACCACGTCGCCCGGCGCATCGGCCGGCACGATGGCGTTGATGGGGTCGCCCGGCGCGATCTGCACCAGCATGAAGCAGACGAACCCGACCGCCAGCGCGATCGGGATCGCATAGAGGATGCGCCTGATCAGGTAGAAGAACATCCGCTCATCCTCTCAAGAAGCCCCGCCGCGGCTTTGCCGCGGCGGGAGGAACGACGTCCCCAGGATCATCGCCGATCCGGGGCCCCCACGACGGTTTTGCGAAGCGAAGCGTCAGCGCAGCGCAGCAGAACTGTCGTGGGGATCATTGAATGTAGGGCAGCCGCAGATCGACGAACCAGGATTGCGGCTGCACATAGCCCCGGATGCGCGGGGACATGGCGCGCGGCGCCACGTCATGCGCGATCCAGATGAACAGAGCCTCGTCCACGCCGGCCGCGTGCAGGCGGGCGAGCGCCGCGTCGCGTTCCGCCGCGTCGAAGGAATTGCGCGCGACACGGATCATCTCGTCGAAGCGCGGATCGTTGAAGTGGCCCCAGTTGTTCGACACCGGCGGCGCCATCTTCGAATCCCAGAAGCGCACCATGGCGAAGAACGGATCCATGGCGGCGAAGGAGACGTTGGTGGCATGCGCCCCGCGCGCCGAGGCGTGCTGGCAGCCATTGCGCCAGTTGGTGAACAGTGCGTTCCACTCGATCACGTCGAACTCGACATTGACGCCGACTTCCTTCAGTTCCTGCTGCACATATTCGTTCATCGGCAGCGGCTGCATCTGGCCCGAGCCCGAGGCCGAGATCTGCACGCGTAGGTTCAGCGGCCGGTTCGGGCCGTAGCCGGCCTCGGCCAGCAGGCGGCGCGCCTCGGCCTTGTCGGTGCGGATGCGGAAGCTCGGATTGCCCCACCACGGGTGGCCCTCCGGCACCGTGCCGACCGGGATCGCCATCATGCCGCCGAGCAGCGTGCGCAGCCCCTCGCGGTCGATGGCGAGGTTGAGCGCGCGGCGCACCCGCACGTCGCGCAGCGGCGAGCCTTCGGCGAAGCAGGGCTGCCACGGCCAGACATGCGGCTGCGCGTTGGACGTGATGGCCATGCCGCGCGAGCGCAGCTGCGGGATGGCATCCGGCGCCGGCGCCTCGATCCAGTCCACCTGGTTCGACAGCAGCGCGGCGGTGCGCGCATTGGCCTCGGGGATCGGCAGCAGCACGATCCGCTCGGCGCGCGCCTTGGTGCCCCAGTAGTTGTCGTTGCGCGCCATCTCCAGCCGCTCACGCGGCACGAAGCGCGTCACGCGGAAGGGCCCGGTGCCCGAGGGCTCCCGCGCGAAGGCGTTCCACGCCGCTTCCGCGGTCGGGTTCGCATCCCGGAACCGCTGCCACTGGGCGGGGGAGGCCATGAACAGGTTGGTCAGGTTGATCGGCAGCAGGCTGTCCGGCTCGCTGGTGAAAAGCGCGACGGTGTAGTCGTCGATCTTCTCGGCACGGCGCAGCGTCGGCATGCGCGTCGCGGTCACGCCGACCTGGCGCGGGTCGAACTGCGGCGCCTCCCGGTCGAGCACCTTGCGCACGTTCCACACCACGGCGTCGGCGTTGAACTCCGACCCGTCATGGAAGCGCGCCCCGCGGCGCAGCGTGAAGATCCAGCGCGTGCGGTCGTTCGGATCCACGCGCCATTCGGTCGCAAGCCCGGGGACCACCACGGAAGGCCGGTCGGCCGCCGAGAGGTCCCACATGGTCAGGCTGTCGAACAGCGGGATGCCGGTGAAGCGGTTGCCCTCGAAGCCTTGGTCCGGCTGGCCGTTGGTCAGCGGGATATCGGCCGCGGTCATGCCGATGCGGATGGTGCCCTGCGCCATCGCGGGCGCGGCCGCCACCAGCGGCAGGGCCGCGAGGCAGGCGGTCAGCAGGAAACGTCGCAGCTTCATCGTGCCATGTCCTCCAGTGGCGATTCCCCCCGGCGACGGAGCCGGGCCTTCTGAGCCGCCCGCCCCGCCGGACGGCACGCAGTCGTGTCCCGTCCGAGGGTGCGAGGCAGCAAGGGCCGTGCCATCCGCCGCGTGGCGGGATGCTACACCAGACCCGGATGGAGTTGCCTAGAGGTGTGGCAGAACGCCTGTTTTCGTGGCGGCGCACGCCGGGCCGGCCTTGCCGTGCCGCCCCGGGCATGCTGATCCACCGCGCATGCGCCTGCTCCTTCTCAACGGCAACACGGATTCCGCCATCACCGCGCGGCTTGCCGCCCTGGCGGCGGAGGCGATTCCGCGGCTCGGCCTGCCCACGGCGGAGGTGGTGCCCGCCACCGCGCAGTTCGGCGCTCGGTACATCTCGACGCGCGCGGCGGTGGCCATCGCCTCTCACGCCGTGCTGGCCGGGCTTGCTGCGCATCTGGGCCCGGCGAATGAGGCGGGCTTCGACGCCGCGCTGATCGCCTGCTTCGGGGAACCGGGGATCGAGGCCGCGCGCGAGTTGTTCCCGCTGCCCATCATCGGCATGGCGGAAGCCTCGATCGCCGCCGGCCTCGCGCGCGCGCCACGGGTCGCGCTGCTGACGGGCGGCGCGCTCTGGGTGCCGATGCTGGAGGAGTTCGCGCGGGTGCGCGGCTTCGGCCCGGACCGCGTGATGGTGCGTGGCGTGGCGCCGACGGGCGACATGATCGCGCGCGATCCCGATGGTGCCGTGGCCCTGCTGGTCGAGGCCGCGCGCGCCGCCGCGGCGGATGGTGCGGGCGTCGTGGTGCTGGGCGGCGCGGGCCTGGCGGGCCTCGCGCCACGTGTCGCGCCC
>NZ_JACADQ010000212.1 GCF_016106015.1 Neoroseomonas rubea
AGGGGCAGCGGTTCCCACCGCCGGAGCCGCCCCGGCCGGAGGAACCGCTGCCCCTGCCGCCACCGGAGCCGCCCCCGCCGCCGCCCGAGCGGCCGCCCCAGCCGCCGCCGGGCACCGAGCCCTGCAATGTCGACACCCAGTCCGGCGGGGCGGGGGAAACACGGACGCGCCACTTCCTCGGCCCGACGCCTGGACCGGTCTCGCTCGACTACGACACCCAGACGGTGCCGGACCGGATCGAGGTGCGCTATCGCGGGCGTGTCATCGCCTCGACCCCCGGCATGGTCAGCGGCCGCGGCCGGATCGGCTTCAACTGGCAGCCCCAGGGCAACGACTATGTGGTCGAGGTGGTGGTGATCGGCCCCTTCTCGAACACCCGCTGGCGCTACCGCCTGAACTGCCCCAACTGATGCCGCGCAGCATGACCCCTGCGCGGTTGGCGCGGCACGTTGCGCTGCGGCACAATCCGGCGCACGGAAAGCCATGTCCATGAGCGCGACCTCCGCCGGCCTGATCAGCCTGGTGCCGTCCTCCGGCATCCAGTTCCTCGACATCGACTTCGACATGGACCGGCTTCCGCGCGGCGCCCGGTCCTTCTGGGAGGAAACGCTACGCGAGCAGGTGGACCATGAGGGCAAGTCCCCCACCATCCTGCGCATGCTGGAACAGGACGCGGACGGCAACTTGGCCGACCCGGTCACGCGGCAGGTGCCGCCATCGGATGAGACCTACGCCGTCTCCCGCGCCCAGGCGCTGGAGCCTTTTCTGAACAAATGGGTGCCGCTGCCCTATTTCCGCGTCCATGCCCGCGGGGCGGATGGGAAGGAAGTGTACGACCGCGGCCCGTCCAACTGGGCGCGCGCCTATATCGCCGAGAAGCCGGCGCGCGATGCGGACGGGCGGTCGCATCGGCTCGTGCTCGCCTTCGACACGGCGCTGATGCCGCGCGTGGCCGAACGCGCCTATGTCGCGCCGGCGCCGGAGGACAGCGCGCGGCAGCAGGAATTCGCCCCCGTCTGCAACCATGCCGAGAATGCTTGGTTTCTCAACGAATCCTGGGTCGGGCAGTGGCTCGAGGAAGGGTTCCGCGAATTGCGGCAGGCGCAGCGCGGCGGGCGGCCGCTGCGGCCGGAGGATTTCCCCCATGCCTGCGAGCATTGGGCGCGCTACCTGACCTTCCTCGGCCTGATCGAGGGGATCGGCATCCTGCCGCGCGTGCGGCTGGTGGATGTGGTGTCCGACAATCGCGGCTATGCGCCGATCAACGTCGATCTCGTGCTCGACATCGGCAATTCGCGGACCTGCGGCGTGCTGGTGGAGGAAGGGCAGGACGCGCCTTCGCTCAACAATTCGCAGGTGCTGGCCCTGCGCGACCTGTCGCGGCCGGAGGAGACCTACGCCCGGCCCTTCGAAAGCCGCGTGGAATTCGCCGTCGGCGCCTTCGGTCGGGATGCGATCTCCCGCCGCTCGGGCCGCGCCAATGCCTTCCGCTGGCCCTCCCCGGTGCGCGTCGGGCCGGAGGCGATGCGCCTTGCCGCCGCGACGCAGGGCAATGAGGGGGCGACCGGCATATCGAGCCCGAAGCGCTATCTGTGGGATCGACGACCGAACGTGCAGGGCTGGCGCTTCAACGGCCGCGCATCGGATGGCGTGACGACGGAACCGCCCGTCTCCGGCCCGTTCATGGCGCATGTGACGGAAACAGGGGAATCGCTGCGCATGATGCGCGGGCGGGGGCAGCCCGCGGTGCGCGCGCGCTTCTCGCGGTCCTCGATGTTCACCTTCCTGCTGACCGAACTGCTGATGCAGGCAGTCAGCCAGATCAACGCGCCGGCGACGCGCGCCGCGCGCCGCTTCGCCGACGTGCCGCGCCGCCTGCGCCGCGTGATCCTGACGCTGCCGCCGGCCATGCCGCTCGCCGAGCAGAAGATCCTGCGCGAGAGGGCTGAGGGCGCGGTGAAGCTCGCCTGGGACCTGCTCGGCTGGACCGAGGCGGGCGGGGCGGCGCCGCCTGAACCCCGCGTGCTCCTGAACCTCGATGAAGCGACGGCGACTCAGGTGGTGTGGCTCTACACCGAGATCACGCAACGCCTGCAGGGCGATGCGCAGGGGATGTTCGAACTCGCCGGGCGCGTGCGGCCGGAGCGCGGGCCGAACCCGTGCCTGCGCGTGGCCTCCATCGACATCGGCGGCGGCACGACGGACCTGATGGTGGTGACCTGGTCGGTCGAGAACCGCGACACCATCGTCCCGCGCCAGGAATTCCGCGAGGGCTTCAAGATCGCGGGCGACGAGGTACTGGAAGGGCTGATCACGCATCTTGTCCTGCCCCAGGTCGCCGACGCGCTCCGCGCGGCCGGCATGGGCGACCCGCAGGCCTTCTTGCGCCAGACGCTGGGCGGGGACCGCGGCGGGCAAAGCGAGGTGGAACGCCATCTCCGCCGCCAATTCGTCGCGCAGGTGCTGGAACCGGCGGGGCTCGCGGTGCTGCACGCCTATGAGCGGATCGAGGGGCGCGACATGGGCGAGGTGTTCCGCGCCACGATCGGCGCGATCCTCGCCGCCGCGCCGCAGCCGCCGAGCCCGCGCGCCGTCGCCTTCTTCGAGACCGCGGCACGCCAGGCCGGCGCGCGCGGCTTCGCCATCGCAGATGTCGAGATCGCGGCCGATGCCAGGCGCGTCGAGGCAGTGGTGCAGGCCACACTTGGGCCGGTGCTGGCCGACCTCTGCGAAGTGGTCTGGCACTACGATTGCGACGTGCTGCTGCTCTCCGGCCGCCCGTCCAGGCTGCGCGCGGTGACGGACATCGTGCTGGCGAAGTCACCCGTGCCACCGCACCGCATGGTGGGCATGCATCGCTACGCGGTGGGCGGATGGTATCCCTTCCGCGACGCCAATGCGCGGATCGAGGACCCGAAGACGAGTGCCGCGGTGGGCGCGATGCTGTGCGCGCTGGCGGAAGGGCGGCTCGAATCCTTCCTGATGCGCACGAGCCAGCTTTCGATGCGATCGACCGCGCGCTTCATCGGACGGATGGAGATTTCCGGCCAGATCCGTGAGCAGGGTGTGCTGCTGTCGGAAGTGGACCTCGAGAAGCGCCCCAACCCGGGCGACGAGGTCGCCTTCACCATGAGTTTCGCCGCGCCGACCTTCCTCGGCTTCCGGCAATTGCCGATCGAGCGCTGGCCGGCTACGGCGCTCTACGCGCTGGAATTCGCCAATCCCGAAAGCGTCCCACGCATGGCGCTGCCGCTGCGCGTCAAGATCCGCCGCGCCGACATGGACCCCGACGCGCCGGGGCAGGAGGAGAAGCGCGAGGATTTCCGCGTCGAGGAGATCGAGGATGCGGAAGGGACCGCGCTGCGGCGCACCGATGTCGAGATCAGGCTGCAGACGATGAAGAGCGAAGCCGGATACTGGCGCGACACCGGCGTGGTGGGGCTGGCATGAGGCTCGATTCGAGCAGCGATGCGAGCCTCGCCGCCGAAGCGCGCAACACGGCGGAAGCGGCCGCCGAGGCGGTCGGCTGGCTCGGCGACAACCGCGCCAAGGTGCGGGAGGAAGCGCAGGCGATCGCGCGCGACTTCCGCAAGTTCGCCCGTCGCGCCCGCAAGCTCGAGGCCGCGGCCGAGCGCCCGATGTGCGTCGCGGTCTTCGGTCCGTCGCAATCGGGCAAGTCCTACCTGATCAGCGCGCTCGCGCGGCGCGGTCAGGAACCGGTGACCGCGCTGTTCGAAGGCCGGGCGCTCGACTTCGTGCGCGACATCAACCCCGAAGGCGGGCAGGAGGCGACTGGCCTCGTCACCCGCTTCACGCTGCGCTCGCCTTCGGCGCTGCCCGGGAATCCCGTCGCGCTTCGGCTGCTATCCCAGACGGATGTCATCAAGATCCTGGGGAACACCTTCCTCGAGGATTTCGACCCGGCGGAGGTGGACATCCCATCGCCGGAACTCGTGCAGTCCCATTGCGCGCGCTTCGCGGCGCGGGCGGGCGGGGAGCCCATCGACCGTCTGACCGAGGACGATGTCGACGACCTGCGGGAATACTTCGAGGGGCTGTTCCGCGGGCATCCGCTGGTGCCGGGCCTCGGGTCCGCCTTCTGGAGCCAGGCGGCGAACATCGCGCCGCGCCTGCCGGTCGCCGAACGCGCCGCCTTCTTCTCGATCTTGTGGAACGGGCATGAGGCCTTCACGAGCGCGGGGCGTGAACTGCTCGCCGCCCTCGCCGCGCTTGACTTCCCTGACGAGGCCTTTGCCCCGCTCGAGGCGCTGTCCCCGCGCGAGACCTCGATCATCGACGTCCGCACGCTGTTCGCACTCGGCGACCCGTCGGACGGCAAGCTGGCGGTGCGGACGCGCGCGGGGCGCCAGGCGATGCTGCCGCGCGCGGCGCTCGCGGCACTCGTCGCGGAGCTGACCATCGCACTCCGCGACAAGCCTTGGGACTTCTTCGACGTCACGGACCTGCTGGATTTCCCCGGCGCCCGGTCACGCGAGAAGCTGACCCAGCCGGGCCGCTTCCTGGCGGAGAAGGGCAAGCTCCCGGGCCTCTTCCTCCGCGGCAAGGTCGCCTATCTGTACCAGCGCTACTGCGCGGAGCAGGAGATCACCTCCATGCTCCTGTGCATCGGGCCGTCCAACCAGGAAGTCCGCACGCTGCCGCGCATGATCAAGGACTGGGTCGACGGCACCCTCGGCGCGACGCCGGAGGAACGCGCGCGCCACCGCAACGCGCTTTTCCTCGTGCTGACCAAGTTCGACACGGAGTTCGAGGAGAAGAAGGGCGCGGTCGAGGGCACGGGCAGCCGCTGGACGATCCGGCTCAACGCCTCGCTGCTGGACTTCTTCGGCAAGGAGCATGACTGGCCGCGCAACTGGGCGGCCGGCGCGCCTTTCGCCAACACCTACTGGCTGCGCAACCCGAATGTCGCGGCGAAGCACATTCTCGACTACGACGAGCATGGCCGGGAGGCGGCGCTGCGCCCCTCCGAGGCCGCGCGGATCGCTCGGCTGCGCGACGAGTTCCTCGCGAACGAGGACGGCCGGCGCCACTTCGCCGATCCCGCGCGGGCCTGGGACGCGGCGATGACGCTCAACGACGGCGGCATCTCCCACCTCGCGGAGAGCCTTCGCCCGGTCTGCGACCCGGCGATCAAGCGCGGGCAGATCGTCGCGCGGCTGGAGGCGCTGCGCGCCGACATGGCGGTGCGCCTTACGCCTTATTTCCATTCGGGCGACCTCGCCGCGGAACTGGCGAAGCGGCGGGAGGAAGCGCGCGTGGTCAGTCGCGCGCTCGTCGCCTGCGCCGCCGCGCAGGGCTTCGGGCGGCTGATTCGCAGCCTGCAGGTGACGCCGGAGGAACTGACCTCCGCCTGGTGGCGTATGCAGACGGAGCCGGCCGAGGAAGCGCCCGTCGGGGCCCGGGCGGGGGAGGAGGATTACCTCGCGGAGCTCGGCGACCTCGTCGCCCCCGCCGCGCAGGGCGAGCACCGCGCGCGCGACGCCTTCGAACGCTACGCCGACATGGCCGTGGCCGAATGGATGGAGAAGATGCACCGCGTGGCCGCCGAGCCCGAGACCGCCGAGCAGCTCAAGCTGCCGCGGGAGGCCGCGAATGTCCTGGTGGCGCAGATCGGCGCCGGCGCGCGGCGCACCGCGCTGTCCGCGCGCATCGCGCAGCGGCTGCGCGATGCGGCGTCCTACCGCCAGAAGCTGTCCGAGAGCGCAAGCAAGCCCGTGCTCGTCGCGGAGGGGATGGTGAATCGCTACGTCCATACGCTGGGTTATGCAGAATTGCCGCCGGACCAGCGCCCACGCGCGGGGCGCACTGACCGCCCGGTCTTCGCGTCACGCCCGCCGGTCAACGGCATGCCGCATCTCGGTACGCAGCCGGAGGCCTATGACAAGCAGTTCCACGTCGATTGGATCAGCGCCTTCGCGCGGCTGGTGGAGGAGAATGCCAGCGCGCCCGGCGGGCAGGAGGTGGACGTGGCGCAGAATGCGCGCCTCGCGAAGATCCTGACGGCGCTCGGCCAGGCCGCATGACCGAGGTGCTCGCCGCCGCGGATCCCGCGCATCCGGAAGGCGGCCATGCCGTGCTTCTGCTGCGCGGCGTGGCCGAGCCGCCCGCCGATCCACGCTTCCGCATCCTACGGGAAGGCTGGACGAAAGGGACGCTGGGCCCTGAAGGCTGGCAGGTGGGCGATGCGCTGCTGAGCCCCGATCGCGTCGAGCCCTCGCCGCAGGGGGTGCGGCTCTATCTCGGCCCGCACATCGTGGATTGGCTGGAAGCGGGGCCGGTTCAGTTCCGCCTGCCGGCCGCGCGGATCGAGGCACCGGTCTTCTGGCCCGACATAGCGCCGCTGCATGGCGGTAGCGGAAATGCCATCGCGGGACCGCCGCCTGCGCAGCGCTCGCCGCCCCCGCCCTCGCCGCCGCCGTTGCCGGGCATGGACACGGACGCGACGGTGATGATGGCGCCGCGCGCCGCCCCACCGCCGCCGCTGTCCGTGCCGCAACCGGCGCCGGCGGCGAAGACGCGCTCGGCGCTGCCGTTGATCCTGCTGCTGCTTCTGCTGGTCGCGGGTGCCGGCGGGGGCGGCGCCTATTGGTGGCTCGTGCTGCGGGAACAGGCGCTGGTCGTGGCCGAGGCACCGACGCCTCCACCCACGGTGCAGCCCGTGGCACCGCCTGCGCCGGAGCCGCCGCGCGCTCCGGAACCCGCACTGCCGCCCTTGCGGCCGCAGGCCCCGCCGTCCGCGCCGGCGTCGCTCGACGGTCTTGCGGTGCCGGAGGTGATCGCGCGTGCCGCATCCCCCGCGGCAATCGCCCAGGAGGCCGCGCGCCGCTTCGACGCGGGCCGTCACGACGATGCCCTGCTGTTGTGGGAAGCGGCGGCGCGGGCAGGGCACGCGACCGCGATCA
Source organism: Neoroseomonas rubea (assembly GCF_016106015.1). GTDB lineage: Bacteria > Pseudomonadota > Alphaproteobacteria > Acetobacterales > Acetobacteraceae > Neoroseomonas > Neoroseomonas rubea. The sequence continues at coordinate 6,924 of NZ_JACADQ010000212.1, forward strand.
CGCGGCTCGCGGGCCTCTACGACCCGGTCGGCTTCCAGCCCGGCCGGCCCTTCCGCGACCCCGATCCGCGCCAGGCCGCACGCCACTACCGCGACGCGATCGCGGCCGGCGACGCCGCCGCGGCCGAACCCCGC
>NZ_JACADQ010000213.1 GCF_016106015.1 Neoroseomonas rubea
GCCTCGGGCGGCGGTGCGGCGCAGGCGCCGTCCGACCGCGGGCAGCGCGGCGCGAAGGCGCAGCCCGCGGGCAGCGCGAGCAGGGAGGGCGCGGCGCCGGGGATCTGCCGCAGCTTCTGCCCCGGTGTCGCCATGGCCGGCAGGCTGTCGAGCAGGCCGCGCGTGTAGGGATGCAGCGGCGCGCGCAGCACCGCGCCCACCGGCCCGCTTTCCACGATGCGTCCCGCGTACATCACCAGCACCCGGTCGGCGAGGGAGGAGACGGTCGCGAGATCGTGGCTGATCCAGATCAGCGCGGTGCCGCTTTCGGCGGCGAGCGCCTTCATCTCGGCCAGGATCTGCGCCTGGATCGAGACATCGAGCGCCGTCGTCGGCTCATCCGCCACGATGAGCGCCGGCCCGTGCAGCAGGGCGGTGGCGATGGCGACGCGCTGGCGCATGCCGCCCGAGAATTCATGCGGATAGGCGGACAGGCGCCGCGCGGCTTCCGGGATGCCCACGCGCGCCAGCACGGCCGCCGCGCGGTCCAGCGCGGCGCGGTCCGACGCACGTTCATGCGCCTGCACCGCGAGCGCCATCTGCGCGCCGATGGTCAGCACGGGGTTGAGCGTCGCCTGCGGATCCTGGAACACCATGGCGAGGTGCCGCCCGCGCAGCGCGCGCAGCGCCGCGGGCGGCATGCCCACCAGTTCCTGCCCCTGGAAGCGGATGGAGCCGCCGACGATGCGCCCCGGCGGGTCGACCAGGCCGAGCAGCGAGAAACCCGTCACGCTCTTGCCCGAGCCGCTCTCGCCGACCAGGCCCAGGATCTCCCCGGCCGCGAGGTCGAAGGACACGCCGTCCACCGCCTTCGCCACGCCGGCGCGCGTCATGAAATGCGTGCGCAGCTCGCGCACCGAGAGCAGCGGCGCGGTCATCGCCGGAGCCTCGGGTTGGTCTGGTCGCGCAGCTGGTCGCCCACCAGGTTGATGGCGACGATCAGCAGGATCAGCGCGATGCCGGGATAAACCGAGATCCAGGTCCGCCCGCTCATCATGTACTGGAAGCCGTTGGCGATCAGCATGCCGAGCGAGGGTTCCGTCGGCGGCAGGCCGAGGCCGAGGAAGGACAGCGTGGCTTCGAGGGATATCGCATTCGCCACCTGCACCGTGCCGACGACGATCAGCGGCGGCAGCACGTTCGGCAGGATGTGGCGGAAGACGATGCGGAAGGTCGAAAGGGGCGTGGCGGCGGCGGCCTCGACATAGTCCTTGCGCCGTTCCGCACTCGCCGCGCCATAGGCGGTGCGGGCGAAATAGGCGTACTGGGCGGCCACCAGCGCGATGATCAGCTGCGACTTGCCCTGCCCCAGCACCGCCACCAGCACCAGCGCGAGCAGGATGGCGGGGAAGGACAGTTGCAGGTCCACCACCCGCATGATCGCCGTTTCCACCCATCCGCCGGCCTGGGCGGCGAGGATGCCGAGCATCGCACCCACCGTCATCGCCACGGCGCCGGCGACCAGCCCCATCTGCAGCGAGATGCGCAGCCCGTACAGGATGGCTGAGAAGAGGTCGCGCCCCTGCGCATCCGTGCCCAGCAGATGCGGATAGCCGCCCGAACCCACGAAGCCCGGCGGCCTTCGCGCATCGGCGAGCTCGAGCCCCGCCAGGTCGTAGGGATCCTGCGGCGCGATCCAGGGCGCCGCGAGCGCAGTGCCGATGAAGGCCGCGACGACCAGCAGCGCCACCAGCGCCACCCGGTTCTCGGCATATTCGCGCCAGAACGCCTTCACGCCGCCGCCCCCCCGCGCCGAAGCCGCGGGTCGAGCAGCGCGTAGGAAAGGTCCACCACCAGGTTGATCGTCACGAACAGGAAAGCCACGAGGATCAGGTAGGCGACCATCACCGGCCGGTCGAGCGAGGTGATGGAATCGATGATCAGCTTGCCGACGCCGGGCCAGGAGAAGATCGTCTCCGTCACCACGGCGAAGGCCAGCGTCGATCCCAGTTCCAGCCCGAACACCGTGACGATGGGAATGGAGATCAGCCGCAGTACGTGCCGGCGCAGGATAGTCAGGTCCGAAAGCCCGGCTGCGCGTGCGAACTTCACCGTGTCGGTCAGCATGATCTCGCGCGTGCCGGCGCGCGACAGGCGGATCATCATCGCCAGCTTGAACAGGCTGAGGTTGAGCGCCGGCAGGGCCATGAAGGACAGCCCTTCGAGCGTCAGGAAGGACCAGCCGATGCCGAACACCTCGACGACCGGCCCGCGGTCGCCGGCCGGCAGCCAGTCGAGGTTCACCGCGAAGGTCAGGATCAGGATCAGCCCGACCCAGAAGGTCGGCACCGAGAAGCCGAGCACCGAGACCGCCATGATGGCGCGGGAGAGCAGCCCGTCCGGCCTGTAGCCCGCATAGATGCCGAGCGGCACGCCGATCAGCGTTCCCGCCAGCACGGCCGCGAGCGCCAGTTCGAGCGTCGCCGGCAGGCGCGACAGGATCAGGTCCAGCACCGGCATGCCGAAGACGAAGGAGGTGCCGAAATCCCCGCGCAGCAGCCGGCCGAGGAAGACGAGGTACTGTTCCCACAGCGGCAGGTCGAGCCCGAGCCGGCGGATCGCCTGCTCCCGGATCTCCTGTGTCGCATCCGGGTTGATCAGCACGTCGATCGGATTGCCGATCGCATGCACGCCGGCGAAGACCAGCGCCGACATGGCCAGCATGACGAGGACGGATTGCAGGAGGCGCTGGATGACGTAGCCGAGCATCGCGCCGAGTATCGGGCAGTGGACAGCGCGCGCAAGGCATTCCAGCATCCATCGCCAAGAACGCTTCACGAGGAAAGGGACATCCATGCCCCGCAACGCCCGACGCCTTGCGCTCGCCACCGTCGCCGCCGGCGCGTTGCTGGCCGGCGCTGCCCAGACTGGCGCAGCCTTCGCCCAGACGCTCACCATGGGCGTGATCGCCGGGCCGGAGAGCATCGACCCGCATTTCACCGCGACCGGCACGCATTCCGAATCGCTGAAGCATGTCTTCGACACGCTGACCCATTCGGGCGACCAGTTGCAGGTGGAGCCCGGGCTTGCCGAATCCTGGCGCATCATCGATCCCAACACGTGGGAGTTCCGCCTGCGCCGCGGCGTGAAGTTCCATGACGGCTCGGACATGACGGCCGAGGATGTCGCCGCCTCCATCCGCCGGATGCAGACCCTGTCGGGTCCCAACCCGACCAGCATCTATGTCCGCCGGGTGCGGGAAGTGCGCATCGTCGATCCGCACACGATCCAGGTCGTGACGGACGGTCCGGCGCCGACGCTGCCGAACGACTTCATCCGCCTGTTCGTCGTCTCGGCCCGCGCCACCGCAGGGCTGGCGCCGGAAACGTCGAACGAGGCCTTCAACGCGGGGCGCGCGGCGATCGGCACCGGGCCCTACCGCTTCGGGTCCTGGACGCCGCGGGAACAGTTCACCGTCGAGCGCAACGACAATTACTGGGGCACGCGCCCCGCCTGGGCGCGCGTGGTGCGGCGGGAAATCTCGAACCCCGCCGCGCGCGTCGCGCAGCTGCGCACGGGCCAGGTGGACATGATCGTGCGGGTGCCGGCGGCGGACGTGCCGACGCTCGAGCGCGATCGCAACATCGCCGTGCTGAAGACGGAGACGGTCTATGTCTTCAACCTGGCGCTCGACATGCGGGAGACGACGCCGCAGGTGACGGCGCGGGACGGCTCGCGGCTGGCCGCCAACCCCTATCGCGATGCCCGCGTGCGGGAGGCGATCGACCTCGCCATCGACCGCCGCGCGCTGGCGGAAGTGGCCATGGAAGGCCTGGGCACGCCGCAGAGCCAGATGGTCACGCCCGGCATCTTCGGCTTCAACCCGGCGCTCCAGATTCCCCGCCCTGACGTGGCGCGCGCGCGGCAATTGCTGGCGGAAGCGGGCTATCCGAACGGCTTCCGCATGGTGCTGAACTTCACCAACAACCGCCTGCCGGGGGACAACGGCGTCGGGACCTCCATGGCGCAGATGCTCGCGCGCATCGGCATCGAGGTGCAGGCCGCCGGCCAGCCCGCCGCCGTGATCTTCCCCGCCCGCGCGCGCGGCGAACTGTCCAACATCATGGCCGGCTGGGGCACGTTGACGGGGGAGGCGAACTACTACTACGCGGCCAATGCGCACACGAACAACCGCGAGCTCCGCCTCGGCGCCTTCAACTGGAACGGCTTCTCCAACCCGGAGATCGACCGGCTGATCCAGGCCGCGAATGTCGAGCTGGACGAGGCGAAGCGGCGCGAGCTGCTGCAGCAGGTCGGCGCCCGCTTCATGGCCGAGCGCGTCGTCATCCCGATCGCCGCCGTGGGCTCCGCCTGGGCGATGCGGCGGGACCGCGTGACGCTGCGCGTGGGCCGCAGCGACGAGGAGACCTACGCCTGGGACGTGACCCCGGTCGCGCGGTGACGCGCACGGGAGAATGCGTGCGATGAGGGTCGCGGACCGCAACTGGGCCGACATCGAGGCCTTCCTCGCGCGGGACGATCGCTGCGTGCTGCCCTTCGGCAGCACGGAGCAGCATGCGCAGCTTTCGCTCTGCGTCGATGCGATCCTCGCCGAACGCGTCGCGGTGGAGGCGGCCGAGCCGCTCGGCGTGCCCGTCTATCCCGCCATGCCCTTCGGCCTCGCGCCCTATTTCGCCGGCTTCCCGGGCAGCGTCAGCCTGCGGGTGGAGACACTGCTCGCGGTCGCGCGCGACCTCATCGCGTCCGTCGCGCGGTCGGGCTTCCGCCGCATCCTCATCGTCAACGGGCATGGCGGGAACGCGCCGGTCGGCGCGCTGGCGCTCGAGATGATGACCGAGGATCCGCGGCTCTCGATCAAGTTCCACAACTGGTACAATGCCCCGCGCACCTGGGCGGCGGCGATGGCGGTGGACCGTTCGGGCAGCCACGGCAACTGGATGGAGAATTTTCCGTGGACGCGGCTCGCGCACGCGCCGGCGCCCGCGGGTGCGAAGCCGCCGGTGGACATGGCGCTGATGAAGGCCTCCCCGCCCGCCGTGGTGCGGCAGATGCTGGGCGATGGCAGCTTCGGCGGCCCCTGGCAGGTCGATGACGATGCCATGGCCCGCATCTGGGCCGAAGGCGTCGCCGAGACGCGTGCCGCGCTCGAAGGCCCCTGGCCCGCGCGCGGCTGACCCAACTCACACGCAGCAGGATCCCCAAGCATGGCCGAGACCCTTCTCTTCCCCGGCACCGTCGAATGGTCCGGGGAGAATCCCGGGATTTCGCTGAAGGAGGACCCGTCCGGGCCCTTCACCACCCTCGCCTCCTTCTTCCGCGTCGTGCTGTCTCCGCATGGGCGGGGGCATGCACTGGTCCTGCTGCTCTCCCCGCACGCGGCCGAGGCGCCGGCGGACGCGCCCAATGTCTGCCTGACGGACAATGAGCCGCTCGCGCGCTGGCTGGTCGCGGACTACGTCTCCCATTTCGGCGCCTGGCGCGGGCTGCCGGGGCTGGCGGGGTTGCAGTACCGCAAGCTCGACAGCGTGCGCACCAGCGGAGACGCCATCACGACCTACAGCGAGACGGTGCGTGCGGGCGAGATGAACGTGGCGCTGACCTGGTCGGGCCTCGGCCGGCCCTTCTGCTTCGCCTTGCCGCCGGAAAACTCCGCGACGGGCAAGCACCACATGCCGAGCCTGTTTGTCGGCTGCGAGACGGCCAGCGTGACGGTGAACGGGCGGATCCGCGCCGGCGCGCCGATCCCGCGCGACATCGCCGGCCAGCGCATCTCGACCGCCATGCTCGCCTTCTCCGAGACCTGGATCCGCGTCTGATCCACGCTTGATCCCCTTGGCAGCCGGCCCCGCCCCCGCGCAGAAGGGGGCGGGGGACACCGCATGAGCGAATCGACCGTTCCGCGTGCCGCGCTCTGGCTGGGGATGTCGGGCCTGCTGCCGACGCTCGCCATGCTCGCCGCCATGCTTGCCTGGCCGGAAGCGCGGGAGATCGCCGCGCGCGGTGGCATCGCCTATGGCGCCGTCATCGCCAGCTTCGTCGGCGGCGCCTGGTGGGGTCTCGCCGCATCCCGCGCGGCCCCGGAGGACCTGCGGCGCCGGCTCGTGATTTCCGTGGTTCCGAGCCTGGTCGCCTGGCCGGCGGTGCTGGCGCCGCCGGTTGCGGGGCTTGGCCTTCTCGCGCTGCTGTTCGCCGTGCTTCTGCCGACCGATCGCCGCTTCCTGGCCGAAGGCCTGGCACCTGCATGGTGGCTGGGGCTGCGGCGGCCGCTCTCGTTCGGCATGGCGGGCCTGCACGCCGCCGCGGCGGTGGTGCTGGCCTTCGGGGCCCCGCGGTGATCAGGAAAACGCGTGGGCGATGGTGGAGCTGAGCGGGATCGAACCGCTGACCTCGTCATTGCGAACGACGCGCTCTCCCAACTGAGCTACAGCCCCGTCCACCGCAGGGCGCGCTGATTGCCCCAGTGCGTGAGGGAAGTCAAGGCGCCTTGCCGGGGTGCCGGACGCTCACTAGGTTGCGCCCGCTTCGCAGGAGGATTCATGCGCGCGCTGTTCTGGCTGCTGGATACGGCGATCAGCCTTTACGTCTGGGCGCTGATCATCGCGGCCGTGCTGTCCCTGCTGCTGAACTTCAACGTACTCGACAGCCGCAACCGCTTCGTCTGGGCGGTGTCGGACTTCTTCTACCGGGTCACGGAGCCCGTGCTGCGGCCGATCCGCCGGCGCATGCCGGACCTTGGCGGCGTCGACCTCTCGCCGCTGGTGCTGATCCTGCTGCTCTCGGCGTTGCGCATCCTGCTGTCCGAGATCCAGGTCGGGTTGCTGCGCAGCGGCGTCGGCTGGTGAGCTTCTGGCGGGCGGAGGCGGACGCCGTTCTGGTGCGCGTGCGCGTGCAGCCCAAGGCGCGCCGGCCCGGCCTCGGCGGCGTCCGGCCGGCGGGGGACGGTCCGCGGCTCGCAATCTCGGTCGCCGAGGCGCCGGAGGATGGCCGCGCCACACGGGCGGCCTGCGACGCGCTGGCCG
>NZ_JACADQ010000214.1 GCF_016106015.1 Neoroseomonas rubea
CGATCTCGAACTGCATCTTCTTGCTGCCATGGGCCATGCGTTCCGGCAGCGTGTGCAGCCGCAGGAACAGGATGCCGAAGCAGATCACGGCAACAACCAGGAAGATGCCGGTGCCCACCAGCAGCGGGTCGCTCCCGTCCGGGCCAGGCACGAACCAAGGGACGTGATGCGGTGCGGCGGGATGCTGCTCGACGCTCATGCGCAAGTCCTGTGTTCGTGCAACGCAGCGGCAGCATGGGAGCCCGCGGGGGATGGCATGAGCCCAGTCATCGGCGTCAATTCAGGAGCTCATGGGCACGCCCGCGTAAGCCACGCGCCTGCGGCGTGTCGCGGTGATGAGAGACTTTGACGTCAGGATGATGAAGCACGGCCTTATGCCCATCCCTCCATGCGCGAGCTGTGCCGGGACATCAGCCGCCGCCGCCGCGCCGCGCCGCGCTGAGCGACGCCAGCGCAGCCATGATGCTGCGGTTCTGCGGCGGCGCGGACAGTCGGCGGACGGTTTCCTCCGGTCCCAGCGGGAAGGTCGCGCGCGGCAGGGCGCGCGCAACGCCGGCGCTGTCGTTCGCGGCCAGCGCGGTCGAGGCGGCGGCGAGCCCGTTGATCACGCTCTGCGCCGGCGCGCCCGGCGGGATGCCGAGCGCGGCACGCGCCTCGTTCCGCGCGAGTTGCAACTGCGTCATCCCCGACCCGCCGATCGTGGACCAGCGCGGTGACATCGGCAGCGTCGCGGCAAGCCACTCGATCTCGGCGATGGCGCGCGCCGCCGCGGCGGGCTGGCCGGCCTGCGGGCGGCGATAGAAGGCGGCTATGTCCTGGCCCACCGTCACGGCCTCATCGACAATCCCGGGGGCGGGCGCGCTGCCCGCCGGCAGGGTGACCGGCGTGCCTGGCTGCGCGGCGCAGCCGGCGAGGACGAGAATCACGCTGACGGCGATAACACGGTGCATGGTCGTCTCCTCCTGGAACTCGTCTTCAGGCGCTGTCGCCCGGCACATCTGCGCGCCGGGGCTTCGATGGTGTGGGATCCGTCGCGGCGATCGGCGGAGATGCCGCGTCGTCGAGAACGGCCTCCAGCGTCAGATCGCGCCCGATGCCGCCGAGCAACTCCGCGACACCGTCGCGCCGCAGCAGATCGCGCACGCCGCCATGCGCGCCCGTGGCGAGGAGGCGGATGCCCTGCGCGGCGAGCGCCGCGTGCAGCTTGCGCAGCATCGCCACCGCCGGCAGGTCCATGTGCGGGGACGCCGACAGGTCGCACACCACGAGCCGAATCGAGCCCGGCGGCTCCGCGTCCAGCCGCGCGAGCACCGCCTCCATCACGGCCTCGGCGTTCACGTAGAGCACCGATCCGTCCGGGCGGAAGGCGAGCACGCCGGGGATCGGTTCGTTCTCCGGATGCCGTGCGACGTCGCCGTAGCGCGAGGTGCCGGGCACACGGCCCAGGAAGGCGACATGCGGCCGGCTCGCCCGGACCAGCATCATCAGCACCGAGGCGAGCGCGGCGAGCAGGATCCCCTGCAGGATGCCGAGCAGCAGCACGCCCGTCAGCGCAACCGCGGCGGCGGCGAAATCCACGCGACTGACACGCCACAGCCGCGCCAGTTCGCGCACATCGATCAGCCCCGCCACCGCCGTCAGCACCACCGCCGCCAGCGTCGCCTTGGGCAGGTTCGCGAGCAGGCCGGTAAGGAACAAGAGGCAGAGTGCCAGCGTCGCCGAGGCGAAGACGAGCGTCAGCGGCGTGCGCGATCCTGCCTTCTCCGCCACGGCCGATTGCGACAGCCCGCCCGCGACCGGATAGCCGTGGCCGAGGCCCGCCATCAGGTTCGCCGCCCCGATGCCGAGGAATTCCTGCCGCGGGTTCAGCGCGTAGCCGTGCTTCTCGGCGAAGCTGCGCGCGGCCGAGACGCCCTCGATGTAGGCGAGCAGCAGGCAGCCGGCGGCGAGCGGCACGATCCCCTCGACATCCGACAGCCGGAGCGAGGGCAGGCCGATCTCGGGAAGCCCCGCCGGGATGGAGCCGGTGATCACCACGCCATGGCCGGCCAAGCCGAACAGGCTCGCCGCGAGGATCGACAGCACGACCACGCCGAGCGCGACGGGCCGTCCCGGCAGCGCCCTGCCGCCCACGACCAGCAGCACGAGACCCGCCAGACCCACGCCCAGCGTGATCGCGTTGAGGTCCGGCAATTGCCGCGCCAGTAGCACGAGGCGCTCGATCACGTTCTGCCCGCCGCCCGCGACGCCGAACAGGGAAGGCAGCTGCGTCACCGCGATGGTTATGCCCGCGCCCGCCTTGAAGCCGACGAGGATGCTGTCGCTGATCAGCTTCACCAGCACGCTGAGCCGCAGCGCCCAGGAGAGCAGGCACAGCAGGGCGATGGTGAAGGCGGCGAGGCTCGCGATCTCCGCGTAGCGCGCGGCATCCCCGCCCGCCATCACGCCGACATTCGCGGCCACCATGAGCGAGATCGCCGATGTCGGCCCGATCGCGAGATGGCGGGAGGAGCCGAGCAGCGCGTAGCCAAGCCCGCCGAGCATATAGCCATAGACGCCCACCTGCGGCGGCAGCCCCGCGAGCGTCGCGTAGGCGAGCGCCACCGGCAGCGCATAGGCTGCGAGCGTGACGCCGGCGACGAGATCCCCGCCAAGCCACGCCCCGGTATAGCCGCGCAGCCAGCCAAGCGGCGGCAGCAATGCCGCGGCTGTCGATGCGGCGGTTCGCTGCGCACTCATGCCCGGCCTCCTCTCGTGATCTCCGCTCAGGCTTCCGAGCGGATCTCGATCCGTCCCGCGCGCACCGCGGCGACCATCGCCTCATGGTCGCGCTCGGCCTGGTCGGCATAGGCGGCGGCGAAATCCGCCATCGCGTCCTCGAAGGCCTCGCTCTCGCCCATATAGGCCGCCAGCAGCACCGGGTCGCCGGACCGGCAATGTGCGCGCGCCAGCGCCATGCCGGTGTACCGGGCGTAGACCTTGGTGCCGGACGGGATCGCGACCTCGATCTGCGGCTTGATCTTCACGTCGTTCAACTGCCGGACATAGAGGTTCGGATGGCCCTTGCCCGCGCCGGTCAGCCAGCCGAGGAACATGTCGCTCGCCGACTGCATCAGGCGCTGGCCGCGCACCACGCGTTCGCCCGGATGCGCGACCGGATTCGCGCCGGCATAGGGTTCCAGCACCGATCGCCGCGCCTCCTTCACCTGGAGGAACAGCGGGTCGCCATTGCCCGACATCAGCAGCACCATGGCGCAGAGCGTGCCGACGCTGCCCACGCCCACCACCTTCATCGCGACGTCGACCAGCCGGTAGCGGTCGAGCAGCATCGCGACCGAGGGCAGCACCGACTCCTTGTAGCGCCGGAAGGATTCCGCGACGTCGTCGCGGAAGTGCCGCCCGCGCTCGTCATCCACGTGGTAGATCAGGGGCGGCTGGTCGCGGATGCGCGGCTCGGGCCGGCTGCGCACGGCGAGCTTCTCGAACTCCAGCGCGTGGCTGGACGTCTCGGTCCCTTCCTTGACCTTCTTCTGCTGCTTCTTCTGCATGGCCGGGTTGCCCGCTTCCTCGAGCAACTCGTCGAGGTCGAAGCTGTCGTACCAAATGTCGAGGATGGACATCTCCGCGTAGCGCAGCATGCGCTTGCGGTAGGCGCGCGCGGCGCGCCAGGCGCATTCGCGCGTGTCGTCGAGCGAGAAGTTCCGATACCGGCCGAGCAGCACGTAGCTCGCGACGAGCCGCTTGACGTCCCATTCCCAGGGTGCGGCGGAGGTTTCGTCGAAATCGTTGATGTCGAACACGATGCGCCGCTCGGGTGTCGCGAAGCCGCCGAAATTGACCGCGTGGCAGTCGCCGCAGGCCTGCACCTGGATACCGGAGGACGGCGTGCGGGACAGGTCAGCCGCCATCACCGCTGCCGATCCGCGATAGAAGGCGAAGGGGTTCGCGAGCATGCGGCCGTAGCGGATCGGGACGAGGTGCTCGATCCGGCCCTTGCTGCTCTCGATGAGCAGATCGATCGGGTCGTGCTGGCGCATCGCCGCTCGCCAGGCGGAGTTTTCCCTCAGCGGCGCCTTCTTCGCCAGCGCGCGCCCGGCGGCCTGCCGGTCCTTGAACGGCGAGGTCTGCGGCGGGGCGGGCGGTGTTGCGGCATGCGGGGCCTTCTCCGCCTTCCCGTGCCCGGCGTGGCCCTTGCCCTTCGCGGTCTTCTTCATGTCAGTCGCGTCCTCCGTGGATGTCCATCGGGCCCGGGCGAGGCGCAGGCGGCGCCGCCTGCTCCTCCGCGAGTTCCCGCTGGAGGAAGAAGTTCAGGAAGGTGCGGATCGCGGCCACGGCCGCGAGCTTGCCGATCTGGTCCCAGTCCGGCGAGATCGCGGTGCCGACGATGTCCGCGGCGAGCTGGAACTCCAGCGCGAGCGACAGGCCGCGCGCGAGGCCCATCCGCACATCGCCCATCTCCCGGCCAAAGGCGTGGCCGACCAGCCTCACCAGCGCCAGCAGCATCGCGACCAGGATGATGGCGACGCTGACCGCCTCGATGCCGAGCTTGAGCCATGACGCCGCAGCGCTCACCGCCGCTTCGAGACCTTCGGGCAGTTCGCCGACATGCATCCGTGGCATTCCTGGAGGGTTGCGCCACCGCGGCGGACGAGTGCCGTGCTCCGGACGTCGCCCCTCCCGCGGCACCGACCGATGGCACGCCCTGCGCGGAGGATGACGGGCTCAGCGCGTCGGGTCCGCGGATCGCCGCGCGGGGGGATGTGGCAGCGGGACGAGGGCGCGGCGTGTCATGTCGATCCTCCGTGAGGAACGGCATCGGTGGCATCACGATGCACGTCCGCCTTCCTAGCACCTGCCGATGCCGCCTGATCGCGGGCGGCGGAGGGCTCGGCGTAAGTTACGGTGACATGACGCCATCCCGCTCCGCGTCCGGTGCGCGCGTGGAATAAGCGCACATCACCCGGCCTGCGCGGGGTCCTTGACGATACGGATGTCGAACCAGGTGCGCGGGATTGGCGGCGGGGGAATGGCGCACGCGTCGAGGCCGGATCGCGGCCGGCGGCTAACAGTAACGTACTGCGTTGCCGCCGATCCCGCGCCATGCTGCGTTCTGGGGCATGGACGTCGCGCGCATGGGCAGGACGATGGTTCCCGGAACGGCGACGCATGGGCATGCTCTGTCGCCCGGATCGTCGCCGGCCGGACGATCCTGAGACGGACGGACGACATGGACGCCACCCTTACCCTCGCCCTGAAGATCCTGGTGCTGGTCTTCATGGCGGGATCGCTGCTGGAGATGGGCCTCGGGCTCAGCGTGACCGAGGCGCTGAAGGGGCTGCGCGATCCGCGCTTCCTCGCCTACGCGGTGCTCTTCGCCTTCCTTCTTGGGCCGTTGCTTGCCTGGCTGCTGACGCGAATCAGCCCGCTCGATCAACCCTATGCAAGCGGCCTGCTGCTGCTCAGCCTAGCCCCCTGCGCGCCCTTCCTGCCGATGATGGTCGGGCGGGCACAGGGCGACATGGGCTACGTCCCGGCGATGCTGCTGCTCTGCGCGGTCGGCACCGTTATTCTCATGCCGATGGCCGTACCGTTGCTGGTCCCGGGCATGGCCGCGGGGGCCTGGACGATCGCACAGCCCCTGCTGCTCATGGTGCTGATCCCGCTGCTCGCCGGGCTCCTGCTGCACCGTGCCACGCCGGCCTTCGCGGCATCGTTGCGCCCCCCGGTCCGGCGCGTCGCCGGCATCGCCGCCCTGGCGCTGCTCGTCCTGTGCGTCGTGATGTACGGGCGCGGCTTCGTCAGCAGCTTCGGCAGCTTCGCGATCGGCACGATGGTCCTCTACCTGAGCGTGCTGACCGCGGCGGGCTACGGGTTGTCGCGCGGGCTCTCGCAGCCGCAGCGCAGTGTGCTCGCCCTCGGCCTGGGCACGCGGAACGTGGGCGCCGCCGTGGCGCCGCTGCTTGCCGCGTCCGATATGGACCCACGCGCGACGGTGATGGTCGTGCTCGGCGTGCCGCTGCAGATCCTGGTCAGCCTCGTGGCCGCCGCCTGGTTCGCGCGCGACGCGAAGCCGGCCTCTGCCTGAAGGATGCGCCACATGCCGGTCTGGCTCATTCCGATGGTCTACACGCTGGTCAGCCTGGTGGCCGCCACCGTCTTGCCGCGCGTCGAGCACGCGCTCGCCCCGTCCTTCGAGATCGGCATCTCCGCCGGCTCAGCGCTCGCCGTGCTGACCTCGATCGCGTCGGGGATGATGGCGCTGACGGGTATCGTCTTCTCGATCGCCTTCGTCATGCTCCAGTTCAGCGCGGTGACCTATTCGCCGCGCTTCGCCAACCGCTTCGCGCGCGACCCCGTCCTGTTCCATGCACTCGGCATCTTCTTCGCGACCTTCACCTACTCGCTCGCCGCGGCGGCCTGGGCCGACCGCGGCGGATCGGGCCGGGTCCTCACCATCTCCTCTCTCGTCGCCGTCGGGCTGCTGTTCGTCAGCCTCGTGGCCTTCGGGCTGCTGATGCGCCGGCTGGGCGACCTGCAGATCACGAACACGCTGCGCTACATCGGCGACCAGGGGCGCAAGGTCATCCGGCAGACCTTCGCGACGCTCGCGCCACATGCTGCCCGGCGCGGCGGCCCCCGGGCCGAGGAAGCGGCGCCGGTTCCAATGACGCAGATGCTCCGGCACGCAGGCCCGCCGCGCTACGTGCAGCGCTACGATATCCCGGCACTGATCGGCCTCGCGGAGGGCGTGCGCGCGCGCATCAAGGTGGAATGCGCGGTGGGCGACATGATGATGGATGGCAGCGTGATGCTGCGCGTCCTCGGCGGCAGCGGGCCGATCCCCGAGGCCGCGCTGCGGCGGGCGGTCAAGCTCGGTGCGGACCGGACCTTCGAACAGGATCCGAAATATCCGATCCGGCTGCTGGTCGACATCGCGATCAAGGCGCTGTCACCCGCCATCAACGATCCGACGACCGCGGTGCAGGCGCTCGACCAGATCGAGGACCTGCTGC
>NZ_JACADQ010000215.1 GCF_016106015.1 Neoroseomonas rubea
CGCGGGCAGGGACCCGGTCGGGCGCGGCTCGGCCGGCTGCGGCGCCGGGCGGGGCGCTGCCATCGCGGCGGGCCGCGGTGCCTGGCCGGGCGTGACCGGGACGTTCAGCACGTACCAGAGGCCGCCGGCGCCGAGCACCACCAGGAACAGCATCGCGAGGAAGGTGCGCAGCATGGGCACAGGATGCCAGCGCGCGGCGCGACCGACGAGACTGTTCCCTTTGCCCCGCGCTTCGATCTAGCCTTTCTGCATGACCCGCCGCCTGACGCTGCCGTTCTTGGCCCTGGCGCTCGCCGCCGGGCCAGCCCTGCCGCCCTTCGCGCCCCTTCCGGCGCAGGCGCAGACCGAGGCACCGGCACCGGCGCCGACCTCCCCCGTGCCGCGCCCGCCACGGTCCTGCACGCCGCCGCCGCCCGCGCCGACATCCTGATGGCCAACCGCATCGTCGTGCTGACCGGCGCGGGAATCTCCCGCGAATCCGGCCTCGCCACCTTTCGCGACGCGGATGGGCTCTGGGCCAAGGTGCGCATCGAGGATGTCGCCACGCCAGACGCGTTCGCGCGCGACCCGACGCGGGTGCAGGGCTTCTATAATGCCCGCCGCGCGCAGCTGCGCGACCCCGCCATCGGCCCGAACGCCGCGCATCTCGCCCTCGCGCGGCTCGAACGGGAGCATGCGGGGGAGGTGCTTCTGGTGACACAGAACGTGGACGACCTGCATGAGCGCGCGGGCTCGACGCGCCTGATCCACATGCATGGGGAGCTGATGAAGGCGCGCTGCCTCGCCTGCCATGGCGCGAGCGCGTGGCGCGCGGACATCGCGCCCGATAGCGCCTGCCCCGCCTGCGGCGCCCGCGGGCGGCTGCGCCCGCATGTCGTCTGGTTCGGGGAGATGCCGCTGGCAATGGAGCAGATCGGCGCGGCACTCGAGGCCTGCGACCTGTTCGTCTCGATCGGTACCTCGGGCAACGTCTATCCCGCCGCGGGCTTCGTGGCCGAGGTGCGCGGGCGAGCCCGCACGGTGGAACTCAACCTCGAACCCTCCGAAGGCGCGTCCCTGTTCGACGAGGCGATGCACGGACCCGCGACGCGGGTCGTGCCCGCCTTTGTCGATGCGCTGCTGCGCGGCGCGTGATGGCGCGAATTTGCGCGCCGCTGCTCGCCGCGGCGCTGATCCTGCCGGGCCTTGCCGCGGCGACCGAGGTTCCCGGTCTCGGCCCGGTCGATCCGCGCCGGCCCGTCCCCTTCGCCGAGCCGCCCTGGAACGCCATCGCACTGGTGGAAACGCGCCCGGGGGGGCGATGCAGCGGCGTCGCGATCGGCCCGCGCGTGGTGCTGACGGCGGCGCATTGCCTCGTCACCACGGATGGGCGGGGGATCGTGCCGCCGGGGGATGTGGCGGTGCGCCTCGGCGGCGCCGTCGCGCGCGGCACGGCGCTCACCGTCGGGCCGGGCTTCGACGCGGCGCGGGAGGAACCCTGGCGGTCCGACTGGGCGCTCGTCACCCTCGCCGCGCCGATCGGCCAGGGGCGCACCCTGCCTCTGCTGCGGGAGGCGCCGTCGAACGGCGCGCCGCTTTCCCTGCCCGCGTGGCAGCATGACCGGCCGGACGTGCTGCTGGCCGATCGCGGCTGCCGCGTGGTGATGGTGGGCACCTTCGGGCCGCAGGGCATCCTTGTCGGGCACAATTGCGCCGGCACCGTGGGCAGCAGCGGGGCGCCGCTTCTGCTGCCCGTCGCGGGCGGCTACGCGATCGCGGGCGTGCAGGTGAAGGCGGCCCTCGGCCAGCCGCTCGGGCTCGCCGTACCGGCGTTCACGATCCCCGCGCCCGCAGCGCCAGAAGCACCCGCTCCGGCGTCGCGGGAAGGTCGAGCCGCGCCACCCCCGTCGCGTCGATAAGCGCGTTCCACACCGCGGTGGCGAGCATCAGCGGCGGTTCGCCCACCGCCTTGGACCGGAAGATCGTCCCCTGGCGCGCGGGGGCGGCGGCCAGCAGCCGGACGCGGAAATCCGGCGGCGCGTCGCGCGATCCGGGGATCTTGTAGGTGGAGGGGCCAAGCGTGCGCTGCCGGCCCTGGTCGTCCCAGAACAGTTCCTCGCAGGTCAGCCAGCCCTGGCCCTGGACGAAGGCGCCCTCGATCTGGCCGCGGTCGATGGCGGGGTTCAGGGAGCGGCCGCAATCCTGCACCAGGTCGGCGCGCAGGACGCGATGCTCGCCGGTCAGCGTGTCGACCACGACCTCCGCAACCGAAGCGCCGTAGGAGAAGTAGAAGAACGGCTCGCCCCTCATCGCCGCCGGGTCCCAGTGGATGTCGGGCGTGCGGTAGAAGCCGGTCGCGGAGAGCGACACGCGCTCGATCCAGCAGCGATGCGCGAGGTCGCCAAAGCCCATCGCGCGGTTGTCGCCCGGGCGCGCGACACGCACACGACCTTCGACGAAGGCGATGTCCTCCGCCGCCACCTCCCACAACCCCGCGGCGACCTCCGCCATCCGGTCGCGGATGGCGAGCGCCGCGTTGTGCGCCGCCCAGCCATTCAGGTCGCTGCCGGTGCTCGCCGCGGTGGGCGCGGTGTTCGGTACTTCCGCCGTGCTGGTGGCGGTGATGCGCACGCGGTCGAGCGGCACGCCGAACGTCTCGGCCACGACCTGCGCGACCTTGACGTTGAGGCCCTGGCCCATCTCCGTCCCGCCATGGTTCAGGCGGATCGAGCCATCCGTGTAGACATGCACCAGCGCGCCCGCCTGGTTCAGGTGGCGGATGCCGAAGGAGATGCCGAAGGCCAGCGCGAAGGATCCGAGCCCACGCCGGAGGAAGGGATGCGCGGCATTGAAGGCGGCGATCTCGGCGCGGCGCGCGTCGATGCCGGCATCGGCGCGGCATTCCGCCCAGGCGCGGCGGATCAGGTCGCCTTCCAGCGCCTGGCCATAGGGCGTCACCGCGTCGTTCGGCGCGCCGGCGAAGTTGCGCTCGCGCACGGCCTCTGGCGATAGGCCGGTCGCGCGCGCGACGCCGCGGATGACATCCTCCATCAGCAGCACGCCCTGCGGGCCGCCGAAGCCGCGGAAGGCGGTGTGGGAGACGCTGTTGGTGCGCAGCGCGAGGCCGGTGAGCCTGACCGCCGGCACGTCGTAGCAGTTCAGCGCATGCGTCAGGCTGCGGAACACCACGCCCGGCGTCAGATCCAGGCTGTGCCCGCCATCGGCGGCGAGCGTCGCCTCCAGTGCCAGGATGCGCCCCGTGCCGTCGAAGCCCGCGCGCCAGCGATACAGGAAGGGGTGGCGCTTGCCTGTCGCCGCCATGTCCGTCTTGCGCGGCAGGCGCAGCTTCACCGGTCGACCGGTGACGCGCACGCCGAGCGCGGCGGCGGCGGCGACCCAGGAGGCGTTGCTCTCCTTCCCCCCGAAGCCGCCGCCCATGCGCCGACACGACACGGGGATACGGTTGTAGTCGAGGCCGAGCACGCGGCCGGCGATGTGCTGCACCTCGGTCGGATGCTGGGTGGAGGAGGTGATGGCGATCTCCCCGTCCTCCCCCGGCATGGCCAGCGCGATCTGGGATTCGAGGTAGAAATGCTCCTGCCCGCCGGCGCGGAATTCTCCTTCCGCCGAAAGCGGGCTTGCGGCGATGGCGGCCGCCGCATCGCCGCGCGCGATGACCTGCGGCGGCATCAGGAAGGACTGCCGTGCGATCGCCTCGTCCAGGTCGAGCAGCGGCGGCAGCGGCGCGATCTCGGCCCGCACGGCGGCGGCGGCACGCAGCGCGGCGTCTCGCGTTTCGGCCAGCACCATGGCGATGGGCTGGCCGTGATGGCGGATGGTGCCGGTGGCAAACAGGGGCTCGTCGCCTTTGCCCGAAGGCGAGATGTCGTTCGCGCCGGGAATGTCCGCCGCAGTCAGCATCAACACCCCCGGCGGCGCCGCGACGGCGTTGAGCGTGCCATGCGCGACGGGGCTCAGGACAAGGGCGGCGTGCAGCAGGCCGGGCGGTTCGGGCAGGTCGTCGGCGAAGCGCGCCGCGCCGGTGCAGTGCGCGAGCGCGCTGTCATGCGGCAGGGCGGCGCCGACCGCGCTCATACGTCGAGATTGGCGACCTTGAGCGCGTTGCCGACGATGAAGTCGCGGCGCGGCTCCACGAGGTCGCCCATCAGCGTCGAGAAGACCTGCTCGGCATCCTCCACATCCTCGACCCGCACGCGCAGCAGCGTGCGCACGGCGGGGTCGAGCGTGGTCTTCCACAGCTGGTCGGGGTTCATCTCGCCCAGGCCCTTGAAGCGCTGGATGGCGAGGCCCTTGCGGCCTTCCGCGATCAGGCGCTCGAAGGCGGCGAGCGGCCCATGCGCCGGAAGTTCCTGCGAGCCCAGCAGCAGCACCGCGGCGCCGGCGGCGAAATCGCGCGCGAAGCGCTCGCGCCGCTCGTCGAGCCAGCGCGCCTCGGCGCTGCGCAGCGCCGTCGCGTCGAGCGTGTGGCGTTCCGTCACGCCGCGCACGGTGCGGGCGAGCGTCAGCCCGGACTCGCCGCTGGTCGCGACCCAGCCGCGTTCATTCGCCGGCGCCAGCGCATTGAGCCGGACAGCGAGCGCCTGGGCGGCGGCGGTCGCGCGGTCCTCCTCCATCGTCAGGGCGCCGGTCACGGCCGCCTGCTCAACGATATCGGCCGGCACGACCCCCGACAGGCGGCGGATGCGGGAGGCCGCCTGGCGCCATTGTTCTTCCTCGGCGCGCAGCTCCTCCGCCGCCATCAGCCTCTCGTCGGCGTAGCGGACGGATGCGCCCGACGTCGCCTTCTCGAGCAGGAAGTCCTCGAGCGCGCGGTCGTCCTTCAGGTAGCGTTCCTCATTGCCGCGCTTGGCGCGGTAGAGCGGCGGTTGCGCGATGTACAGATGCCCGCGCGCGATGAGTTCGGGCATCTGGCGGAAGAAGAAGGTCAGCAGCAGCGTGCGGATATGGCTGCCGTCCACGTCGGCGTCGGTCATGATGACGATGCGGTGGTAGCGCAGCTTGCCGACGTCGAAGCCACCCTCGCTCGGCTCGCCGCGGCCGATGCCGGTGCCCAGCGCGGTGATCAGCGTCCCGATCTCCGCACTTCCCAGCATGCGATCGAAGCGCGCGCGCTCCACGTTTAGGATCTTTCCCTTGAGCGGCAGGATCGCCTGGAAGGCGCGGTCGCGCCCCTGCTTGGCCGAGCCGCCGGCGGAATCACCCTCGACGATGAAGAGTTCGCTCTTTGCCGGGTCGCGTTCCTGGCAGTCGGCCAGCTTGCCGGGCAGGGAGGAGACGTCGAGCACGCCCTTGCGCCGGGTGAGCTCGCGCGCCTTGCGCGCGGCCTCCCGCGCCGCCGCCGCGTCCATGATCTTGCCGACCACGTCCTTGGCTTCCTTCGGGTGCGTCTCGAACCAATGGGTCAGCGCGTCGGCGACCGCGACGTGGACGATGGGCTGCACCTCGGAGGAGACGAGCTTCTCCTTCGTCTGGCTGGAGAATTTCGGATCGGGCACCTTCACCGACAGCACGGCGGTCAGGCCTTCGCGCATGTCCTCCCCGGCCAGCGCGATCTTTTCCTTCTTCGCGAGACCCTCGGCCACCTTGCCGAGCACGCGCGTCAGGGCCTGGCGGAAGCCGGCCAGGTGCGTGCCGCCATCCCGCTGCGGGATGTTGTTGGTGAAGCAGAGCATCGTCTCGTGGTAGGAATCGTTCCAGCGCACGGCGATCTCGACACGGATGCCGTCCTGTTCCTTCGACATGACGCTGATCGGCTGGGCGAAGACCGGCGTCTTGCCCTTGTCCAGCCATTCGACGAAGGCGACCAGGCCGCCATCGAACTTGAAGGCGGTTTCCTGCACCTCCGCATGGCGCTCGTCGCGCAGCGTGATGGCGAGGCCGGAATTGAGGAAGGCGAGCTCGCGCAGCCGGCGTTCCAGCACGGCGAAATCGAACTCGGTTTTCGTGAAGGTCAGCGCGGAGGGCTTGAAGGTCACCTCCGTGCCGTTCGGATGGTCGGATGGGCCGATGACCTCGCAGGGCACGACGGTGTCGCCGTGCTCGAAGCGCAGGCGGTGTTCCTTGCCGTCGCGCCAGATCCGCACCTCCATCCATTCGGAGAGCGCGTTGACGACCGCGGCGCCAACGCCGTGCAGGCCGCCCGAGACCTTGTAGGAATTCTGGTTGAACTTGCCGCCGGCATGCAGGCGGGTCAGCACCACCTCGGCCGCGCTGATGCCTTCCTCGGCATGGATGTCGGTCGGGATGCCGCGGCCGTCGTCGCGCACGGTGACGGAGCCGTCGCCGTTCAGCGTGACATGGCAGGACGTGGCGAAGCCGGCCTGCGCCTCGTCGACCGCGTTGTCGATGATCTCGAAGGCCATGTGGTGCAGGCCGGAGCCGTCATCGGTGTCGCCGATGTACATGCCCGGCCGCTTGCGGACGGCTTCGAGCCCCCGCAGGACGGTGATGGAGGCGCTGTCGTAGGCGTCTGAATCGGGACGCGCGGGCTCGCTCATGCGGCGCGCTCACTCCTGGCTGGAGAAGGGCTGGAAAGGTCTTTTGAACATAGGCCTTTTCCCGCCTCAAGGCGACCCGTCATCGCCCCCGGGCGCAAGGTTTCCGCCCCCCGCCCGGAAGCGGTCGCCAAGGCCCTGGAGGGGGGAAAAGACCTCAGGGTCGGTGCCGGTCAGGAAGGACTGGGCGGGCAGATTGGCCAGGGCCCCGAACAGCGCCGCGCGCCGCGCGGCGTCGAGATGCGCCGCGACCTCGTCCAGCAGCAGCAGGGGGGCGAAGCCGCGGGCCTCGGCGATCAGCGCGGCATGCGCCAGCACGACGGAGATCAGCAGGGCCTTCTGTTCCCCCGTCGAGCAGATGTCCGCCGGCTGGCCCTTGGGCAGGTGGACCAGCGCCATGTCTGCCCGGTGCGCGCCGCGCGCGGCCCCGCCCGCGGCCGCGTCGCGCCGACGATCGGCGGCCAGCGAGATCGGGAGAGCGCACGACTGAAGTCCTGGT
>NZ_JACADQ010000216.1 GCF_016106015.1 Neoroseomonas rubea
GCTCACCCCGCCAAAGGCCGAAAGGCCTTTGGAAACCAATACCTTGACCGATCGCGGGGCCAGGGGACCGCGTCCCCTGGCGGGGGAGTTCGAGGGGGCGGCGCCCCCTCGACGGACGCGCGCCGGGCCAGCACCATGCGCCCGCCACGCAGGAATCCCCCATGTCCCCCCTCGACGCCATCCGCCGCGACCACGCCCAGCTTTCCGCCATCCGCCAGGATTTCCACGCCCATCCGGAACTCGGCATGGCCGAGCACCGCACCGCCGCGCGCGTGGCCGAACTCCTCGAATCCTGGGGCGTGGAGGTCCATCGCGGCGTGGGCGGCACCGGCGTGGTCGGCGTATTGCGCAACGGCAGCGGCAACCGCGCCATCGGGCTGCGCGCCGACATGGACGCGCTGCCGATCGAGGAGCTCACCGACCTGCCCTTCCGCAGCACGACCAGGGGCGTGATGCATGCCTGCGGCCATGACGGGCACACGACGATGCTGCTCGGCGCGGCGAAGTACCTGGCGGAAACCCGCAACTTCGACGGCACCGTCCACCTGATCTTCCAGCCCGGCGAGGAAGGCTGCGGCGGTGCGCTCGCGATGCTCGAGGACCGGCTGTTCGAGCGCTTCCCCTGCGACGCCATCTACGCCATGCACAACCGCCCCGGCATGGCGCTGGGCGAATACGGCATCCGCCCGGGCCCCACGGCCGCCGGCGGCGCCTTCTTCGACATCCGCATCGAGGGCAAGGGCGCACATGGCGCGCGGCCAGAGGTCAGCATCGACCCGGTGCTCGCCGCGTGCCACGTGACCACCGCGCTGCAATCCATCGTCAGCCGCAACATCTCCCCGCGCGACGCCGCGGTGGTCAGCGTGACCAAGGTGGTGGGCGGCGACGCCTACAACGTCATCCCGCAGACCGCGACCATCTCCGGCACCGCGCGCTTCTTCTCGCGGGACGTCGCCGCGCGGATCGAGGAAGGCATGCGCCGCGTGGCGGAAGGGGTCGCCGCCGGCTTCGGCGCCACGGCAAGCACGGACTGGCGCCTGATCTTCGCCCCCACCGTGAACGACCCGGAACAGACGGAAGCCTTCGCGGCGGCCGCCGCCGACCTGGTCGGCGAGGAAAAGGTCGCGCGCGACAACCCGCCAGGCATGGGCTCGGAGGATTTCTCCTTCATGATGGAAAAGGTGCCCGGGGCCTATATCCATGTCGGCAACGGCCCGGGCGAGATGCCGCACCACCCGCGCTATGCCTTCAACGATGACGCGATTCCCTACGGCGCGGCGCTCTACGCGCGGATCGTCGAACGCGGCCTGCCCAAGGCCTGAGCGATATCTCTCGATATCCGCCGCGCGGCGCGCTATATATGCGGCGTCACCTCGGTGACTATGGCGATAAACGGCGTATGGAATAAGCGTTGCGGACCCGGGGGCGGTACCCGGCGCCTCCACCATCATCCCGCCTTGTCAGCGGCAGATGGGGGCGAAACAGGCTCGACGCGCGCGGTAAAGATGCGTCTTTTGCCCGGCATGGTACCGCCGTCATCGGACCAAATCACAAGTGCCAATGACAACGGTCGCGAGACCGTGGCGCTCGCTGCCTAGAGATAGGTAAGCGCGGTCCGGGGGGCACCGGGCAACAGAAGCCCCCCACTTCCCTTCCACGCCTTGCCTGGCCTACATCCGAGCCATGAGCGACGACGCCGCCCCGCCCGAAAGCCTGATGCCCTACGAAGCCTGGGCCGAGGAAGCCCTGCGGGAGGTCGCGATCCGCGCCATCGAGCGCGCCGCCGCCGAGGGCCTGCCCGGCGAGCACCATTTCTACCTGACCTTCCGCACCGACCATCCGGGCACCTCGATCCCCGGCCATCTCAAGGCGCGGTACCCGCAGGAAATCACCATTGTCCTGCAGCATCAGTTCGAGGACCTGAACGTGGACCGCGCCGCGGCGCGCTTCAGCGTCACGCTCTATTTCGGCGGCGTGCCGTCGCGCCTGGTCGTGCCCTTCGGCGCGCTGACCATGTTCCACGACCCGCATGTGCGGTTCGGGCTGCGCTTCCCCGTGACCGGCGCCGACGCCCCCCCGCCCTTCGAGGACGTGCCCGAGGAGGAGACGAGGCCGGCGGAGGAGGATGCGCCCCCCGCCCCGCCCGCCGCCGCCCAGGTGGTCAGCCTGGACGCCTTCCGCCGCAAGCCGGCCAAGGAAAGCTGACGCCGGCCCGAGGTTGGCGGCCCCCGCCCCCCTGCGCTAGACCGCCCGTGCGCGCGCCATATCGCGCGCCCGGAGATTGCGCATGACCCCGCCGCTCGACGCCGCCGCCCCCGCCCGCCCGGAAGGCTTCGCCTACGCCCCCATGTTCCCGCTGGGCGAGGACACGACGCCTTACCGCAAGCTCGACATCGGCGGCGTGACCACCATCGAGGTCGACGGCAAGCGCGTGCTCAGGGTGAAGCCCGAGACGCTGACCGAATTGGCGCGCGCGGCCTGCCGCGACGTCTCCCACCTGCTGCGCCCGGGGCACCTGCAGCAGCTCGCCAACATCCTCAGCGACCCCGAGGCGAGTGCGAACGACCGCTTCGTGGCGCTCGACCTGCTCAAGAACGCGAACATCGCCGCCGGCGGCGTGCTGCCCATGTGCCAGGACACCGGCAACGCCATCGTCTTCGGCAAGAAGGGCCAGCGCGTCTGGGTCGAGGGCGACGAGGAGGAGGCGCTGGCCTTCGGCGTCGCGCGCACCTACACCGAGACCAACCTGCGCTATTCGATGATGGCGCCGATCGGGATGTTCGAGGAGGTGAACTCCGGCAACAACATGCCGGTCGAATTCTCCATCATGGCGCAGCCCGGCGAGCACCACGCCGACGAGATGCACCTGATGTTCATCCTCAAGGGCGGCGGGTCGGCGAACAAGACCTTCCTCTACCAGCAGACGCGCGCGGTGCTGAACAAGCCGAAGCTGCTGGCGTTCCTGGAGGAGAAGATCAAGACGCTCGGCACCTCCGCCTGCCCGCCCTATCACCTGTCCATCGTGATCGGCGGCACCTCGGCCGAGATGAACCTCAAGACCGTCAAGCTGGGTTCGACCCGCTGGCTCGATGCGCTGCCGACCAAGGGCAGCAAGGCCGGCCACGCCATCCGCGACCCGGAGCTTGAGGCCGAGATCCACAAGCTGACGCAGAACCTCGGCATCGGCGCGCAGTTCGGCGGCAAGTATTTCTGCCACGACGTGCGCGTCATCCGCCTCGCCCGCCATGGCGCGTCCCTGCCGATCGGCATCGGCGTCTCCTGCTCGGCCGACCGGCAGATCAAGGCGAAGATCACGGCGGACGGCGTGTTTCTCGAGCAGCTCGAGGCCGATCCCGCGCACTACCTGCCCGAGCACACCGAGGACATCCTCGGTGGCGAGGTGGTGAAGATCGACCTCAACCGGCCGATGAGCGAGATCCGCGCGGAACTCTCGAAGCACCCGGTCAAGACGCGCGTCTCGCTGACCGGCACCATGGTGGTCGCGCGCGACATCGCGCATGCCAAGCTGCAGGAACGCCTCGATCGCGGCGAGGGCCTGCCGCAATACATCAAGGACCATCCGGTCTACTACGCGGGCCCGGCCAAGACGCCGGCGGGCTACGCCACGGGGTCCTTCGGCCCGACCACGGCCGGGCGGATGGATTCCTACGTGGAAGCCTTCCAGGCCGCGGGCGGGTCCTTCGTGATGCTGGCCAAGGGCAACCGCTCCAAGGCCGTGCTGAACGCCTGCAAGAAGTACGGCGGCTTCTACCTCGGTTCGGTCGGCGGCCCCGCGGCGCGGCTCGCCCAGGACTGCATCCGCAAGGTCGAGGTGCTGGAATACCCCGAACTCGGCATGGAGGCGGTCTGGCGGATCGAGGTCGAGGATTTCCCCGCCTTCATCGTCGTGGACGACAAGGGCAACGACTTCTACGAGGGGCTGGAGTGAGCGCGACCGCGGACCGACGGCTGCCCGCGCGCTACGCGCTGCCGGTGACCGGCCTGATCCTGTCGGGGATCATGACGATCATCATCTCGGGCGTGTCGACCTTCATGGCGCTCGGCTTCTCGCTGCTCGCACTCGGCGCCTGGCCGATCGCCTGGATCAGTTCCTGGATCATCGCCTTCCCCACCGTGCTGGTGGTGCTGCCGATCGTCCGCCGCCTGGTCTCGCGCATCGTGGCGCCGGCCTGACCATGCTGGCACTCCGCCCCAATTGCGAATGCTGCGGCCGGGACCTGCCGCCCGAAAGCCGCGACGCGCTGATCTGTTCCTTCGAATGCACCTGGTGCGTCGATTGCGCGCGCACGCGCCTGCCCGGCGGGCTCTGCCCGAATTGCGGCGGGAATCTGGTGCCGCGGCCGATCCGCCCCGCGGCGAAGCTGGAAAGATTCCCCGCCAGCACGGAGCGCATCCACCGCCCCGAACGCTGCGGCGGTGCCACCACCGCATGAGGACCGCGCCATGACAGACCGCCGCCTGATCTCCTCCGGCTCGAAGTTCGAGGAGGAGATCGGCTATTCCCGCGCCGTCGTCATCGGCGACGATATCTGGGTCTCCGGCACCACCGGCTACGACTACGCGACCATGACCATCCAGCCGGATGTCGTGGCGCAGGCGGACCAGGCCTTCCGCAACGTCGCCGCCGCGCTGGCGCAGGCGGGGGCGACGCTGGACGACGTGGTGCGCGTGCTGTTCATCGTGCCCGATCGGGCGGACTGGGAGCCCTGCTGGCCTGTCGTGAAGAAATATCTCGGCCGGGCTAAGCCGGCCTCCACCCTCATCCATGCCGGGCTGCAGACCGATGCGATGCGCATCGAGATCGAGGTCACGGCGCGCATCACCAGGAAGGGCTGAACCGCATGCGCTTCGCCGTCGATCGGCTCGACCACCTGGTTATCACCTGCCGGGATGTCACCATCTCGGCGTCCTGGTACCAGCGCGTGCTGGGGATGGATGTGGAGGAATTCGGCCCCCACGACCGCACCGCGCTGAAGTTCGGCGGGCAGAAGATCAACCTGCGCCCGGTCGAGGCGACGCAGCAGGAATGGTGGACCGGCGAAGGCGGCGGCATCCCCGGCACGGCCGACCTGTGCTTCATCGTCACGGTCGATGCGGAACAGATCGCCGCGCACCTGCAACGCTGCGGCGTGGCCATCGCGCAGGGGCCGGTCGCCAAGGACGGGGCGCTGGGGCCGATCACCTCGGTCTATTGCCGCGACCCGGACGGCAACCTGATCGAGATATCGACCTACGGTGCGCCGCCCTGAAGGATTAGGATGCGCGTCATGACACGGACGCGCACCGAAACCGACAGCCTCGGCACCATCGACATCCCCGCGGACCGCTACTGGGGCCCGCAGACCGAGCGTGCCCGCGCCCTGTTCCGCATCGGTGAAGGCCGGCTCGACCCCGGCGTGATCCGCGCCAGCGGCCTGCAGAAATGGGCGGCGGCCGAGGCGAACCGCCGCCTCGGCGAACTGCCCGACGCCATCGCCGAACCGATCAAGGCGGCGGCGGAGGAGATCGCCGCCGGCCTGCGAGACGCGGATTTCCCGCTGCCCGTCTGGCAGACCGGATCGGGCACCCAGACCAACATGAACGCGAACGAGGTCATCTCGAACCTCGCCAATGAACGGCTCGGCCAGCCACTCGGCGCGCGCGCGCCGATCCATCCGAACGACCACGTCAACCGCGGCCAGTCCTCGAACGATTCCTTCCCCACCGTGATGCACATCGCCGCCGTCGCGGCGCTGCGCGCGCGGCTGCTGCCCGGCCTTGCCGCGCTGCACGCCGCGCTGACCGACAAGGCGCAGGACTATGCGGCGATCGTGAAGCTCGGCCGCACGCACATGATGGATGCGGTGCCGGTCACGCTCGGCGGCGCCTTCGCCACCTGGGCGCGCCAGGTGGAGAACGGCGTCGCGCGCATCGCGGACGCGATCCCGCGCCTGCTGCTGCTGCCCCAGGGCGGCACGGCGGCCGGCACGGGGCTCAACCGCCATCCGGATTTCGACGACGCCTTCTGCGCCATCCTCGCCGCGCGCACGGGGGAAGCCTTCGCGCCCAACCCGGACAAGTCCGAAGGCATGGCCGCGCACGACGCCTTCGTCGAGCTGCACGGGGCGATGAACACCGTCGCGGTTTCACTGACCAAGATCGCCAACGACATCCGCCTGATGGGCTCCGGCCCGCGCGGCGGCCTTGGCGAGCTCATCGTGCCGGCGGATGGCCTGTCCTCCAGCATCATGCCCGGCAAGACCAACCCGACCCAGGCCGAGGCGCTGACCATGGTCTGCGCCCGCGTCATGGGCAACCAGACGACCGTCACCATCGCCGGCGCGCAGGGGCATCTGGAGCTCAACGTCTTCAAGCCCGTCATCATCCAGTGCGTGCTGGAAAGCGCGCATCTGCTGGGCGACGCCGCATCCTCCTTTGCCACGCACATGGTCGCGAAGCTCACGCCCAACCGCGCGCGCATCGCCGACCAGGTGGCGAAGTCGCTGATGCTCGTCACCGCGCTCAACCCGCGCATCGGCTATGACAAGGCGGTCTCGATCGCGAAGCTGGCGCTGGCCGAGGACCTGACGCTGAAGGACGCCGCCATCCGCCTCGGCCACGTCACGGCGGAGGAGTTCGACCGCTGGGTGCGGCCCGAGGAGATGCTCCGCCCCGGCGCGACGCTTGCCGGCGGATGAAGCCGCATCTCGAAAAGCGATCCTTCAGCCTGGCCGGCCACCGCACCTCGGTCGCGCTGGAACCCGCCTTCTGGGCGGCGCTCGAGGCCGCGGCGCGGGACCGGGGAACGAGCCTCGCCGCGCTGATCGCGGAACTGGATGCGGCGCGCGCGGACGGCGGCGCGCCGCTCGCCAGCACGCTGCGCGTCTTCGCGCTGGGCCGCGCGGCCGACCGTCGCTGAGGCGCGGTTCAGCGCTCCGCCCGCCAGCGCG
>NZ_JACADQ010000217.1 GCF_016106015.1 Neoroseomonas rubea
CGAGCCAGGCCACCCCCCCGTTCCAGGCGCAGCAGGCCGCGGCGAGCGCCGCCAGCGCCATCCCGGCATCGAGCGCCCGCGGCACGCCGATGCGCCGCGCCAGCGCGCGCGCCAGCAGCGCGCCGGCGAGATAGCCGGTGAGGTTCAGCGCGCCGAGCAGCCCGGCTTCAGCCCCATCGACCCAGCCGGCGGCGACCATCGCCGGGAACAGCGGCACATAGGCGAAGCGGGCGAGCCCGATGCCCGAACAGGTCGCCGCCGCCCCGGCCAGCGCGGGCGAGAGGACGTCGCGCATCAGCCGCGCCGCCGCGGCGCGGCGCGATGGCGCCGTTGCGTCCCGCCGGACGGCCGCGGGGCTGCGCCAGGCGAGGATGGACCGCTCTGGAATCCATGTTTCCCGGAGGGGGCGATCCGTCCGGGCGCCTCCGCCTGCGCGGGCCTCGCCCCGGGGCGGAGGCGGCCCGGACATCCGTGCTGTCCAGGACAAGACATGCGATCGGATGACGGCATCCGATCGGCCAGGGCCTCAGGGGGGCGCCTGCGCGGCCCGGATCGCCCGCCGCAGCTTCGCCACGCCAGCGCGCGGCTGGCCTTCCTCGCACAGCCGCATGCCATCGGCGCCCAGGCTGCGCGCCGGTTCCCCGCCCGCCCCCGGCAGCCGGGCGAGCCGGCCGACGAGTTCCGTGCAGTATTCCTGGCTGTCGCTGGTGATGCGCGGGATCGGCTCGCCGGTCGCGATGAGCAGCGGCGCGGCCAGCATGACCGACAGCGGCAGGCGGATGGGCATGGCCCGTAGGATAGCGCCCTGCTTCTGAGGCCCGGATGGCGGCGCGATGACGCCAAGTTCATGCGATGCCGAGTCTGAGCGTCGCGCGCAGCCCCGGCGGCAGGCGCCCCGGTTCCGCATCGCCGAGGACGAGGTCCCCGCCATGCAGATGCGCCACCGCCCGCACCAGCGACAGGCCGAGCCCCGAGCCCGGCGTCCCGCGCGACGCGTCGGCGCGGAAGAAGCGCTCCCCCGCGCGCGCGCGGTCCTCGATCGGCAGGCCGGGGCCGCTGTCGGCCACCGCGATCTCGATCCCCTCGCGCGGAAGGCTGCGTGCCGACAGCAGCACCCGGCCACCCGGCGGGGTGAACTTCAGCGCATTGTCGATCAGGTTCCCCACCGCCTGGGCGAGCAGGTCGCGGTCGCCCACCAGGTCGATCCGGTCCGGCAGCTCCGTCACCAGCGCCTGGCCGCGGCTTTCGGCGACGACGCCATAGAATTCCGCCACGTCGGCCAGCACGGGTGCGAGGTCGAAGCTCGCGAAGGCGGCGCGCCGCGCGCCGGCCTCGGCCTCGGCGATGCGCAGCAGCGCGCCGAAGACGCGCGTGATGTGGTCGAGGTCGGCGATCGCCTGTTCGATCGCAGCGCGCAGCGCGCCGGGCTCCGCCGTGTCCGCCAGCGCTTCCTCGAGTTTCGCGCGCGCGCGGGCGATCGGCGTGCGCAGGTCGTGCGCGATGGAATCGGACACGCCGCGCACGCCTTCCATCAGCCGGTCGATGCGGTCGAGCATGGCGTTCATGCTCTCCCCCAGCCGGTCGAACTCGTCCTCCAGCCCGGAGGAGGGAACGCGGCGGGACAGGTCGCCCGCCGCGATCGCTTCCGCCGTGCGCGTCGCCGGGCGCAGCCGGTTGGCGAGCGCGCGGCGCAGCACCGCCGCGCCGACGAGGGCGAAGATGCTCGCGGCGGCGGAGGACCAGGCGATGCCCTCGGCCAGCGTGTCGCGCAGGCGCTGCTTCTCCTCGATGTCGCGCCCGGCGATCAGCCGGTACTCGCCGAGGTTCATGGTGTAGAGCCGCGCCTCGACGCTGATGCCCTCCCGCGCCACGAAGGCGAAGGACCAGGGGCCGTCCGGGCCCTGGCCCGCCGCGGCCGGCCAGCGGTCGAGATTGCCCGCCACGCGCACCCCCCGCGGGTCGAGCAGCAGGTAGATCGCGTGGTTCTCGACATCGGCCGCGAGCCGTTCGGCGATCGCGTCCGAGACGGCGCCCGGCCCGCCTTCCCGCCAGCGTTCCATCAGGCCGAGCGCATCGGTGCGCAGCGCCGCGTCGGTCTGCCGGTCCAGCGAGCCCGCGGTCGCGAACCACAGCACGAAGGCGAAGCCGGCGGCGGCGGAACTGAACACCACCGCGAACAGCAGGGCGAAGCGGAAGCCCGCGCTGCGCAGGAAGCGCAGCAGCGGGTCCCATGGGTTCGGCAGGTCTTCCTGCGGGATGGGCGGGGGCGTCACGGCTCGCCCGGCGCCTCGGGGCTCAGGGCTCGGCGCGGATCATGTAGCCGGCGTTGCGCACGGTGTGGATCAGCGGCTTGTCGAAGCCCTTGTCCACCTTCTGGCGCAGCCGGCTGACATGCACGTCGATCACGTTGGTCTGCGGGTCGAAATGGTAGTCCCACACCTTCTCGAGCAGCATGGTGCGCGTCACCACCTGACCCGCATGGCGCATCAGGTGTTCCAGCAGGCGGAATTCGCGCGGCTGGATCTCGATCCGCTTGCCGCCGCGCGTCACGGTGCGGGAGAGCAGGTCCATCTCGAGGTCGGCGATCTTCAGCCGCGTCGCCGGCGCATCGACCGTCGGGCGGCGCGCCAGCGCCTCCACGCGCGCGAGCAGTTCGGCGAATGCGAAGGGCTTGACCAGATAGTCGTCGCCGCCCGCCTTCAGGCCCTTCACGCGTTCATCGACGGCCGAGAGCGCGGAGAGGAACAGCACCGGCGTGCGGTTGCCCTGGGCGCGCAGTGTCTCCACCAGCCGCACCCCGTCCACGCCGCCGGGCAGCATGCGGTCGAGCACCAGCATGTCGAACTGCTCCGACGCCGCGAGGAACAGCCCGTCACGCCCGTTCGCCGCGTGCTCCACCGTATGGCCCGCTTCCTGGAGCCCGCGGCGGACGAAGCGCGCCACCTCGGCATCGTCTTCCACCAGAAGGATGCGCATCCCGTTTCCTCAGCTGTCGTTGGGCCGGCGGCCGATCTGCACCGCGACCTCCTGGCTGCGCCCGCCGCGCGTGAGCGTGAGGCGCACCGTCTCCCCCGGCGGCAGGCCGGCCACGCCGCGCACCAGCGCGCGCGATGTCGCGACCGATTCGCCGTTCAGCGCCGTGACGAGGTCGCCCTGCCGCAGCCCGGCGCGCGCGGCTGGGCTGCCGCGCTCCACCCCCATGATGAGGGCGCCGCGCCGGCCGCGGCCCTGTTCCTCGGCATCCGCGACCGAGACGCCAAGCCAGCCGCGTTCCACGCGCCCGCCGCGGATCAGCGCCTCGATCACCGGGCGCGCGAGGTCCGACGGCACGGCGAAGCCGATGCCCGCACTCGCGCCCGAAGGCGAGTAGATCGCCGTGTTGATGCCGATCACCTCGCCCGCCATGCTGAACAGGGGCCCGCCGGAATTGCCCGGGTTGATCGGCGCGTCGGTCTGGATGAAGTCGTCGAAGGGGCCCTGGCCGATGTCGCGCCCGCGGGCCGAGATGATCCCGCTCGTGATGCTGCCGCCGAGGCCGAAGGGATTGCCGGCCGCGATCACCCACTGGCCGACCCGCATGTTGGCCGAGACGCCGAGCGAGACGGCGGCGAGCGGCCCGCGCGGCGTTATCCGCAGCAGCGCGATGTCGGTCAGTTCGTCCACGCCCATGACGCGCGCCGGATAGTCGGTGCCGTCCTGCGTCGTCACCGTGACGCGCGTGGCGTTGCCGACGACATGTCCGTTCGTGACGACGACGCCCGAGGGCTCGATGATGAAGCCCGATCCCGCGCCCTGCACGAGCTGTCCGCGCCGGCCGCGCTCGAAGGGCGTGCCGCGCGAGTCGGGGGAGGTCTCCCGGCTCGTCACCTGGATGCTGACGACGGCGGGCAGCACGCGTTCGGCCAGATCCGCGAAGTCGGGCAGGCCGCGCTGGGCGGAAGCCGGCCGCGCGCAGGCGGCCAGCGCCGCGGGCAGCAGCAGCGCCAGGCGGCGGGGCAGGGCGGGTCTGGACTCGTTGCGTTCTTCGGCGTTCACGCCCGCAATCTGCGCTGCGCCGCGCGCGGGTTCAACCGGAAGCGGCCGCGGGGTCCTCGGGCCAGGGGTGCTTGGGGTAGCGGCCGCGCATGTCCTTGCGCACCTCCGCCCAGCTTCCCCTCCAGAAGCCCGCCAGGTCGCCGGTCACGGCGATGGGCCGGCCGGCCGGCGAGAGCAGCGCCGCCTGCAGCGGCACCCGCCCCCCCGCGAGCGGCGGCAGCGATGCGAGGCCGAACAGATGCTGCGCCCGGGCTTCGAGCGTCGGCACGTCACGCGCGTAGTCTATGGCCGCGGACCGACCGGCGGGCAGCGCGAGCCGCGCGGGCAGCGCGGCGTCGAGCGCCCGGCGTTTCTCCCACGGCAGGTCGCCGAGCAGCAGGTCCACGAGATCGAGCGCGGCGAGGTCCGCGAGCCGGCTCCGCCCATGCAGGTGCGGCGCGAGCCAGTCCTGCACGCTACCCGCCAGCGCCGCGTCGGAGACATCCGGCCAGGCTTCCCCCTCGGCCTTGCGCATCCAGCCTATGCGCGCCTGGACCTGGCGCGCGGCATCCGTCCAGCGCAGGTCGCGCAGGGACCGTTCGGCGGCCGCGGCGGCCAGGGCGGCGGCGACGGACGCCGGGTCGGCATGCGGCAGGGTCGCTTCCTCCAGCACCAGCGGGCCGAACATCAGCCGGCGCCGGGCCACCACGGCGTTGGCGCGCGGATCGAAGGCCGCCCCTTCCTCCCGCCGCAGCCGTTCCGGGAAGCGCGCTTCCAGCACGGCGCGGTCGATCCGCGCGGCCATGCGGATGCGCGCTTCCGTCCCCTGCAATTCGAGGTCGGCGACCGCGAGCAGCGGCGCCTTCGCCAGCGCATCCGTCGCCGGCAGCCGCGCCCCCTGGCCGGAGGCGAGGCGGAAGGCGCCATCCATCGCGCCGCGCTTCGCCGCGATCCGGTCCGGGAAGCCTGCCGCGAGCAGCGCGCCGGCATCGCCCTCGGGATGCACATCCCCATGCACACGCAGCCGGCGCCGGTGCAGCGCGGCGGCGCGGCGGATGCGATGCAACGTCGCGCGATCCGCATCGGCGCGGTCGGCGCCGTGCAGCAGGTCCAGCCGCAGATGCACGTCCGATGGCGCGTCGCGGCCCCGGATCGGGTCGCGTTCCTCGAGCAGCGCGGCGAGGTCGGCGGCGAGCGCGCGCTCGCCCTCATCCCTTGCCGCGACGAGCATGCGCGCGAGGCGCGGATGCGTCCCGAGCCGCGCCATGCGCCGCCCGGTCTCGGTGATCCGCCCCGCCGCATCCAGCGCATCGAGGTCGCCGAGCAGCGCGCGCGCCGCGGCCACCGCGCCCGCCGGCGGCGGGTCGAGGAAGGCCATCGTCGCCGGATCCGCGCCCCAGCCCGCGCAGTCCAGCACGAGGGAGGAGAGTTCGCTCTCCAGCATCTCCGGCCGGTCGGCGAGCGGCAGGCCGCGATGCAGCGCCTCCGACCACAGCCGGATCGCGACACCGGGCGCGGTGCGCCCCGCGCGGCCCGCACGCTGGTCGGCAGCCGCGCGGCTGATGCGCACCGTGACCAGGCGCGACAGGCCGCTCGCGGCATCGAGCCGCGGCGCGCGGCGGAAGCCGCCATCGATGACGATCCGCACGCCGGGGACGGTCAGCGAGGTCTCCGCGATCGAGGTCGCGAGCACCACCTTGCGCCGTCCGTCCGGCGCGGGGTTCAGCGCGATGTCCTGCTCGGCCGGCGGCATCTCCCCATGCAGCGGCACGACCAGCGCGTCGACGCCTGCGAGGCTTTCCTGCGTGCGACGGATCTCCCCCCAGCCGGGCAGGAAGCAGAGCGCGTCGCCGGGATGTTCGCGCAGCGCCTCGCGCACGGCCGCCGCCATCGCCTCCGGCAGGTCGCGCGCATCGGCGAGGTCGCGGGCGCGGTGGCGCATCTCGACCGGCCAGGCGCGGCCGAGGCTCTCGATGACGGGCGCGGAGCCGTGAATCGGCCCGGCACCCACATCCGGCCCGATCGGCGGAGCGCCGGATGGCGCGGAGCCGTGAATCGGCCCGGCCCCCATGAGCCCCGCGAAGGCCGCGCCGTCGATCGTCGCGGACATCGCCAGCAGCCGCAGGTCCGGCCGCAGATTCGCCTGCAGGTCGAGGCACAGCGCGAGCGCGAGGTCCGTGTCGATGTTGCGCTCATGCGCCTCGTCGAACAGCACCGCCGCGACGCCATCCAAACCGGGGTCGGATTGCAGGCGACGGACCAGCAGCCCCTCCGTCACCACCTCCACCCGCGTGCGGTCGGAAAAGGCACGGTCGAGGCGCGTGGCGAGGCCGATCGTGCCGCCGGGGGCCGGTTCCCCCACCATCTCCGCCATGCGGCGGGCGGCGGCGCGGGCGGCGACGCGGCGCGGTTCCAGCACGAGGATGCGGCCGCCTTCCGCCCAGGGCTCGTCCTTCAGCACCAACGGGACAAGCGTGGTCTTGCCGGCACCGGGCGGGGCGACGAGCACCGCGTTGGAGCCGGCGCGCAGGGCGGCGACGAGCGCGGGCAGGGCCTCCTCGACAGGAAGGGTCATGCGGGGGCGCCGCCCGCGCGCCCCCGCCGCGGGTTCCCAGGGACGATGCTTGCATCGTCCCTTGGGGCCAATCGGCCGAAAGGTCTTTGGCAACCGAGACTCAAGGGAAGCACCGGGCCAGCAGCGGATCGAGGCCGAGCATGGGGGCCTGCGCGGCAGGCGCGCCGCGCGCGGCGCCACCCCCGAGCGCGGCGGCGAGCGCACAGTCGAAGCTGTCCAGCACCGGGACGCCAGCGAGGGGCGCAGATCGGAAGAGCACCGCCTGAACTCCAGCCACACTTGGACCCCGGAAGGCGGCGCCCGGCCGGAGAAGGGGGGGGGGGGGGGGGGG
>NZ_JACADQ010000218.1 GCF_016106015.1 Neoroseomonas rubea
CGGAATGCCGCGCGGCAGGGATCCGCGTGGTGATGATTACCGGCGACCACGCCGCGACGGGGGCGGCGATCGCGGCCGAACTCGGCATCGCCGCCGCGCCGCGCGCGATGACGGGGGAGGCGCTGGCCGCCCTGCCCGCCGAGGCCTGGCCGGCGGCGGTCCGCGACACCGACGTCTTCGCCCGCGTCAGCCCGGAACAGAAGCTGCTGCTGGTCGAGGCGCTGCAGCGCGACGGCACCGTCGTCGCCATGACCGGGGACGGGGTGAACGACGCGCCGGCGCTGAAACGCGCCGATATCGGCATCGCCATGGGAAGGCGCGGGACGGAGGCGGCCAAGCAGGCGGCGCAGATGGTGCTGGCGGATGACGACTTCGCCTCCATCGCCGCGGCGGTGCGGGAAGGGCGCACGATCTACGACAACCTCCGCAAGGTGATCGTGTGGAACCTGCCGACCGATGGCGGGGAGGCGCTGGTGATCGCGGGCGCGGTGCTGTTCGGCCTCGCCCTGCCGATGACGCCGCTGCAGGTGCTCTGGATCAACACCATCACCGCGACGGCGCTGGGCATGGCGCTGGCCTTCGAGCCGACGGAGCCGGGCGTGATGGCGGAACCGCCGCGCGACCCGCGGCGGCCGCTGCTGACGGGCTTCCTGCTCTGGCGCTTCCTGCTGGTTTCGGCGCTGGCCGCCGCGGCGTCCTTCGGCGTCTTCGCCCTGGTGCTGGCGCGCGGCGGGACGGAGGAGGTGGCGCGCACGGCGGTGGTGAACACGATCGTGGCGCTGGAGATCGCCTATCTGTTCGCCGTCCGCCGCGGGCGCCGCGGGCTGCTCGGCGGCGGCGCGCCGACGCCCGCGCTCTGGCTCGGGCTCGGCGTGACGGTCGCGGGACAGGCGGTGCTGACCTATGCGCCGCCCCTGCAGGCGGTGTTCGGCACAGCGGGGCTCGGTCTCGCGGAATGGGGCGCGGTGGCGGGGGCGGCGGTGGCGCTGCTGCTGGTGCTGGAAGGCGAGCGGGTCGTGCGCGCGCGCAGGCTGTGGGAGAGGGCGCGCGGCTCGGCCTAAAGAACCAGCCGTCCAAACGGAGTCGGTTGGACGGATAAGGATGCTCGCGAAAACAGAGTATTGGAGACGTGACCGTGAGCCACGGCGAGCGGGAACGGCTCTAGACTGGGGGCGAATCCGCAGGAGCCGCCATGTCGCCCTTCGTTCCCGGCACCGACATCCGCATCGAGGGCCGTCCGGGCGGCCCGCTCGCGGGCCTGACCTTCGCGGCCAAGGACCTGTTCGACGTCGCCGGCCACCCGACCGGCGGCGGCAATCCGGACTGGGCGCGGCAGAACCCCATCCCGACGCGCCATGCCTGGGCGGTGCAGGCGCTGCTCGATGCCGGCTGCACGCTGGTGGGCAAGACCATCACCGACGAGGTCTCGCTCGGCATCCTCGGCGAGAACGCCTTCGAGGGCACGCCGGTGAACCCCGCGGCACCGGGGCATGTGCCGGGCGGGTCTTCGTCAGGCTCGGCGAGCGCGGTGGCGCAGGGGCTGTGCGACACGGCGCTCGGCACGGATACCGGCGGGTCGGTGCGCGTGCCGGCCTCCTTCTGCGGGTTGTATGGCATCCGCCCGACGCATGGGCGGCTCGACCTGGCGGGGATGCTGCCGCAGGCGCCGACCTCGGACACGACCGGCTGGTTCGCACGCGACGCGGCAACCTTTGCGCGCGTGTCCGCCGTGCTGCTGGGGGAGGAGATGCCGCCCGCGCGGCCCACGCGCCTGATCGTCGCGACGGATGCGTTCGGGATCGCGGATGCGGAGACCGCCGAGGCGCTGGGGCCGATGCTCGACCGCCTGAAGCGCCTCGTGCCGGACTGGCGGGAGGAGGTGATGGCGCCGCCGGGTCTCGCCGCCTGGTCGCGCGCGCAGCGCACGTTGCAGCCGGTGGAGGCCTGGGAGACGTTCCGCCCCTGGGTGGAGCGCGACAATCCGCGCTTCGCTTTCAATGTCGCGCGCGGCCTCGTGCTCGGCGCCATGGTGCCGGAGGCCGAGCGCGGCTGGGCGGCGCTCACGCGCCGGGAAGCGCGCGGTAGGCTGCGCGGCCTGCTGCCGCCGGGCACCGTGCTGGCGCTGCCGACCACGCCCTTCCCGGCACCGAAGGCCGGGCTGCCGCTGACGGAGCTCGAGCCGATCCGCGCGACGATCAACCTGCTCTGTGCCCAGGGCGGGCTGGCGGGGCATCCGCAGGTGAGCATTCCCGGCGCGACGGTGGGCGGCCACCCGGTCGGGATTTCCCTGATCGCGGCGCGCGGCGCCGATGCGCTGCTGGTCGGCGCCTGCCTGGCCCTGGAGGAGATCGCGTGATGGAGGTGAACATCCCCGAGGTGGTGGAGGAGGTCCGCGCCCTGTTCGAACGCTACGAGCAGGCTCTGATCGACAAGGATGTCGAGGTGCTGGACGCCACCTTCTGGAATTCCCCGCTGACGATCCGCTACGCCATCCACGAGAACGGCTACGGCTTCGACGAGATCCACGCGCACCGCGTCCGCCGCCCGCCGGGGCCGGGCATCAAGCTGAAGCGGCGGCAGCTGGTGATCACCACGCTCGGGCGCGACATCGCGACCGTGAACCTGGAGTTCGACATGCGCGGGCGGGAGATGCCGGGGCGGCAGTCGCAGACCTGGGTGCGGTTTCCGGACGTGGGCTGGAAGGTCGTCTCCGCGCATGTGTCGGTGACGGAGGGGCAGCCGGCCTATTGAGGCCTGCCGCCCGCGTCGCCGTCAGAGCGCGCGGTTGGCCCTCGCCACGACCGCCTCGAACAGCACCTGGCAGCCATCGGCGGCTTCCTCGGGCAGGATGCTCTCGGCCTCGTTGTGCGACAGCCCGTCCTTGCACGGCGTGAAGATCATCGCCGTGGGGATGCTGCGCGCGACGTAGACGGCGTCGTGCCCGGCGCCGGAGATGATCTCCCGCGCCGGAAGGTTCAGCCGCCGCGCCGCCTGGCGCACGAGGTCGACGCAGGACGGGTCGAAGGGCTGCGCCGGGATGCGGAACAGCTCGGTCAGGTCGAGCCGGCAGCCGGTCTCGGCCACCAGCCGCGCGGCTTCCTCCGGGAAGCTGGCGGCGAGGCCGAGGATCTGCTCGTCCGCCGGGTGGCGGAACTCGACGCTGAAGCGCACCTCGCCGGGCACGACGTTGCGGGAGGGGCTCGCGATCTGCAGGAAGCCGACCGTTCCGCGGCCATCCTCCCCCCGCGCGCGCATCAGCTGGTCGACCAGCGTGACGACCCGCGCCGCGGCGACCAGCGCATCGCGGCGTGCCGATGGCGGCGTGGTGCCGGCATGGCTGTCCTGGCCGATGATCACCGCGTCGTACCAGACCTGCGCCTGCGCGCCGGTGACGATGCCGATGCGCTTGCCCTCGCGCTCGAGGATCGGGCCCTGCTCGATGTGCAGTTCGAAATAGGCGTCGGCCGGGAAGGGCTTCGCCGCATGTTCGCCCTTGTAGCCGATCGTGTCGAGCGCTTCCGAGACCGACACGCCGTCCACGTCGCGCAGCCCATAGGCTTTCTCGAGCGGATAGATGCCGGCCCAGGTGCCGGAGCCCATCAGCGAATGGCCGAAGCGGCTGCCCTCCTCATCGGTCCAGTTCACCAGCTCGATCGGCGCCTCGGTCGTGATGTTGAGGTCGTGCAGCGTGCGCATCACCTCGAGCCCCGCGATGACGCCGAGCGCGCCGTCGAACTTGCCGCCCGTAGGCTGGCTGTCGAGGTGGCTGCCCATCAGCACCGGCAGGCGCTTCGGGTCGCGGCCCTCGCGGCGGGCGAACATGTTGCCGATGGCGTCCACGCGCACCGTCAGGCCGAGCGCCTCGCACCACCCCTTGAAGCGGTCGCGGCCCTGGCGGTCGACATCCGAGAGCGTCAGCCGCTTCACGCCGCCCTTGGGCGTGGCGCCGATCTCGGCCATGGCCATCAGGCTGTCCCACAGCCGCTTGTCGTCGATGCGCTGGTTGGTGCCGCTCATGCCTGCCTCGCTGGTCCCGTCCGGGCCGCCGGGACTAAGCCCTGGGGCGGCGGCTGTCCACCTCCGCCCCCACGGTGCCGCGGGGGCGGCGAATACTTCTGGCAATGGCATCAATATTGAAATTCGCCAGAAGTCATCCCTGAAAACGGCTGCGGAAAAAAGTGTTAACGCGGCAGTCATCCGGTCAATCGCGAAAAATCACGATGGGGCATGCCGGGCGCCGGCCTGCCCCAGTGTTGCCAAGATCTGCCCCGATGTTGCCAAGGTCGAGGGTCCGTGCTTTGAACCTCGCCCGAGTTACACAACCCGACGACCGGAAGAGTCCTCCAGCGCCCCGCAAGGCGCTCCCCCCAACGGCTCCTGCAGCCAAGATCGCCACGGAGATGCGCCCATGGGGTCCCCCACCCTCGCCACGCACCCCCGCCGAAGGCCGCGTCGCGCGGCCGGATGCACCGCCCTCCTGCTGGGCATGCTCGCCGCCGGATGCGCGGGCCCGATGCCCGAGGCAGATGCCCGCAGCGCGTCCTCCGAGGCGATGCGCGAGGCAGGACCGTCCCAGGTCGGCGTCGCCTCCTATTACGCGCGGCATTTCAACGGGCGGCGCATGGCCAATGGCCGGCCCTTCGACCCAGCATCCGACACCGTCGCGCACCGGACGCTGCCCTTCGGCACCGTCGTGCGCGTGACGAATCTCAGCAACGGGCTCAGCGTCGTGGGGCGCGTTCAGGATCGCGGCCCCTGGACGCGCGGGCGCATCCTCGATGTCAGCCCGCGCATCGCGCGCGACCTCGACATGATGCGCAGCGGACTCGCGCGCGTCGAAGTCGTGCCGGTGGTCGAGGTGGCGGAAGCGCGGGACTGATCCCGCGCCCCCGCGCGCGCCTCAGCGCACCAGCGGGCAGCCGCCTTCGGCCAGGGGACGATAGGCCTCGTTGCCCGGGATGGTCTGCACGACCTCCAGCAGGTCCCATTCCCCACGCGCCTGGCGGGGCTGCTTCGCGCGCATCAGGTACATGTCGCGGATGACCCGGCCATCGATGCGGATGCTGCCGTTGTTCGTCATGAAGTCGTTGATCGGCATTTCCCGCATCTTCGCCATCACGGCCTGGGAGGCGTCGGTGCCCGCGGCCTGCACCGCCTTGAGGTAGTGCGTCACGGCCCCCCACATGCTCGCCTGGAACATGGTCGGCGGGCGGCCATGGATGCGCGCGAAGCGCTCGGAATAGGCGCGCGTCGCGTCGTTCTGATCCCAGTAATAGGCCTCGGTGAAGACCATGCCCTGCGCGGTCTCGAGCCCGATCGCCTTCACATTCGTCAGCAGGCAGAGCAGTGCGGCGGGCTGGATGCCGCGCCGCGTCAGGCCGAATTCGCCCATCTGCTTGACGATGTTGATGAAGTCCGTCCCCGCCGCGGCGATGCCCACCACGTTCGCACCCGACTGCGCGGCGCGCACGAGGTGGGAGGAATAGTCGGTCTCGCCCAGCGGCGCCCGCGCGCTGCCCACTACCTGCCCGCCGAGCTGGCGGATCACCGCGGTCGCGTTCGCTTCCAGCGAATGGCCGAAGGCGAAGTCGGAGGTGATGAAGTACCAGCGCCGCCCGCCACCCTGCATCACCGCGCCGACCGTCCCGCGCGCCAGCGCGTAGTTGTCGTAGGTCCAGTGCACGCCATAGGGGGAGCAGCCCGGCCCCGTCAGGTCCGTCGTGCCGGCGGCTACGACGACATCGATCTTCTGCTTCTCGCGCGCCAGGTTCTGCACGGCGAGGGCGACGGCCGAATTGCCCAGGCCGAAGATCGCATCGACCCGTTCCTGGTCGTACCAGCGCCGCGCGATGGAAAGCCCGACATCGGGCCGGTTCTGCAGGTCGCCATACACCAGCTCGATCGGCATGCCGTTCACGCGGCCGCCGAAATCCTCGACCGCGAGCCGGGCGGACACCACGTCCCCCATGCCCTGCTGGTCGGCGAAGACGCCCGACATGTCGTCGAGCACGCCGATCTTCACGACGCCGTCCGAGATGCCGGACTGCGCGCGCCCTTCGGACGGGCGGATGGCGGCGAGCGGCAGCGCCGCCGCGCCGGCCAGGAGATGCCTGCGGTTCATGGGTGCGTTTCCTTCCCCTTTGGATGGTTCTTGGTGCGCATCATGGCACGGGAATGCGAGGCGACCAGGGGGGTCACCCGGTGGCGAAGCCCGCGGCCCGGAAGCGGGCCTGCCCGTCCGGGCCCGTCAGATGGGCGAGGAAGGCGAGCGCGCCGTCCCGATCCGCCGCGCGCGCATGGACGGCGCCGAGATAGGCGGTGACGAGCTGCGCGCTGTCCGGCAGCGGCCCGACCAGCACCGCGCCCGGCACGGCGATGATCTCGCTGACCTGCGACAGCGCGAGCGCCGCGCGCCCATCGGCCACCGCCTGCACCGCCGCGCCGCCGCCGGGGAAGACCAGCGTGCGCGGGCGCATCTGCTCGGCGATGCCGAGGCGCTCGATCAGCCGCGCGGCGTGGGTGCCGGCGGTCGCGCCCGTCGCCGGGTCCGAATGCGCGATCATCGGCGCGGCGAGGATCGCCGTGCGCAGCGCCGCCTCGGTCGAGATGTCGGGCAGGGCCGCGCCCTGGCGGACCGCGGCGCCGATCAGCATCCGGCCCAGTTCCCGTCGCGTCGCGCCATCGACGATGCCCTCGGCGGCGAGCCGTTCGACCTGCGACGCGCTGTTCAGCACCAGATCGGCGGCCTCGCCCTCCCGCAGCCGGCGCGCGACCACGCCGGCATTGGCGTTCTCGAAGGCGACGGCGCGGCCGGTCCGGGCGGTGAAGGCGGCGGCGAGATCCCGCGTCGCGGCCGCCACCGCCCCGGTGCCGAGCACGTGCAGCGGCGCGGCCT
>NZ_JACADQ010000219.1 GCF_016106015.1 Neoroseomonas rubea
CCGCATCGGCCGGGCGCAGCGCGCCCTCGTCCCGCGTGCGGGCGAGCTCGAGCGCCATGCAGCGCGCGGCCAGCGCCTCCGCCGCGCTGTCGGCCAGCAGCGCCGCGACCGCGGGCTGCTGCGCGATCGGGGCGCCGAACTGGCGGCGCTGAAGGGCGTGGCGCCGGCCTTCATCGACCATGCGCTCCATGAGCCCCGCGCAAAGGGCGGCGAGATGCAGCCGCACCTTGTCGAGGCCCGCAAGCGCGAGTTTCAGCCCCTCACCTTCGGCCCCCACCAGCGCATCGGCCGGGACGCGCGCATCCTCGAACACGATGTCGGCCACGGCCGCGCCGCGCATGCCCATCTTGGCCTGCGCCGGCAGGATGGTGATGCCGGGTGTGGCCGGGTCGATCGCGAAGGCGGACACGCCGCGCGCGCCATCCCCGCCGGTGCGGGCCATGACCATCAGCATCCCGGCCTCGGGCGCGTTCGTCACCCAGCGCTTGCGGCCGGTGATGCGCCAGCCCTCGCCGTCGCGCACGGCGCGCGTCGAGAGCGCGGCCGCGTCCGACCCGGCCTCGGCTTCCGAGAGGCAGAAGCAGGCGATGAGGTCCCCGCGCGCGAGCCCCGGCAGCCAGCGCGCCGTCTGCGCCTCGGTTCCCGCGCGGAGCAGGATCTGCGCCGCGCCGCCGGAATTCAGCGCATAGACGGCGCGATAGGCCGGCGCCGCGCGGCCGAGGACGAGCATGAGCCCGGCCTCCTCCTCCATCGTCAGGCCGAGCCCGCCATGGGATTCGGGGATGGAGATGCCGAACAGCCCATGGGCGCGCAGCGCGGCGCGGGCTTCCTCCGGCATCCGGTCCTCCTCATCCATCCGCGTCTCGGCGGGGATGAGGATGTCCTCCACCAGCGCGCGCGCGGCGGCCAGGCGTGCCGCCTGCGCGGCGGCGTCGCGGATCATCAGTCGCTCTCGGGCGGGATGACGTTCGTCTCCAGCCCTTCGACCAGCACGTCGCGCATCGTCTCGGCACTCTTCAGCCGGATGTCGTCCCAGGCTTCCGGCGTGTGGAAGGCGATGTGCGGGCAGATGATGAGCCGCCCGGTGAGCCATTCCTCCCGGTCGCGATAGGCGCGCAGCAGGCCGGGGATGGGCTCGACCGGCGGCTCGACGGGGATGACGTCGAGGCCGGCCGCGGCGACATGGCCTTCGCGCATCACCCGTTCCAGCGCGTCGATGTCGAGGATCGGCCCGCGCGCCGTGTTGATGACGACGGCGTTCTGCGGAAGCAGGCGCAGTTCCCGCTCGCCCACCAACCCGCGCGTGCGGCGCGTCAGCGGGCAGTGGATGGACAGCACGTCCGCCTGCGCCAGCATCTCGTCCATCGTGCGGCAGCGCGCCACACCGATCGCTCGGTCGGCGCCGTTCGGCAGCGCCGGATCGTAGAACACCACGCGCCAGCCGAGCGCCTTCGCACGAAGGGCAGCCGCCGTGCCGATGCGCCCCAGGCCGAGGATGCCGAAGGTCTGCACCTCCTGCCGCCGCACCGCCGGATGCGGCATCACGCCCCAGCGCGCCGGGTCCGGGCCGCGCTGGGTGTCGTGATACATCGTCAGCCCACGGCGCAGCGCGAGCGCCATGAGCACCGCGAATTCCGCCACTTCCTGCGTGCCGTAGTCGGGTACGTTGCACACCTTGATGCCGCGTGCGGCGGCGGCGGCGCGGTCGACGCGGTCATAGCCCACGCCCATGCGGATGATGACGCGCAGCTTGGGGAAGCGGGCGATCTGGTCCGCCGGGACCGCCATGCGCAGCGTCATCAGCGCATCCGCCTGCTGGCAGAGCTCGTCGGGCAATTCCGCCAGCGAGGCCTTGCACGCGCCCTGCAGGATGCGGACGGAAGGCCCCATGATCCGCTGCTCGAGCGAGGTGTCGGGATAGAGCCCCTCGGGCTCGAGCACGGTCAGCGTCACGCGGCGTCCTCCGGTTCTCGTGGCGCGGGAGGATGGAAGTCGTCCACGCGGCGCGCAAGGCGGCGCGTCAGGGTGCGGGGCAGCGCCAGGTGCCGGTGACGGAGATCGCCTCGCCTTCCGGCATGAGGTTGTGCGGGATCTGCAGTACGAGGCCGGTCGCGCGGAAGCGGCCGCTCAGCCCGTCTGCGGCGATCGTGACCTGGCCGGCCGCGGCAGGGGCGCCTTCCTCGACGACGCGCTCCCATAGACCTTCCGGCGTGCCCACGCTGATGCGGAAGGCCCGGCCGAGTGGGACAGGGCCCTCCATCTCCAGCGCGCCGGGCGCCGGCAAGACCCCCAGCGAGAAGGACTGCTGCGGGCCGTAGATCCGCCATTCGGGCGCGAGCGCGAGCGCCTCCGGCAGGAGGCGCGGGGAATGGTAGACGCCGTAGCCGTGGACGGT
This sequence comes from Neoroseomonas rubea, assembly GCF_016106015.1. GTDB lineage: Bacteria > Pseudomonadota > Alphaproteobacteria > Acetobacterales > Acetobacteraceae > Neoroseomonas > Neoroseomonas rubea. The sequence continues at coordinate 2,396 of NZ_JACADQ010000219.1, forward strand.
GTTGGGCGGCTCATTCGCAGCCGGCGCCGGGTCCCGGGCGGTCGGCCAGCCGCCGCGTCGTGGCTGGGCGCAGAAGTGCACGGCGTCTGCCTGGTGGATGAGGCGCACGCCGCGGCGCTCCACCCGGCCGCTGATGTCGAAGGTGATGTGGAGATTGCCGTCGGGCGGCGGCGGCTCGGCGCAGGCTGAAAGCAGCGCCGCGATCGCCACGCCGCAGGACCGGGCTCGCGGGCTTCGGTACGGCGACGGCTTCATGGTGCGGCCTTCATGGATATAGTGGCGCGCGAGGCTGCGCGCGGCCTCGTCGGGTGGCCATGGTGGGCGAGGCAGGGGCGATGACAAAGCGGAGAATCCTGGTGACCGGCGCGGCCAGCGGCATCGGCGCCGCCTGCTGCCGGGCGCTCGCCGCGCCGGGCGTCGCGATCGCCTTGCACACGCGCAAGAACCGGGAAGGCCTGGCGCGCACCGTCGCGGCGGTGCGCGAACGCGGGGGTGAGGCAATCGAGATCCTGGGCGACCTGGCCGAAGCCGGCGTGCCGGAGCGCGTGGTGGCGGATGCCGCCGGCGCCCTTGGCGGGCTCGACGTCGTCGTCTCCAACGCCGGCTTCGCCGATCGCACGCCGGTCGCGGCACTGACGGATGCGGGCTTCGAGAAAAGCCACGACGCCATTGCGCTCGCCTTCCTGCGCCTCGCGCGCGCCGCCGGGCCGCTGCTGCGCGAGGGCCGGGATCCGCGGCTGATCGCCGTCTCCTCCTTCGTGGCCCACCTGTTCCGCAACGACGTGACGATCTTCCCGGCCTCGGCGGCGGCGAAGGCGGGGGTGGAGGCGCTGGTCAAGGCGATCGCGCTGGAATGGGCGCCGGCGGTCACGGTGAACGCGGTCGCCCCGGGCTACACGCAGAAGGATCCGGGCGCGCATGCCGCGCTGGATGCCGCGCAGTGGGAGGCGATCGCGGCACGCATCCCGATGCGTAGGCTCGGCCTGCCGGACGACGTGGCGGCGGCGGTGGCGTTCCTCGCCTCGCCCGGCGCGGGCTACATCACGGCCCAGGTGATCCATGTCAGCGGCGGTGTCGTGACGTGATCCGCGCGGCCGTTCTCCTGCTGGCGATGCTTGCGCTGCCGGCGGCGGCGCAGGACCAGGCGGCGGTGCATGGCGGGCCGGTGCGCGCGCTGGCCGTCGCACCCGAAGGCGGGGCGCTCGCCTCGGCCGGCTTCGACCAGTCCGTGATCTTCTGGGACCTGGCTGCGGGCCGTGCGCGCGCGGTGGTGCGCTGGCATCCGGGGGCGGTGAATGCGCTGGCCGCGCTGCCGGGCGGGCAGATGGCCTCGGGCGGGGAGGATGGGCGCATCGCGATCTGGGGTGCGGACCCGCGCGGCGGGCAGCCGCTGCGCGTGCTGGAAGGGCACCAGGCGCAGGTGGCCGGGCTCGCTGCGCGGGATGGCGCGATCGCCTCCGCCGCCTGGGACGGCACGGTGCGGGTGTGGCGGGACGGTGCCGCGCCGGTCGTACTGGAAGGCCATCGCGGCAACGTCAACGCGGTGGTGTTCCGCAGCGACGGCACCGTGGTCAGCGCCGGCTTCGACGGCACGCTGCGCGCCTGGCGCGCGGATGGCACGGCCGATGTGCTGGCGGAATTCGGCCTGCCGCAGAACACGCTGGTCGCGCTGCCGGACAATGCGCTCGCAGTGGGTGGCGTGGACGGCCAGGTGCGGCTGATCGCGGCGAATGGTGAGGTGCGGGAGATGCATGCCGGCGCGCGCCCCGTCGTCGCGCTTGCCGCCAACCCGCGCGGCACGCTGCTGGCCGCGGCCTCGCTCGGCGGCAGTGTGGCGGTGATCGGCCTGCCGGACGGGCGGCTGCTGCACTCGCTGGAAGGGCCCGGCACGCCGGTCTGGTCGGCGGCCTTCGACACGGACGGGCGCACGCTCTGGACCGGTGGTGCGGACCGGCGCGTCCGTCGCTGGGATGCGCTGGCCGGCCGCGCGCTGGGCCCGGTGGGGGAGGCGGCGGAGGATGCGCCGCGCGCCGGGCTCGACCCGCATGGCGCGCGCGTCTTCCGTGCCTGCGCCGCCTGCCATTCCCTGACCGCCGAGGGCGGCAACATGGCCGGGCCGCATCTGCACGGGCTGTTCGGCCGGCGGATGGGCAGCGTCGCGGGCTATGCCTATTCCGAGCGCCTCGCGCGCGGGGACATCACCTGGACGCGGGAGAGTGTCGCGGACCTGTTCACCCGCGGGCCGGACGTGGTGACGCCGGGGACGAAGATGCCGGTGCAGCGCGTGGAGAATGCCGACGACATGGCGGCGCTGCTGCGGTTCCTGGAGCAGGCGACGCGCTGACGCAACGCCTGCGCGCGCGGCGCTACGGCATCAACCGGAACAGCGTCACCTCCCGCAGCGTGCGGTCCTCCAGTTCCAGCGTCGTCGGCACCGCGTGGCGGGAAAGGGCCGCGAGGCCCTCGCGCGGCAGGTAGGCGCGGCCTGGGTCCGCCAGCAGCACCTCCGCCCCCGCGGCCGCCATGCCGCGCAGCCAGGGCAGGATATGCGCGGTCATCGGCGCCTCGTAGCAGACATCGCCGGCGAGGATGACGTCCCAGCGGCAGGGCGCGCCCACGATGTCGCCCTCCGGCGTCGCGACCGCCAGGCCGTTCAGCGCGGCGTTGAGCCGCACGGCGGCGAGCGCCAGCGGATCGATCTCCGCGGCCTCGACCTCCGCCGCGCCGGATTTTGCGGCGGCGATCGCCGCAATGCCGCAGCCGGCGGCGAAATCCAGCACGCGCTTGCCGGCGACGCGCGCGGGTTCATCGAGCAGCAGCCGCGCCGTCGCCTGCCCGCCGGGCCAGGCGAAGGCCCAGAAGGGCGGTTCGATGTTGCGCGCCCTGAGCCATTCCTCGCTCGCCTGCCAGATAGGCGTGATCTCGCTGGCGAGGTGAAGGTGGATCTCCGGGACCAGCGGCGCGGTCGCGACGATCGTGTGCGCGCGGACGAACTCCTCCGGCGTCACAGCCGGCCGATCAGGAAGGCCGCGGCGATGGCGAGCCCCACATCGCGGTTCGCCTTGAACAGCCGCAGGCACAGCGCCGGGTCGTGGATGTCGAGGGCGACCACCTGCCGCGCCAGCAGCGCCGCCGGCAGCAGCAGCGCCGGCGCGAACCACCAGGACAGCCCCGCCGCGAAGCCCGCCGCGACCAGCAGCGCCAGCGTCACGCCGTAGCAGGCGGCGAGGAAGGGTCGCGTCCTTTCCCCGAAGCGCAGCGCGGTGGACCGGATGCCGACCAGCGCGTCATCCTCCCGGTCCTGGTGCGCGTAGATCGTGTCGTAGCCGAGGATCCAGAAGAACCCGGCCGCCCAGAGCAGGAAGGCCGCCGCGTCCAGCCCGCCGGTCGCCGCCGCGTAGCCCGTCGGCGCCGCCCAGGAGAACACCAGGCCGAGCATCGCCTGCGGATAGTCCGTCACGCGCTTGGCGAGCGGATACAGCGCGATCGGCACGAGGGAGAGCACGCCGAGCAGGATCGCCGTCCAGGGCAACTGGACCAGGATGAGGAAGGAGACCATCAGCAGCCCGAGCAGGAAGGCGAGCGCCTGCTTCGGCCGCACCGTCCCGGCCGCGAGCGGCCGCCCCGCCGTGCGTTCCACCTGCCGGTCCAGGTCGCGGTCCCACAGATCGTTCACCACGCAGCCCGCGCCGCGCATCAGCACGGCACCGAGCCCGAACAGGAAGGTCAGCCACAGCCCGCGCCCCCAGGAGGGTGCGACCATGGCGAAGGCCCAGAAGCCCGGCAGCACCAGCAGCCAGGACCCGATCGGGCGGTCGAGGCGCATCAGCAGGGCATAGGGTCGCCAGCCTTCCGGCAGGCGCGCCACCCATCCCCCGGCCCGGATGTCGGTGTAGCCGCTCATGGCGGTATAAGGGGGAGGGAGCCCGTTGATGTCCACCCCGCGACTTTTCCTCGACGATGCGCTGGCCGAAGGCGCCGAGATCGCCGGCACGCCGGCGCAGGCGCATCACCTCGGCACCGTGCTGCGCCGCGCGGCGGGCGATGCTGTCGCCGTGTTCAACGCGCGGGACGGCGAATACGCCGCGCGCATCGCGCATCTGCGCAAGGACCGCTGCGCCTTCGCGCTGGCTGCCCGGCTGCGTGCGCCCTCGGCCGAGCCCGACCTGCGCCTGATGGTGGCCGCGCTGAAGCGGGACGCGCTCGACTGGGTGGTGGAAAAGGCGACGGAGCTCGGCGTCTCCAGCATCCACCCCGTCGTCACGCGGCGCACGGTTGTCGATCGCGTGAACATCGAGCGCCTCGCCGCCATCGCCCGCGGCGCGGCGGAACAATGCGAACGCCTCTCGGTGCCCGCCATCGCCGCGCCGCTGCCGCTGCACGCGGCCCTGGACGCCTGGGACGGCGCGCCGCTGCTCGTCGCGGCCGAACGGCGTGGCGCCGCGCCGATCCGTCACGCGGCCGCCACGCTGCGCCTGCCCTGCGG
>NZ_JACADQ010000022.1 GCF_016106015.1 Neoroseomonas rubea
GCGGGCGCTGCGGGGCGCGTCGTCTGCGCGAGCGTCACGCCGCCGGGCAGCGTGCCGGCGGCGAGCCCCGCGGCGCCGCCGAGCAGCATGCCGCGGCGCGATTGGCCGTTACCGTTATGGCTCATGTCCTGTCCTCGTCTGCAGGTTGCGTGGTTTCGCGGCGGATGCAGCGGAAGCCGATGTGGCTCATGCCGGTGTCCACCATCTGCGCGTGGCGCGCGGCCGGCCGATAGCGGCGGCAATAGGACGGCGCGCAGAGGAAGGAGCCGCCCTTGACCACCCTGCGTGGGATGCGGATGGCCGGCTGTGCGATGACGAATGACCGCTCCATGGATGGGCCGCGCGGATTCTCCGTCGCGCAGCAGGCCCGTCTCGCAGGATCGGCGTCTTCATGGCCGGCGGCGAACCAATCGCTCGTCCATTCCCAGACGTTTCCGCAGATTTCAAACAGGCCATAGGGATTGGGCGGAAACGAACGGATCGGGCAGGTGCGTTCGAAGCCGTCGGTGGCGAAGTTTCGCCAGGGAAAAGGGCCCTGCCAGGTATTCGCCATGTCGATGCCGCCCGGCTGGAGTTCGTCGCCCCAGGCGAATTCAGCGCCCTCGAGGCCGCCTCGGGCGGCGAACTCCCATTCGGCCTCGGTCGGGAGTTCCTTGCCCGCCCAGAGCGCATACGCCTCCGCATCCTCGTACGCGATCTGCACGACGGGGTGGTTCTCGCGGCCGGCGACTGTGCTGCCAGGCCCTTCCGGCGCGTGCCAGCAGGCCCCCGGCGTCCAATGCCACCAGTGCGACATGTCGTGCGTGTTGACCGGGCCGTCGGTCATGCTGAAGACCAGCGCGCCGGGTACCAGCATCGCGGTGTCCGCCCCCGGATACAGGGCGGGGTCGAGGGGGCGCTCCGCGACGCTCACATAGCCCGTTGCCGCAACGAAGGCCGCGAAAGCGGCATTGGTGACGGCCGTCGCGTCCATCCAGAAGGGATCGACGTAGACGTTATGCGCTGGCCTCTCCTCCGCGTAGTGGCGGTCGGAGCCCATGAGGAAGGTGCCACCGGGGACACGCACCATGTCTGCCAGCGGCGGGTCAGCCACCTCTCGCAGGTCCGAGCGCGCCTTTCGCTCCGTCGGCATTGACCGTGTTTCCCTCCCGTGCGCCGCCGTGGTGCGGTGACTGCGCGGGACGAAGGCTAACGGGCGAAACGGCCCGCCCCCATCGGGTGGATACCCGAGGCGCCCCGGGCCTGCGTTGGGAGGTTCAGACCGCGGTGATGTTGTTTCTTGCGGCGTAGCGTACGACCTCCGCCACCGTGTGCGCGCCGATCTTGCGCATCAGCGCCCCGCGATGCGTCTCCACTGTCTTGACCGAGATATCGAGGCGCCGGGCGATCTCCTTGTTCGACAGACCCTCTGCGATCGCCTGCACCACCTCGCGCTCACGCGGCGTCAATACTGCAGGTGCAGGCTGGGCTTCGATGCCGCCACGAAGATAGCCTTGCAGGATCCGTTCCGTGACGTCAGCGTTGAAGAATGGGCGATGCGCCGCGAGCGTTCGGACAGCGGCTACGATCTGCTCGTCGATGTCGGACTTGAGAAGATAGCCGCGGGCGCCGGCCTCCAGCACCAGGCGGATCATCTCCTCGCTCTCAACCATCGTGAAGACAAGGATCTCGGTCGTCGGGCTCGCCGCCCGGATCTGGCGTGCCGCTTCGAGCCCGTTCAACTGGGGCATGGCAATGTCCAGGATCGCGACGTCCGGTCCGACTTCCTTGGCCAGGCGCACCGCCTCCCGGCCGTCGGCGGCCTCGCCGACCACGGACCAGCCGGGCTGTAGTTCCAGCACGCTGCGCAATCCACGCCTGACAACGGCATGGTCGTCGGCTAGCAGGATCCTGACCAAGGGCACGCGCTCCGTCGCTCCTGCCGACCTCATATACGTGGACGGCCGCCCAAAGGTAGGACCTGGCGAAACGAAACGCTCATCGGGTCGAAACCCGACTGGACCTGAGGCATTTCGTTTCCCGGATTCGGGCGCTCCTCCGGAAAACGTGATGACATTCGACCGTCTGTGACCCTTGAATGCCAAGAAGTGCACCAAGGGGGGGAGGCGGGGCGTGCGACTGCGGACCTACCTGATCGCGCTGGTGGCGGCGACTCTGGTGCCCGTACTTGCCTTCGCCGGCTGGTCTGCCTGGCGCGCCATGGCGGCCGAGCGGGGCCTTGTGGCGCGAGAACTCGCGCGCCTGGCCGCGAGCGGTGCGGGTGCGCTGGAAGCGGAATTCGGACGCGCCATTGTTCTGGGCCAGACCCTTGCTGCATCCCCGTCGCTGCGGCACGGCGATCTCCAGACTTTCGCCGTCCAGGCTCGGGAAGCGGCCGAGGTGAACGGGACCTCTCTCGCGGTGGGTAACGAGCAGGGGCGCCAGACCTTTAACAGCCGGATCGCAGCGGGCCTTCCAATCGAGGCACGCCCCGCGCCGGAACTTGTGCGCCAGCTGCGCGAGCGGGGTGGACCGTTCGTCACTGACGTGTTCGAGGCACCGCTGATGGACCGGCCCATTGCCGGCGTCATCGTGCCCGTCCACGGCGCGCCGCCGGATATCGCGGTCGCGCTCGGCGTCCGGGTCGATACCGCGCGTCTCGAACGCCTGCTGCCTGAGCCGGTCTTCGGTGCGGGAGCCTTCTCGGTGGCGCTGGACGGGCGCGGCCACGTCGCGGCACGCACTGCGTTTGCCCCCGAAGTCCTCCCAGGCCTTGCGCCGGTTGGGCTGTCACCCGGCCAGGTCGGCCTGATCGAAGGTCCTGACCGCGTACGCCTTCTGGTCGCGCGCAACCCTATCTCGGGAACCGACTGGCAGGTGCTGGTCGCGGCGCCCGAAGAGGCCGTGGCGGGCCGCGCGCGAGGGGCACTGCTTCGCCTGAGCATCGCGGGCACCCTTGGTCTTCTCGTCGCGATCGTCCTGGCGGTCGTGCTGGCCGCGTTCCTCCTTCGCCAAGCGCGCGTGCTCGTGGCGGTGGCGTCGGAGATGGTCGAAGGCGACGCGGTTACGAGCAGGCCCCGGGTGACGGAAGTCGTCGCGTTACGACAGGCCCTCGAAGCTGCGGGCGCCGCAATCCGCAGCCGGGCCGAATCGCAGGCTCGCCTGAAGGTCATGACCGAAACAGCCGTACTCCTGGAACAGCGCGTGGCTGAGCGCACCCGCGAGTTGGAAGAGACGACCGGGCGCCTCCTGAACGCAGAGGACGAGACGCGACGCCGCATTGCGCGCGACCTTCACGACAGCACGGTGCAGGAATTGGTTGGGGCATCGCTCTGCATCGCCCGCGCTCGCGCAGCGCCGGCGGAGGCGGAGCAGGCGCTGGCCGATGCTGCTGCCGCGCTGGCGCGGGCGAGCCGGGAACTGCGGACGGTGTCCTTCGTGCTGCAACCGCCACTGCTCGACGAATGCGGGCTTGTCGTGGCGCTGAAGGTCTATGCCGAAGGGGTCGCGCGACGCAGTGGGATCGCAGTTTCCGTGGAGGTGCCGAAGGTTGCGCCGCTGCTTTCCCGACCGACCGAGACGGCACTGTTCCGCGTCGTCCAGGAAGCGCTTGCCAACGCCGTGTCGCACGCCGACGCGACCACGGTCCGCGTCCGCATCACGGGCGATCGGGATACGATTTCGGTCGAAGTCACCGACAACGGCAAGGGACTGGTTGCCGGGCGCGATGGAGCTTCGGGAACGGCTGAGGGTGTTGGCATACCGGGCATGCGAGCGCGCATTCGCCAGTTGGGCGGAGAGTTCACCGTGGGGACAGGTCCCGAAGGAACAACTATCCGTGCTCGGCTTATGGCGACCGCTGTTGCGCCGCAGCAGGACCGCATGGCGTCGCCTGAGACGGACGACCACCTGCGGCCAGTGACTCTGGCATCCGAATGAGCGTCGGTCGTTCCCCCTGTAGGGCCTAATCGCCGGGCTGATCCTTGTGCGCGATGGATGGGCAGGCTGAATCCGCATCGGCCCCGACGGATCGTCGAAGATGGGCCAGACTCCCGCACTCACAATCATGCGTGGAGGAGGGCGGGCAACGCCGAAGCCGGTTGACCACGCTTGGGTTATCCGCATCCGCGACTGCGCCGATGCTGACGCAGTGCTCCGTCGATGGCCAGCGCGGTTCGTCCATTGCCAGGAGGTTCATCTCCTTCATGTCCTGGGATGCGATTCCCCTCGGTCGGCGGGCCATGGCATCCCGACAAGCTGACCGCGCCGAGCCTCAGTGGGGCGGGGGCAACAGTCGCCTGGACGCTCCGATGGGAGCGCCACAGGCGACGTGATGGATACCGGGCAGCCGGGCTTCCTGCCCAGCCACTCGAGCTCCGTCCACTCCCCCTTGCCATGCAATGCGAAATCCGCCGTGCTGCACCGGATGGAGTCCGATCAGACACGCGATGCACTGCTGCAGGTCAGGGACTTGCGCCTGTCCTTCGGCGGCCTCGCCGCACTGGACGGCGTGACCTTCGACGTCGCGCCGGGACGCATCACGGCCCTCATCGGTCCGAACGGCGCGGGCAAGACGACGTTGTTCAACGCCGTCTCCGGCCTGCTGCGCCCGCAGGCCGGCAGCGTGCGGCTGCGCGGCGTGGAACTGCTCGGCCTCCCGCCGGAGAGGATCACTGCGCAGGGGCTGGTGAGGTCCTTCCAGATCGCGCGCGGCTTTCCCAGGCTGTCGGTCTTCGAGCACCTGATGCTCTACGGCCGTGACCAGCCCGGGGAAGGCTGGACCGCCGCGCTACTGGGCAGCGCCGCCGCGCGACGGCGGGAAGCGGCGCTCGCCGAACAGGCGCTGGCTGTGGCGCGCCGGCTGCGCCTGGCCGCGGTCATCGACAACCAGGTCACGGCGCTGTCGGGCGGGCAGAAGAAGCTGCTCGAGATCGGCCGCGTGCTGATGGCCGAACCGGTCCTGCTGTTGCTCGACGAACCCGCGGCCGGGGTGAACCCGACGCTGGCGGAGGAGATCGGCGACCTGCTGCGCGCGATCGTTGCGGAAGGGCGGACCATCCTGCTGGTCGAGCACGACATGGCGCTGATCGAACGCATCTCGGACCACGTCGTCGTCATGGCGGCTGGCCGCAGGCTGGCCGAAGGGAGGTTCGCGCAGATCCGCGAGGACGTCGCCGTGCAGGACGCCTATCTGGGCGGCGCGCGATGACGGCCCTGGCGGTAGAGGAGCTGACCGGCGGCTACGCGGCCGCCGACCATGTGGTGAAGGGGGTGTCGCTCGGCGTCGCGCCCGGGGAACTGCTCTGCGTCATCGGCCCCAACGGCGCGGGCAAGTCCACGGTGCTGAAGCTACTGACCGGGCTGCTGCGGCCGCGCGCCGGGCGCGTCGCGCTCGATGGGCGCGACGTCACGGGGCTGTCGCCGCGGCGGATGATCGAGGCCGGGCTCGTGCTGGTGCCGCAGGAACGCAACGTCTTCGGCACGCTCACCGTCGAGGAGAACCTGGCGATGGGCTGCTTCCTTGACCCGCGTCGCGCACGGGCGCGGATGGCGGTGGTGACGGACCGCTTCCCGCTGCTGGCTGAACGGCGCCGCCAGGCCGCGCGGAGCCTGTCCGGGGGGCAGCGGCAGATACTCGCCATGGGCCAGGCGCTGATGAGCGAGCCGCGCGTGCTGCTGCTCGACGAGCCCACCGCCGGCCTTTCGCCGAAAGCCGCGGCCGACCTGTTCGCCCTGGTGCGCTCCACCGCCGCGTCGGGCGTCGCGGTGCTGATGGTCGAGCAGAACGCGCTGCAGGCGATGGAGGTCTCCGACCGTGCGCTCGTGCTGGTCGATGGCCGCAACGCGCATGAGGGCCCGGCGCCGGCCCTGGCGCGCGACCCCGAGATCCGCCGCCTGTTCCTCGGCGGACGCGGAGCGGGCAGTATGGATGCCTCAGGGACTGGAAGGGAGACACAGCGATGACGCTTCTCACCCGCCGCGCGGCCTTCGCCGCGGGCACCGCCATGCTTGCCGTGCCGTCGCTGGCGCGTGCGCAGGGCGCACCCATCCGGCTCGGCACGCTGACGCCGCTGACCGGCGCCGGCGGCCCCTATGGCCCGGTCATGGCCAATTGCGTGCGGGCCGTGATCGCCGAGGTGAACGCTGCCGGCGGCGTGCTTGGCCGGCAGGTGCAGCTGGTCAGCGAGGACGACCAGACCAACCCGGAAGCGGGCGTGCGGGCCGCGCGCAAACTGATCGACGTCGACCGTGTCGCCGCCATCATGGGCACCTGGGCATCGTCGGTGACCACGGCGGTGGCGCCGCTGTGCTGGGAAAGCCGCACCTTCCTCGCCACCGTCTCGGGCGCCGATTCCATCACCGCCCTGCCACACAACGGCTGGCTGGTACGCACCCAGCCCAACACGACGCTGCAGGGGCGCAAGTTCGGCGAATACGTGCTGGAACTCGGTGCGAAGCGCGCCTTCTTCATGGCGCCGCAGACGCCCTTCACCCAGTCCCAGTTCACCAACATGAAGGTGGCGCTCGAACGCGGCGGCGGCAGCGCGGACCTGCTGATCTACGACGCCAACAAGCCGTCCCTGCGCACCGAGGTGGACCAGGCGCTGCGCGCGCGGCCGGAGGTCATCGTGCTCGGCGGCTACACGCCGGACAGCACAGTGCTGCTGCGCGACATCTTCCGCGCCGGCTTCCGCGGCAAGCTGCTCGCCTTCGCCTATTCGGTGAACCAGCAGATGATCGGGTCCTTGCCGCATGAGGTGACGGAAGGGATCTACACCCTCGCCCCCTCGCCGGCCGAAGGCTCGGGCGGCTTCGACCGGGTGAAGCGCATCGTCGGGTCCGATAATCCCGACCCCTACACCTGCCAGATCTATGACCACGTGAACCTGGTGCTGATGGCCATGGCCGCGGGCCGCGACGGCACCGGGCAGGCGATCCGCGACAGCATCCGCCGCGTCAGCCAGGGCGGCGGCGAGCGGGTGGACAATGCGGTGGACGGGCTGCGCATCGTCGCGGCGGGGGGCAAGGTGGACTACGACGGCGCCTCCGGCCCCTGCGACTTCACCGATGCGGGCGACATCAGCGACTGCCGGTTCCGCTATGAACAGGTGCGCGCCGGGCGGCAGACCCTGCTGCGCATCGCCTGATGCCCGAGGCGCTGATCCAGGCGCTGATCAACGGCGTGATCGCCGGCACCATCCTCGCGGTGCCGGCGCTCGGCTTCACGGCGATCTTCGCGGTGTTGAACTACCCGAACTTCGCCATCGGCGCGCTGGCGACGGTCGGCGCCTATGCCGGATGGGTCGGCAACACCGCCTTCGGCCTGCCGATGGCAGCGGCGCTGCCGGTCGCCTTCGTCGCTGCGGCCCTGGCCGGGCTCGCAGTCCAATGGATGGCTGTAAAACCGCTCGAGGCGGCCGGGGCGTTGATGATGGCGATCGCCTCGCTCGCCGCGGGGCTGGTGCTCGAGAACATGCTGCGCTTCGGCTTCGGCAACGAATTGCGCGGCTTCGACCTGCCGCTGCTGCGCGACTGGCGCTTCGGCGCCTTCCGCGTCGGGCCGCAGCAGGTGGAGAACTTCGTCCTCGCCCTGGCCTGCATGGCGCTGCTCTGGGCCTTCCTGCGCTTCAGCCGTACCGGGCGCGCGATGCGCGCGGTGGCCGACAACCGGGACCTCGCGCTGCTGCGCGGCGTCGATCCGGTGCGCGTCGCGGCGGTGACGGTCGCGGTCGGCGCGGGGCTCGCGGGCATGGGCGGGATGCTGGTCGGGCTCGACACCTCGGTCGATCCGCTGGTGGGCACGCGGCTGGTGCTGTCGATCTTCGCCGCGGCGGTGCTGGGCGGGCTCGGCTCGATCCCCGGCGCGGTGGCGGGCGCGATCGCGATCGGCGTGGCGGAGGAAGTCGCCGTGCTTGCCTTCAACCCCGCCTATCGGCTGGTGGTGGGCTTCGTCGCCATCCTGGCCGTGCTGACGCTGCGCCCGGCTGGGCTGTTCGGCACGCGGGCCGGCTGATGGTCTCCTACATCGTCTTCCTGCTGGTGATCGCCGGCATCTACGCGCTGCTCGCGCAGAGCCTCTGCCTCGCCTGGGGCGTCACGGGGCTGGTCAATCTGGGCCTGGCGGGGTTCTTCGCCATCGGCGCCTATGCGTCCGCCACGGTGGTGAAGTGGGGCGGCGCGCCGGTGCCGCTCGGGTTGCTCGCCGCGCTCGCCGCGGGTGCGATCGCGGGCTTCGTCGTCTGCGTCTCGACGCTGCGGCTGCGCGACGACTACCTCGCGATCGTCACCCTCGGCTTCGCCGAGGCGGTGCGCGTCGTCGCCTCCAACGAGATCTGGCTGACCGGCGGGACGGACGGCATTTCCGGCATCCCCGCCGGGCTGCCGCGCGACTGGGGCCAGGGCTTCCACCTGGCGTCGCTCGCGGCGGTCAGCGCCGTGGTCGGTGCGGTGTGGCTGGCGCTGCGGCGGCTGGTCGCCTCGCCCTGGGGGCGCGCGCTGCGCGCGGTGCGCGAGGACCAGGTGGTCGCCGCGGTCGCCGGCAAGCGCGTGACGCGGCTGAAGGCGGAAGCCTTCGCCATCTCCGCGGCCATCGCGGCGCTCGCGGGCGCGCTGTATGGCCACTATACCTCCTACATCGCGCCGGAGATCTTCCAGCCGCTGGTCACCATCTATGTCTTCCTCGCGGTGACGGCGGGCGGCAATGGGCGGCCGACCGGTGCTACGGTCGGCGCCTACCTGCTGATCGCCTTCCTGGAGGCGACGCGCTTCGCGGCGGAGGTCGTGCCCGGAGTCAGCGCCCTGCAGGCCGCGGCGCTTCGCGAAATGGCGGTCGGCGTCGCGCTGATCCTGCTGCTGCGCTTCCGCCAGCGCGGCATCTTTCCGGAACTGAACCAGAAGGCCCCCGCATGACGCCCGAACTCGTCGCCCTCGCCCGCGCCGCCGCGGGTTCCGTCGATCCGGTCGCGGTGTTCCGCGCGGCCGAGGCCGCCTCCACCGCGTTGATCCGCCACCGCCTGTTCACCGTGCTGTTCGTCGTCCCCGGCGGGGCGGAGGTGGAGCGCGTATACTCCTCCAACCCCGCCGCCTATCCGCTGACCGGGCGCAAGCGCATGGGCCCGACGCCCTGGGGCGAGCATGTCCTGACACAGGGCCGCTGCTGGATGGGCAATACCGCCGAGGAGATCCGCTGGGCCTTCCCCGACCACGAATTGATCGCGAGCCTGGGCTGCGCCGCCTGCATCAACGTGTCGGTGCGCGAGGGCGGGGAGGTGGTCGGCACGCTCAACATCCTCGACGCCGCCGGCGCCTATGCCGAGCCGGACATCGCCGTGGCGGAGGTCATCGGCGGCTTCCTGCCGGGCGCGCTGCGCCGCGCCGCCCATCTGGCCGCCGCCGCGCGGGCGGACTAGCGTCTGGCCCTTCGATCGGAGATCACCCGCATGACCGACGCCGTCCTGTTCGAGAACGCCGCCATCCTGGACGGCAGCGCCGATGGCGCCGTGCCCGGGCACGTCCTGGTCGAGGCCGGCATGATCAAGGAGGTCAGCGACGCGCCGATCGCCGCAGCCTCCGCGCGCCGCGTCGACCTTCGCGGCCGCACGCTGATGCCAGGCCTGATCGACGCGCATGTGCATGTCGTGGCCGGGGTGGTGAACCTCGGCTTGAACGCCATGCTGCCGGACCCGCTTGTGGCGTTCCGCGCGGCGAAGATCATGCATGGGATGCTGATGCGCGGCTTCACCACCGTGCGCGACCTGGGGGGCTGCACCCATGGGCTGCGCATGGCGCGCGACGAGGGGCATTTCGACGGGCCGCGGCTGAACATCTCCGGCAAGGCGCTGTCGCAGACCGGCGGGCATTGCGACTTCCGAGGCCGGCACGACACGCGCGACACCGCCTTCTTCGCCGCGCGGCTGGGCAGCCTGGGCCGGCTGGTCGATGGCGTCGCCGATGTGCGGCGCGCCTGCCGGGAGGAGATCAAGGCCGGTGCCGACTACATCAAGATCATGGCCAATGGCGGCGTCGCGTCGCCCACCGACCCGATCGCCTTCGTCGGCTTCTCGCGGGAGGAAGTGCTGGCCGCGGTCGAGGAGGCCGAGAACGCTGGCACCTATGTCGCGGCACACCTGTACACCGACAGCGCCATCCGCCGCGCCGTGGAATGCGGCGTGCGCAGCCTTGAGCACTGCAACCTGATCGAAGGCGAGACGGCCCGCTTCGCCGCTCATCGCGGTGCCATCGCCTGCCCGACGCTGGTGACCTACCAGGCGCTGAAGGATGAGGGCGCGGCGATGGGCTTCCCGGCCGAATCGGTCGCGAAGATCGACGATGTGCGTCTGGCCGGGCTGCGCTCGCTCGAGACCATGCGCGAGGCCGGGCTGACGATGGCCTTCGGCACCGACCTGCTGGGCGAGCTGCATCGCCACCAGTCGGAGGAATTTGTCATCCGCGGCCGCGTGCTGCCGGCCATCGAGGTGATCCGCAGCGCCACGCTGAACGCCGCGAAGCTGCTTATGTCCGAAGGGCGCATCGGCTGCGTCGCCCCTGGCGCGCATGCCGACCTGGTCGTCGTCGAGGGCGATCCGCTCAAGGACCTCTCCCTGCTCACCGGCCAGGGCAGGCATCTCTCCGCCATCATGCTCGGCGGCCGCTTCGTCAAGGATCAGCTGGCGGCCTGAGCCGCCCAACAGGGAGACACTATCCATGACCATCACCCGTCGCATCGTACTGGCCGGCAGCGCTGGTGCGCTCGCCATGCCGAACGTCGTGCGCGCGCAGGGCGAGACCTTCCGCGTCGGCGCGCTGAATCCCGTGACCGGCGCGGGGTCGCCCTATGGCTCGGGCATGCAGCGCATGATCGGCGCGGCGGTGGAGGCGATCAATGCCGCCGGCGGCGCGAACGGCCGTCGCATCGAGCTGTTCAGCGAGGACAGCCAGACAAGCCCGCAGGCCGCCGTGCTCGCCGCGAAGAAGCTGATCGAGGTCAACCGCGTGCGCGCCATCCTCGGCACCTGGTCCTCCGGTGTGTCGCTCGCCGTCATGCCTCTGACCAACGATGCCGACATCCTGCTGATGCACACCTCCGGCGCGCCGGCGCTGTCGACGCCGCCGGTCAACGCGAAAAGCCTCGGCTTCCGCTTCCAGGCGACCAATGACCGCTTCGGCCGCGCCTTCGCCGAGATCGCGGCGCGCGAGGGCTTCCGCCGCCCGGCCACCATGGCCTTCAACAACGCCTCCGGCATCGGCAACACCGATGGCTTCCGCCGCGCCTGGGCCGCCAAGGGCAACCAGAACGGCGAGCACGTGGTCTACGAACCCAACCAGCCTTCGTACCGCGCCGAATTGCTGCGCGTGCTGAACACGCGCCCGGACGTCATCGTGATGGGATCCTTCCTGCCCGACACCACGATCATCCTGCGCGAATGGTTCCAGACCGGCACGCCGATGAAGTGGATCATCCCCGGCTGGGCGGCGAACCCGCAACTCGTGCAGGCGCTCGGCCCGGCGGTGACGCAGGGGATCATCGCGGTCGAATCCGTCTCGAACGAGGGCGCTCCCGCCTTCGCCGCCTTCGACGCGGCGCATCGCCGCGCCATGGGCAACCAGCCGGGCACTGCCAACGCCTATGCCGCCATGACCTGGGACATGGCGAATACGCTCGCACTCGCGATCGAGCAGGCAAAGTCCTTCGAGACCGCGGCGATCAACGCCGCGATCCGCCAGGTGGCGAACCCGCCGGGCGAGGCGGTGGCGACCTTCGCCGAGGGCAAGGCCGCGATCGCCGCCGGGCGGAAGGTGAACTACGAGGGCGCTTCCTCGGTGCTCGACTTCGACCAGTTCGGCGACGTGACGCCCGACTTCGGCGCATACTTCATCGAGCAGGGCCAGTTCAACCGGCGCTACGTCGTGAAGATCTGAGGTGTTCGGCCAGCTCCTCGTCGCCGGCATCGTGCATGGGCTGATCATCGGCCTCGCCGCGCTGGCGGTAACGCTGGTCTTCGGCATCGCCCGCTTCCCCAACGCGGCGGCGGGCGACACCATGACCGCGGGGGCCTATGCCGGGCTTGTCGCGCACAAGGCCAGCGGATCGCTGCTGGTCGCTGGCGGCGCGGCGGTGGCGGCGTCGGGGCTGATCTCGCTGCTGGGCTACCTGCTGGTGTTCCGCCCGCTGGCGCGGCGGCCTGTGGCCTCGCTGCTGGTCGCGGCGATCGGCGTCGCCTTCCTGATCCGCGCGGCGCTGGGCATCGTCTTCGGGCACCAGCAGCAGGTCTTCCAGGTGCCGCTCGCCTGGCCGATCGAGGTCGCAGGCATCCGAATCCCGCCGATGGACCTGACGCTGGCCGGCGTGGCGGCCTGCGCGCTGGCCGGGGCCTTCGGCGTGCTCTACCTGACCTCGATCGGGCGGCAGATGCGCGCGGTGGCGGATGATCCGGACCTTGCGCGCGTCTCCGGCATCCGGCCGATGCGCGTGATGGTGACGCTGTGGCTGCTCGCCGGCGCCGCGGCGGGGATCGCCGGGCTGATGCTGGGCGTAAAGACCGTGGTGGCGCCGGAGATGGGCTGGGAAGGGCTGCTGTCGGCCTTCGCCGCGGCGATCCTGGGTGGCATCGGATCGCCGGTCGGCGCGGTGGCGGCGGGGCTCCTGCTGGGCATTGCGCAGGAGATCTCCACGCCCTATGTCGGCTTTACCTACAAGATCGCGCTGTCCTTCGCGGTGATGCTGGCGGTGCTGCTGTTTCGCCCGCGCGGGCTGTTCGGACGCGTCGAGGGCGTGCGCTGATGGAAGCCTATCTCGTCGCCATCGCCATCATCGCCGCGATCTACGTGCTGCTGACGCTCGGCCTGACGCTGCAATACGGGCTGACGGGGCTGGTGAATTTCGGCCATGTCGGCTTCTTCGCGATCGGCGCCTATGCCTCGGCGCTGATCAGCATGCAGGGCATGCCGCTGGTCGTTTCCTTCGTGTGCGCGGCGGCGATCGCGGCGCTGGCGGCCTATCCGATCGGACTCGTCGCGCTGCGGCTGCGCGACGACTATTTCGCGGTGGTGACACTTGGCTTCAGCGAGACGGTCCGGCTGGCCATCACCTCGGAGAAGTGGCTGACCAACGGCGTGCAGGGCATCCCCGGCGTGCCGAAGGCCTTCGCGGGGATGGGGATCGGGATGGCGGGCGCGGTTGCGACGCTCGCCGCCATCGCGCTGGCGTGCGGCGTGGCGGCGCTGATGCTGCGGCGGATCACGCGGTCCCCCTTCGGCCGCGTGATCGAGGCGATCCGCGACAACGAGGATGCGCTGCGCGCGCTCGGCAAGGACCCCGCGCGCTTCAAGATCCAGGTGCTGGCGTTGGGCTCGGCACTCGCCGGCGTGGCCGGTGCTTTCTATGCGCACTACATCACCTATCTCTCGCCGGACCAGTTCATCCCGCTGGTGACCTTCTATGTCTGGATGGCGATGATCATGGGCGGGGTCGGGCGTGTCTCCGGCGCCGTCGTGGGCGCGCTGCTGCTGATGCTGTTCCTGGAAGGCACGCGCTTCCTGCGCGATGTGGCGCCGGACCTGATCTCGGCGGTGGACATGGCGTCCGTGCGGCTGGGGGCGGTGGGCCTGGCGCTGGTGCTGTTCACGCTGTTCCGCCCGCAGGGGCTCATGGGCGACTACACGCGGCGATGACGCTGTCCGTGCGCAACATCGGAAAATCCTTCGGCGGCTTCCGCGCGCTGGACGACGTGTCGCTGGAGATGCCGGCCGACGGGCTGCTCGGCATCATCGGCCCGAACGGCGCGGGCAAGTCGACGCTGTTCTCGGTGATGTCGGGCTTCATGGCGGCGGATGCGGGTGGGGTGTCGCTGCATGGCCGGCCGCTCGACCGGCTGGGCGCGGCGGCGCGCGCGCGCGCCGGCATGGTGCGCACCTTCCAGGTGCCGCGCGAATTCCACCACCTGACGGTGCGCGAGAACCTGATGGCCGCCGCCCCCGGCCAGACCGGGGAGAACCTGCTCGGCGTCTTCCTCAGCCCCCGGCGCGTGCGCACAGAGGAAGCGGCGATCCGCGTCGAGGCCGAGGCCACCATGGACTTCCTGCGCCTTGCGCCCGTGGCGGACACGCCCGCCGGGCGGCTTTCGGGCGGGCAGAAGAAGCTGCTGGAACTCGGTCGCGCGCTAATGGCGAAGCCGCGGCTGATCCTGCTCGACGAACCCTTCGCCGGCGTGAACCCGGTGCTGATCGGCCAGATCATGGACCGCGTCGCGACGCTGAACGCGCGCGGCATCGGCTTCCTGGTCATCGAGCACGACCTCGAGGCGCTGTCGCGCCTGGTGCCGCGCCTTGTGGTGATGGACCGCGGCCGCGTGCTCGCAACCGGCGCACCGGACGTCGTGCTGGCCGACCCCGCGGTGCGCGAGGCCTATCTCGGCGGCGCCGTGGCATGACCCTGCTGGTGATCGAGCGCCTGACCGGCGGCTATGGCGAGACCGATATCCTCAACGGAATAGACCTGACGATCGAGACCGGCGAGATCCTGACCGTCGCCGGCACCAACGGCGCGGGCAAGTCCACGCTGGCACGCGCGGTGATGGGGCTGCTGCCGCGCGTGGCCGGGCGCGTCGCGCTGGACGGGCGCGACATCCTGGCCGAGCCGGTCGAAGCGCGGCTCGCGCTCGGCATCGCCTATGTGCCACAGGTGGGCAACGTCTTCGCCTCGCTCAGCGTGATCGAGAACCTGCAGGTCGTGCAGGGCGTGCGCGACGCGCGAGCTCGCATCGCCGAATTGCTGGCCGCCTTCCCGGCGCTGGCGGAACGCCGCCGCGCCCGCGCCGGCAGCCTTTCGGGCGGGGAGCGGCAGCAGCTCGCCTTCGCCCGCGCGCTGATGGCCCGTCCGCGGCTGATGATCCTGGACGAGCCGACCGCCGCGCTGGCGCCGGCACGCATCGCGGAGTCCTTCGCGCGCATCCGCGGCCTGCCGGCACTCGGCGTCAGCGTGCTGATGGTGGAACAGCGCGCGCGCCAGGCGCTGGCGATCTCCGCCCGCGGCTGCATCCTCGATGGCGGGCGCGTCGCGATGCTGGGCCCCGCGGCGACACTGCTGGCCGACGAAGGGGCGGCGGCGCTGTATCTGGGCCGCGCTGCCACGGCGTGAAGCATCCGCGCGGGCGGGCTGCGCACGGGCGATGCAGCCTTCGCCGGACGCCGAAACTTTCTTTCCCGTGCCGGTGGCGGCGCATTGGCGGGGCTTGCCACGCGGACTAGGCTCGATGGCCTGAGGCGCGGCGCAGGGGGCTCGTGGATCGATGGACGCACGCTGGCGGATCGGCTTCGACATCGGCGGAACCTTCACCGACTTCATCCTGGCGGATGCGCAGGCCGGCTCCATCCGCCTCCACAAATGCCTCACCACGCCGGCCGACCCGTCCGTCGGCGCGCTGGCGGGGCTTGCCGAGGTGACGGAAGCGGCCGGCATCGCGCTGTCCGACGTGGCGGAGATCCTGCACGGCACCACGCTCGTCACCAACGCGATCATCGAGCGCAAGGGCGCGCCGGTCGGCCTCATCACGACCCAGGGGTTCCGCGACCTGCTCGAGATGGGCACCGAGCAGCGCTACGACATCTACGACCTGTTCCTGCGCTATCCGGACCCGCTCGTCGCCCGTCGCCATCGCCTCGAGGTCCCCGAGCGTGTGGACCGCGAGGGCCGCGTCGTGACCCCGCTCGACGAGGATGCGGTCGAGCGCGCCGCGCGCAGGCTCGCGGCCGCGGGCGCGCAGGCGGTCGCGATCTGCTTCCTGCACAGCTACGCCAATCCCGCACATGAACGCCGCGCCGCCGAGATCGTTCGGCGGACGGCGCCGGAGCTGTCGGTGTCCGTCTCTTCACAGGTCGTCGCGGAGCTGTGGGAATACCAGCGCACGGTCACAACCTGCGCGAACGCCTATGTGCAGCCGCTGATGGACCGCTACGTCACGCGGCTCGAGCGCGAATTGTGGGCGCGCGGCTTCCGCGGCGCGCTGCGGCTCATGCATTCGGCGGGCGGGCTGGTCAGCCCCGCGGCGGCGCGCGCATTCCCGATCCGCCTGCTGGAATCGGGGCCGGCGGGCGGCGGGCTCGCCACGGCGCTGTTCGGACTGCGCGCAGGGCATCGCGACGTCATCTCCTTCGACATGGGCGGCACCACCGCGAAGGCCTGCATGATCGAGGACGGCCGCGTCGAGATCGCGGCGATGATGGAGGCCGGGCGCGTCCATCGGTTCAAGAAGGGTTCCGGCCTGCCCATCAAGGCACCGGTCATCGACATGATCGAGATCGGCGCCGGCGGGGGGTCCATCGCGCGGATCGACGAGGTCGGGCTGCTGCGCGTGGGACCGCACAGCGCGGGGGCGGATCCCGGCCCAGCCTGCTACGGGCGCGGCGGCACCGAGCCGACCGTGACCGACGCGAACCTCGCCCTTGGCTGGTACGATCCGGCCTTCTTCCTCGGCGGGCGCATGACGCTGGATGCGACCGCCGCGCAGGCGGCGATGGGCACGCTCGGCGCGCGGCTGGGCCTTTCCCCGGTCGAGACCGCCTGGGGCGTCGCCAAAGTGGTGACCGAGAGCATGGCCGCGGCCGCGCGCGTGCACCTGGTCGAGAAGGGCAAGGACCCGCGCCGCTACGCCATGGTGGGCTTCGGCGGCGCCGGCCCGGCCTATGCGGCGATGGTCGCCCGCGCGCTCGGCGTGCGGGAGGTGATCATCCCGCCGGCTTCCGGCGCCGCCTCGGCGCTCGGCTTCCTGGTTGCGCCACTGTCCTTCGAGCAGGTGCGGTCCTGCGTCACGGTGATGGAGCCTGGCTTCGACGCCGCGCCCGCCAATGCGGCGCTGGTGGCGCTGGAAGCCGAGGGCCGCCGGCTGCTGGCCGAGGCCGGCGTGCCGGAGGCGGAGATGCGCGTCGAGCGGTCCGCCGACATGCGCCTGGTTGGCCAGGTGCATGAGATCACGGTGCCGCTGCCGGACGGGCCCCTATCGGACGAGCGGCTCGCCGAGATCAAGGCGGCCTTCGCCGGGGTGTACACCGCCCGCTACACTGCGCTGTTCGAGGGCGCGAAGCTCGAGGCGATCTCTTTCCGCGTGCGCGTCGTCGGCCGGGAGCCGACGCTCGCGCTGCAGCAGGCCGGCGCCGACGCCGCCGGGCGGCCGAAGCGCAAGGGCGCGCGCCGGAGCTACTTCGACGGCGCCTGGCACGAGGCGAGCGTGTGGGACCGCTACGCGCTGACGGAAGGCGACAGCATCGCCGGGCCCGCCATCATCGAGGAACGGGAAGCGACCACAATCGTCCCGCCGGGCGATTCCGTCACCGTAGATGCGGGCGGCAACCTGCGCATCGCGGTTGCCTCCGCGCCCATACCGGATGCCGTCGTCACGCGCGAGATGCCGATCGCCGAGGCGATGGCGCGGATCGAGGCCGACCCCATCGCGCTGGAGATCATGTGGTCGCGGCTGGTGACGGTGGTGGAGGAGATGTGGCTGACCGTCTGCCGCACCGCCTTCAGCCTCATCATCAGCGAGGCGCAGGATTTCGCCTGCGAATTGCTGGACCCGAACGGCGAGACGCTGGCCCATTCGCCGCGCGCGATGCCGGTCTTCAACCTGACGGTGCAGCGGGCGGCCAAGGCGCTGCTGCGGAAGTTCCCGGCGGAGACCCTGGCGCCAGGCGACGTGCTGATCACGAACGATCCGTGGCTCTGCGCGGGGCATCTGCACGACCTTGCCATCGCGACGCCTGTCTTCAAGGACGGGCGCATGGTGGCGCTAATGACCTGCGTGGGGCATGTCGCGGACATCGGCGGCACGAAGGACCATCTGCGCGCCCGCGAGGTGTACGAGGAAGGGCTGCAGATCCCGCCGATGAAGCTCGCGCGCGCGGGCGTGCCGAACGAGGACCTGCTGGCCCTGATCGCGGAGAATGTCCGCAATCCCTGGCAGGTGCTGGGCGACATCCATTCCATGATGGCGGCGAACGCGCTCGGCGCGGACCGGCTCGTCGCCTTCATGGACGAATACGGCATGCACGACCTGCAGGCACTGGCCGCGGTGGTGCAGAACCGCGCGGAAGCCGCGATGCACGAGGCGATCCGCGCGATCCCGGACGGCGTCTATACCTCGGTCATCAGCAACAACCCGCTCGGCACGGAACTGTCCTATCCGCTGAAGGTGACGGTTGCGGGGGATGCGATCGAACTCGATTTCGAGGGCACGCCGGCCCAGCTGCCGCAGGGCGGGCTGAACTGCACGCTCAACTACACCGAGGCGCATGCCACCTATCCGCTGAAATGCATGCTCTCGCCCAATGTGCGCGGCAATGCGGGCTGCTACCGGCCCTTCACGGTGAAGGCGCCGGAAGGGTCCATGCTGAACTGCACCAGGCCGGCCAGTGTCTACCTGCGCACGCGCACGGGCTGGTACATCGCGCCCAACATCTTCCGCGCCATGTCCCAGGCCGCGCCCGGCCTGGTGCAGGCGATGACGGGCCTGCCGGTGTCCGTCGGCATGTATGGCTGGGATGCGACGAAGCGGCTCTATGCCGACCACCTGTTCATGGGCGGCGGCCAGGGCGCCTCGGCGCGGGGCGACGGCAAGTCGTCGCTGCTGTGGCCGACCTCGGCGGCGAACACCTCCATCGAGCTGATGGAACAGCGGGTGCCCGTGCTGGTGCTGGAAAAGGCCTATCTTCCCGATAGCGGCGGGCCGGGGCGCCATCGCGGCGGGCTCGGCCAGGTGGTGCGCGTGCGCAAGCTGGAGGATGACGGGCTGCCGACGCTGACCTCGCTGTATCCGGAAGGCGTGCGCATCCGCACCCCGGGCCTGTTCGGCGGCGCGCCGGGCGGACTGGCCTGGGGCGGCGTGCGCGACGATGCCGGCGGCCTGGTGAAGGATTGCGGCACGGGCGAGTTGGTGACGCTGACCAGCGCAGCCGAGATCGCCGAGGTACGACTGTGCGGCGGCGCCGGCTACGGCGACCCGCGGGACCGCAGCCTCGCCGCGATCGCGGACGACCTCGCCGACGGATACCTGACGCCGGAGGCGGCGATGCGCGACTATGGCGTCGTGCTGCGCGAGGACGGGACGCTCGACGAGGACGCCAGCCGGCGCCGGCGCGAAGCCGCCGCGGCCGAGTGAACGACAGCAAGCAGGAGGGCAACACATGACGCACTTCACCATCGGCCGTCGCAGCGCCATCGCCGCCGGCGTCGGCGCTGCGGGGCTGCTGGCCGCGGACCCGGCGCGCGCCTTCGAGCGCGACGGCAACCGCAAGATCATGGTCTTCGCAGGCGGCCAGCCGGTGCCGGTGCTGGACCCGCATGTGCGCTACGACTGGTCCACGCGCATGATCCAGCAATCCGTCTACGACGCGCTGGCGAAGTACGTGAACGACCCGCCGCAGATCGTCCCCTGGCTGGCGGAACGCTGGGAGACCAACGCGGACCAGACCGTCTGGACCTTCCACCTTGTTGGCAATGCCAAGTTCCACAACGGCGACCCGCTGGATGCCGAGGCGGTGCGCTATTCCTTCGAGCGCGGCCTGCGCCTGAACAAGGGCGTCGCCTGGATGCTCAAGGACGTCCTGGCGCCGGAGGCGATCCAGGCGCTGGATGTGCGGACGGTGCGCTTCACCCTGACGCGCCCGATGCCGAGCTTCCTGACCTTCATCCCGCTCTGGTTCATCGTGAACCCTAAGCAGGTGCAGGCGAATGTCGCGAACAACGACTGGGGCGAAGCGTGGCTCACCACCAACGCGGCGGGCTCCGGCCCGTTCCGCCTCCGGCGCTTTGAGCCGCAGTCGATCATCCACCTCGACGCGGTGGCGGACTACTGGAAGGGCTGGCCGCAGGGCGAGCAGCGCCGCCTGTCGGGCTTCATCTACCGGATCGTGCGAGAGCCCGCGGCGCGGCGCGCCCTGCTGCAGCGCGGCGAGGCGGACATGATCACCGAGATCCCAGCCGACGATTTTGAGCAGCTGAAGACCGCGCGCGGAATTCGCCCCGCCGACCATCGCGGCATGACGACCTTCGCCATCACCATGAACACCACCAAGGGCCCGACCGCCGACATCAACGTCCGCAAGGCGATCGCGCATGCCTTCGACTACGACGCGCTGATCCAGATCCACAACGGCGCCGCGACGCTGATGACGAGCCCCTTCCCGGAGGCGATCCCGGGCCATGTCCAGGTGCCAGGCATGCCGCGCCGCGACCTCGACCGCGCGCGGCAGTTCCTGGCGCAGAGCCGCTTCGCGAGCGGCGGGTTCGAGCTGGAATACGTGCATGTCCAGGGGCTCGAGGATCCGCGCCGGATCGGGCTGACGCTGCTGAACTCGCTCCAGCCGCTCAACATCCGCGTCAACATCGTCGCCCAGCCCTGGCCGACCATGGTCTCCCGCGGCAGCCGGGCGGAGACGGCGCCGGACATGGTCAGCGTCTACGTCACTCCAGTCTCCACCGACCCGGACGTGATCGCGGGCAAGTACCACACCCGCGCGCACGGTAATTTCTGGGGCATGCACCACCTGACCGACCAGCAGGTCAACGCCTGGGTGGACGCCGCGCGGGTCGAGACGGACGAGGCGAAGCGAAACCAGCTTTATGCCGACATCCAGCGGCGCGTGGTCGACCTCCAGCCGGAGGTCTTCGGCATGCTCGCGAACCGGCGCTGGCTGATGCGCGACCATGTCCGCGGCTTCGCCTATTGCCCGCTGCGGCTGACGGGCGAGATCGACGTGCATCCGATGTGGATCGACGCG
Organism: Neoroseomonas rubea; assembly: GCF_016106015.1. GTDB lineage: Bacteria > Pseudomonadota > Alphaproteobacteria > Acetobacterales > Acetobacteraceae > Neoroseomonas > Neoroseomonas rubea. The sequence goes on from NZ_JACADQ010000022.1 coordinate 20,749, forward strand.
GCCTGAGGCCGGGCGCTTGATCCTTTTCGTCCTGAAGCGCGTGGCGCTGACGGGGCTGATGCTGTTCGGCCTCGTCTGCATCACCTTCACGGTGTCGAACGTCGCGCCCTCGGACCCCGCCGCGCTCGCGGCCGGGCCGGACGCGACGCGCGACATGGTCGAGACGATCCGGCGCGAATACGGCCTGGACCGCCCCTTGCCCGAGCAGTTCGTCCGCTACCTCGGCGGCCTGCTCCAGGGCGATCTCGGCCGCTCGATCGTCACCACGCGGCCGGTGACGCAGGACTTGGCTCGCTACTTCCCCGCTACGCTCGAACTCGTCCTGCTGTCGATGACGCTCGGCGTGCTGGTGGGCGTGCCGATGGGTATGGTCTCGGCCGTGCTGAAGAACCGCGCGCCGGACCACGCGACGCGCTTCGTCGCCGTCTCGCTGGTGGCGCTGCCGGCCTTCTGGTTCGGCATCCTGCTGCAACTGCTGTTCTCCGTGCAGCTGGAATGGCTGCCGACATCGGGCCGGCTGGAGGTCGCGACGCCGCCCCCTCCACCGCTGACCGGCATGCTGCTGTTCGACAGCCTCGCGTCGGGGCAGTGGGCGACCTTCGGCGATGCGCTCTCCCACGCCGTGCTGCCGGCGCTGGTGCTGTCCTTTCCCTGCCTCGCCTCCATCCTGCGCGTGAACCGCGCGGAGATGATCGAGGTGCTCGGTTCCGACTACGTCACTGCCGCGCGGGCGCACGGCATCTCCCGCCTGCGCGTGGTCTGCGTGCTCGCGCTGCGCAACGCGATGCTACCGACGCTCGCGATCATCGGGCTGCGCTGGGGCTGGATGCTTGGGTCCACCGTGCTGGTGGAGACGGTGTTCGACTGGCCGGGGATCGGGCTCTACGCCGTCTCCTCCGCCATCGCGGGCGACTTTAAGCCGGTCATGGGCGTGACGCTGCTGATCGGGCTGAACTTCATGATCGCCAACCTGATCGTGGACATCTTGTACGGCGTGCTCGACCCGCGGCTGAGGACGGCGCCGTGAGCGCCACGCGCCCGTCCTTCGCGCAACGTCACGCCGCGACGCTGCGCCAACTGCGCTTCTATGCCTGGAGCTTCGGGCGCAGTCCTTCCTCGATGCTCGGGCTCGCGATCGTCGCGCTGTTCTTCGCGCTCGCCGCCTTCGGCCCCTGGATCGTGCCCTATCCGCTGGACGCGACGGGGGCGATGAACCTCGGCAACCGGCTGAAGCCGCCCTCCGCCGCGCACTGGTTCGGCACGGACGAGATGGGCAACGACCTTTATTCGCGCGTCATCCTCGCCACCCGCACCTCGCTGTGGGTGGGGCTGACGATCGTCGGGGCTGCGACGGTGGTCGGCGTGCCGCTCGGCATCGCGGCGGGGTATTTCGGCGGCGCGGTCCGCGCCGCGATCATGCGGGTGACCGATGTCTTCCTCTCGGTGCCCGGCATCGTGCTGGCGCTGGCCATCGTCGCGGCCCTCGGCCCGGGCATCCTGAACGGCATCATCGCCCTCGCGATCGTCTGGTGGCCAGGCTATGTGCGACTGGTGGAGGCGAAGGCCCTCGCGCTGCGCAACGAGCCCTTCGTCGAGGCGGCGCGCGCGGTGGGCGCGAGCCATGCGCGCATCCTTGCCGTGCACATCCTGCCCAACTGCACGTCGCCGATCATCGTCAAGGCGTCGATGGACATGGGCCTGGCGATGCTCGCCGCCGCCTCGCTCGGCTTCATCGGGCTGGGTGCGAAGCCGCCGGCACCGGAATGGGGCGCGATGATCTCGGTGGCGCGCACCTACATGCCGAACTGGTGGTGGTATGCGGTCTTCCCGGGCTTCGCGATCTACCTGACGGTGCTCGGCTTCAACCTGTTCGGCGACGGGCTGCGGGACATCCTCGACCCCAAGAGCAGCCGCGGGTGACCGCGCTGCTCGACATCAGCGACTACCGGCTTGCCTTCGACGGCTTCGAGGGCCGCGCGCATGTGCTCGACGGCATCGACCTGCGCGTCGCGGCTGGGGAGAGCGTGGGCATCGTCGGCGAGACGGGCTGCGGCAAGTCGGTGCTGGCGCGCTCCATCACGCGGCTGGTGGACACGCCGCCGGGCCGCGTGCTGTCGGGACACATCCGCTTCGCGGGGGAGGACGTGCTCGCCATGGACCAGCGCGCCCTCGCGCGGCTGCGCGGCCATGGCGTCGCGATGATCTTCCAGGACCCGATGACCTACCTGAACCCGGTCTTCTCGATCGGGTCGCAGCTGATCGACGTGATCCGCGCGCATGACCGCGCGGCGGGCCAGCGGATGCGTCCGCGCGTGGCAGCGCGCGCCGCGGCGGCGGAGGTGCTCGGCGCGGTCCGCCTGCCGGAGCCCGACCGGCTGCTCGACCGCTACCCGCACGAATTGTCGGGCGGCATGCGCCAGCGTGTGCTGATCGCCATGGCGCTGACCGGCACGCCACGCCTGCTGGTGGCGGACGAGCCGACGACGGCGCTCGACGTCACCATCCAGGCGCAGGTCCTGCGCCTGATCGGGGAACTGGTCGCAGAGCGCGGCCTCGCCTTGCTGCTGATCAGCCACGATCTCGGCGTGATCGGCGCGCTCTGCCGCCGCATCGTGGTCATGTATGCCGGCACGGTGGTCGAGGATGCCGATGCGGCGGCGCTGTTCGACCGTCCGCGCCATCCCTACACGCGCGGGCTGCTCGCCGCCGTCCCCGACCTGGCGCGACCGGACCACCGCGCGCGCCCCATCCCCGGCCATATCCCCAACCTGCTGGCGCCGCCGCCCGGCTGCCGCTTCCACCCGCGCTGCCCTCTCGCGGTCGCGCGCTGCATTGCCGAGAAGCCGGCGCTGCGGGAGGTGGACGGGCGGCGCGTCGCCTGCCACCGCGCCGAGGACATCGCCGCATGAGCGCCCCGCTGCTCGAACTGCGGGGCCTCGCCAAGCACTATCCGCTCAAGGGCGGGCGGGTGGTGCGGGCGGTGGATGGCGTGGACGTGGCGCTGCATCCGGGGGAATCGCTCGGCCTGGTCGGTGAATCTGGCTGCGGCAAGTCGACCGTCGCGCGGCTCGCGCTGCGGCTGATCCCGCCCAGCGCGGGCGCCATCCTGTTCCAGGGGCGGGACATCAGCGGCTTGTCGGACTCCGCGCTGCGGCCCTTGCGGCGGGACATGCAACTGATCTTCCAGAACCCGCATGCCGCGCTGAACCCGCGGCGCACGGTCTTCGCATCGGTGGCCGAACCGCTGGTCGTGCAGGGTGTCGCCGGCCGCGACGGCGTGCTGGCGCGGGTCGGCGACCTTCTGCGCCAGGTCGGTCTGCCGGACAGTTTCCTCTGGCGCTATCCGCATGAACTCTCGGGCGGGCAGAAGCAGCGCGTCTGCATCGCCCGCGCGCTAGCGCTCGAGCCGAAGCTGCTAGCGCTCGACGAGCCGACCAGCGCGCTCGACGTGTCCGTGCAGGCGCAGATCCTCGAATTCCTCCAGGAGCTGCGCAGCCGCTCCGGGCTCGCCTACCTGTTCATCAGCCACAACCTGGCGGTGGTGCGGCAGGTCTGCGACCGCGTCGCGGTGATGTATCTCGGCCGCGTGGTGGAGGAAGGGCCGGTGGAGGCGATCTTCACCGCGCCGCGCCATCCCTACACACGCGCGCTGATCGCGGCCGTCCTGCCGCCGCGCCCCGCCGGCATGCCGGAGGCGCCGCTGGCCGGCGACGTTCCGAACGCGGCGGAGATCCCGCCGGGCTGCCGCTTCGCGCCGCGCTGCCCGATCAGGATGGACCGCTGCACGCGGGACGACCCGGCGCTGGCCGGCACGGACCACCGCGCGGCCTGCTGGGCCGCAAGCGAGGCATGAGGTGACCATGACAGGGGATGCGCGCGCCGTGCTCGATGTGTTCGTCATTGGCCAGTCGCCACGGGCCGATGTGGAGGAGGAGATCCGCGCCGCGGTCCCGGGCCTCGCCATCCGCCTGCGCGGCGCGCTGGACGGGATCCCGCGCGCCGAGCTCGACGCGCTTGCGCCCCAGGATGGCGCGGACACGCTGTTCACCGTGCTGCCGTCGGGGGAGGCGATCACCGTCTCGAAGGCGGCGGTCACCGCGCGCCTGCGGACCGCGCTGGCGGCCACCACGGGGCCCGTGCTGCTCGCCTGCACCGGGCACTTCGAGGGGCTGCCCGAACGGCCGGGGCTGGTGCAGCCGTCGGAGGTGCTGAACGCCCTCGCCGGCGCGCTTCTGCCGCGCGGGCGGCTCGGCCTGTTCCTGCCGTTGCCGGAGCAGGAGGCTGCGTTGGGTGGGGCGCGCATGCGCGACGGCGTCGCGGTCACGACCGTCGCGCTTCGCCCGCATGGCGACGACGCGATGCGCCTTGCCGCCGCGCGGCGGATGGCGGCGGCCGCGCCCGACATCGTGCTGCTCGACTGCATGAGCTACACGCGGCGGGACAAGGCGGTGCTGTCCACCGTGCTGTCCTGCCCGATCCTGCTGTCCATCTCCGTCGCGGCGCGCGCCGCGGCATCGCTGCTGGCGGAACATTGATGCGCGAACTGCAGATGCATGAGATCGAGGCCTTGGCGGTCGGCGCATGGGTGCTCGGCACCGGTGGCGGGGGCTCGCCCTATCTGGGCCTGCTGAACATGCGGCGGCTTTATGCCGAGGGCCACCGCGTCAGCCTGATGCCGCCGGAAGACCTGGACGATGACGACCTCGTGGCCGTGGTCTCCAACATGGGCGCGCCGCTGGTCGGGCAGGAGAGGCTGACGGACAGCCGCAACATCGCCCGCGCCGTGACGCTGATGGAGGAGCATCTCGGCCGTCCGTTCCGCGCCATCATGTCGGTGGAGATCGGCGGCAACAACGGCATCCAGCCGCTTATGGCCGCCGCGCATCTCGGCAGGCCCGTGGTCGATGCGGATGCGATGGGCCGCGCCTATCCCGAGGCGCAGATGACCAGCTTCGCGGTGGCCGACCTCAAGCCCTATCCGCTGTCGCTGGTCGACCCGCGCGGCATCGAGGGCATCGTTGCCAAGGTGCCGAGCTGGAAGTGGATGGAACGGCTATCGCGCAGGATGTGCGTCGAGGTCGGCTCGATCGCCGCCACCTGCAAGGCGCCGCGCACCGGCGCGGAAGTGAAGGCCTGGGGCATCCCGCACACCACGACCCAGGCGATCGCGCTCGGCGAGTCGATCCGCCGCGCGCAGCGCGAGCATCGCGACCCCGTCCAGGCGATCCTGGACGCGGAGGATGGCCGGCTGATCTTCCGCGGCAAGGTCGCCGACATCTCCCGCCGCACCACCGAGGGCTTCCTGCGCGGCACGGCGAGGCTGGACGGGCTCGATGACTGGCGCGGCCACGGCTTCGACCTGGCCTTCCAGAACGAGTGGGCGGTGGGCTGGCTCGACGGGGCGCCGCGAGTGATGACGCCCGACCTGATCTGCGTGCTCGACAGCGTGACGGGCGAGGCGATCGGGACGGAAACGCTGCGCTACGGGCAGCGCGTCACCGTCATTGCCCTGCGCGCGCCGAAGGTATTTCTCTCCCCGCGTGGGCTCGACTTCGTCGGGCCGCGCGCCTTCGGCTACGACCTGGACTTCGTCAGCGTCTTCGACGCCGCCGCAGCCGGGGGGAACGCGCCATGAGGCGTCGGATCGGGATCGATGTCGGCGGCACCAACACCGATGCCGTGCTGCTCGAGGGCGAGGGCGTGCTGCAGGCGGTCAAGACGCCGACCACCGCCGATGTCCTGACCGGCGTGAAGCAGGCCCTGCGCGGCGTCGCACCCGCCATCGGGGCGGCTGGCGTGCAGGGCGTGATGATCGGCACGACGCATTTCGTGAACGCGGTGGTGCAGCGGCGTGACCTCGCGCGCGTCGGCGCGCTGCGCATCGGCCTGCCGGCCGCCGCCACCTTGCCGCCGCTCTGCGACTGGCCCGAGGACCTCGCTGCCATCGTCCGCGGCCAGGTGCACATGGTCGAGGGCGGGCACGATTTCGACGGACGCCCGATCATGCCGCTCGACGAACGCGCGATCGCCGCCGCCGCGCGGGAGATGCGGGCGGCGGGCATCGCCTGCGTCGCGGTCGCCAGCATCTTCTCCCCGCTCGACCCGGCGATGGAGATCCGCGCGGCGGAGATCATCCGGCAGGAGATGCCCGAGGCCGCCATCACCCTCTCGCACGAGCTCGGCCGCATCGGCCTGCTGGAGCGGGAGAACGTGGCGCTGCTGAACGCCGCGCTCGCGCCGCTGGCGGCGCATACGGTGCGCGCCTTCGCCCAGGCACTCGAGGAGGCCGGCATCGACGCGCCGCTCTACATCACGCAGAACGACGGCACGGTGATGCGCGCGGACCACGCGGCGCGCTTCCCGGTGCTGTCCTTCGCCTCCGGGCCGACCAACTCCATGCGCGGAGCTGCGTTCCTGACCGGCGCGAAGGATGCGCTGGTGGTGGATGTCGGCGGCACGACGAGCGACATCGGCGCGCTGAAGGCCGGCTTCCCGCGCGAGGCCAATGCCGTGGTGCAGGTGGGCGGCGTTCGCACGAACTTCCGCATGCCTGACCTGCTCTCGATCGGCCTCGGCGGCGGGTCGCATGTCGAGCCCGGCGCGGATGGACGCATCGCCATCGGTCCGCGCAGCGTCGGCTTCCGCCTGCCGGAGCTGGCACGCGTTTTCGGCGGCGCGCAGCTGACGACGAGCGACGTTGCGGTGCGGCTCGGCATGCTCGCCCTCGGCGAGGCGGATCGCGTGGCCGGGCTCGAGGAAGGCTTCGCCCGTGCCGTCTTCGCGGAGGCCGCGCGGATGCTCGAGGACGCGACCGACCGCATGAAGACCGAGGCCGGCGCGGTCCCGCTGCTCGCCGTGGGTGGCGGTGCCTTCCTGGTGCCCGACACGCTGCCCGGCATCTCACAGGTTCTGCGGCCGGAGCATGCGGCCGTGGCGAACGCGGTCGGCGCCGCCATCGCGCAGGTCAGCGGCGAGGCCGACCAGGTGTTCCAGGGCATGACGCGGGCGGAGGCGCTGCGGGAGGCGGAACGGATCGCCCGCGCGCGCGCGACGGAAGCCGGGGCGGAGCCGGAGAGCCTCGTTCTCGTGGATGTCGAGGACCTTCCAATTGCCTACCTTCCGGGCGGTGCCCTGCGCGTTCGCGCCCGTGTTGTCGGCGAGATCGCGGCTCCGGCGGAGAGCTGAGCCCGGCCGGCGCATCGCGCGCCACTGCCGGAGGGAGCGGCCCCCTCCGGCGGGCCGCACCGCGCGGTCGATGCATGATCAGGCGGGAAGCGACCGCATCCGTACCGCATGGTGACGCTTTGCAAGCATTCGGTCTGGCCGTAGAGTTGATTACAGGCGGTAGCCAAAACCGCGACACGCCGACGCACGGTCGAACGCAAGGAGGCTTTCCATGCTGGTCCGCACGCTCCTGGCCGGTTTGTTCATGTGGATGGCGTCGCCCGTCGCGGCCCAGGGCTTTCCCGATCGTCCGATACGGATCATCGTGCCGGTCAATCCGGGCGGCGGCACCGACATCTTCGCGCGCAAGCTCGTCGAGTTGATCGGCTCCTCTCTCGGCCAGCCGATCATCGTCGAGAACCGGGCCGGCGCCAGCGGTACGATCGGCACGCAGGCCGTCATCGACGCCAGGCCGGACGGCCACACGCTCGGCTTCGTCTGGAACACGCCGATCACCGCCGCGCCGCATACGCTCGGCGCGCGCTACCGGCTCGACAGCTACACACCCGTCATGCGTGTCGGGCATTCGCCCTTTGCGATCTGTGCCCGGCCGGATTTTCCGGCCGCGAATCTGCAGGAGATGGTGGCGCGCATCCGGGCCAATCCCGGCCAGTACAGCTGGGGCAACGAGGGCATGGGCGGGGTCATGCATCTCGGCGTCGAGCGCGTGTGGCGCCGGCTCGGCCTCGAACTGACGGCGGTGCCGTTCCAGGGGGCGGGCCAGACGCTGCCGGCCTTCCTCGGTGGGCACATCACCTTCTACGGCGGCTCCCTGACGGGTGCCGTTCCAGCGCTTCGTGCCGGCACCGCGAAGTGTCTGATGCTGACCACGCCGGAAGGCTCGGCCGAGGCGCCGGGCAGCCAGGGCTTGGCAACCCTCGGCCTCGCCGACATGGCGATCACCATCTGGTGGGGCCTGATCGCGCCGAGCGGCGTGCCGGCGGACCGGCTCGAGCGCCTCACCTCGGCCTTCACCGAGGCGGCTCGGCACCCGGACTTCGCTACGCTGATGCAGCAGCAGGCCGCCGTGCTGAACATCGAGACGGGCGAGGCCTTCGCGCGCTCGATCCGTTCGGAATACGAGGCGCTGGGCGCCGTCGCCGGCCAGCTCAATCTCCTGCGGTAGGTCACCCGATGCGCACCATGCTGGAACTCTCCCACGATGCCATGCTCGCGCTCAGCCGCGTCGCGGCGGAGGCGGCGGCGGCCGAGGGCCCAGAGGACGCGTTGTGGAGCGTGACTCGAACGCTGCCGGCGCTGCTGGGCGACCGGTCCGCCGCACTCGCGCCGCGGGCCTATCGCGACGATCCGCCGCCGGCGGTGACCAGCGCGTGCGCCGTCTTCCTGCGCATGCCGGATGGCCGGCACCACATGATCAGCGCGCCGGTGAACTTTCCGCCCGAGCAGCACCATGAGCTGGTGGACATCGCACTCGGCCATCCCGGCCATGTTGCGGCGACACGCCAGCCCATGGTGCTGCACGACACGACGCTTCATGCGAGCTTCGTGAAGATCCTGCAGGCCTTCCGCGCCGGCTCCTCGATGTTCACGCCGATGCTGTGGAAGGACGACTATCTCGGTGTGATCATCTGCGCGAATGCGGCCCGCGGCACCTTTGGAGAGCGTGATCTCGCCGTCCAGACCGCTTTCGCCGGGCTCGCCGCCGCGCTCTTCATGGCGCATGGCGGGCCCGCCTGGCTTGCCGGCATCGACACCGCTGGCCTGCCGGTGCGCCGCACCGGCAGCTGACCGCCGTCAGAGCGGCGCAAGCTGCCGCCAGGGGGCCGCCCGCTCATAGGCCTCCGCGAGATCAAGCAGGAGATCCTCGCGGAACGCCGCGCCCACGAGCTGGAGCCCCGTCGGCAGGCCGTCGACCTGGGCGGAGGGCACCACGACGGCCGGCAGCGCGGCCAGGTTGATGACCGTCGCATAGATCGCTGCCGCGCGTGGACCCGCCGGGATGCCGGCAAGCAGATCGGGGCCGGGCGCCTCCCGCGGCCAGGGCAGCACGGCCGCCGAGGGTGTCGCCACGACATCTACGGCGGTGATCCAGTCGCCGAGCTCGGCTCGCAGGACGGCAATGCGATCGAGTGCGCGGAGATACGCCGTCGCGGGAAGTGCGAGACCCGCCTCCGCCTGGCCGCGAATCGCCTGCGTGACGAGCCCTTCCCAGCCTGCGTGACCCGCGACCGCACGCGCGACGCCGACCGAGGAGATGGTCGCGAAAAGCGCGCCGACCTCATCGGGGTCCCAGGGGCACGGCGCCTCCTCGACCTCGTGGCCAAGCGCCCGCAGCACCGCGAGGGCGCCGTCGAAGGCGGCGAGCACGCCGGGGTCGACCGGTGCCGCGCCGCAACGCCGCACCGCGCGGATGCGAAGCCGAGATCGGAAGGGCACACGACTGAGCTCCAGCCACACTTCAGTCTGGCAAT
>NZ_JACADQ010000220.1 GCF_016106015.1 Neoroseomonas rubea
GTGCGGGGAGGGGGCTCACGAGTGCGGCCGGCGCGAAGGGCGCGCCATGCCCCCTCCCCGCACGCCCCGATCAAGTCCCGGTGTCCAGAGGCCTTTCGGCCTCTGGTGGGGGAGGTCCGGAGGGGGCAAGGCCCCCTCCGTCAACCACCGCCACGACCGCCTCACGGCAGCACCGTGATCCTCGCCGCGTTCTGCCGGGCGAAGATGCCCGGCCGGTACATGTCCTGCGCTTCCGCGCCCGGCAGTTCGAAGGTGCCGGGGGTGACGGCGCGCAGCCGCACCGCGATGCGGGCGAAGGGCCGTTGCGGCGTGATGGTGACGGCCGCCGCGTAGCGGTCATCCAGCGCCGGCTGGCTGTCCACTTCCGTCAGCGTGCCGAGCCACGGCATGCCGGGGATGTCCCCGGCCGGCAGGCGGGAGGCGATCTCCCATCCCGCCGGCAGGCCATGGATCAGCATCGCCTCGTGCCGGTCGTTCGTCTCGGACCGGAGTTCCATCAGCATCACGAACGACGTGTTCTGCCGCAGCGTGTCGAGGTTCAGCGGCTGCCCGTCCAGGCCGAAGAAACGGCGGGAAACGCGGAAGCCCTCGCGCGCGGCGGGCAGCGCCTCGCGCGGGATGCCGGTGATCGTCACGCTCTGCCACACCGGTGCGGTGCCGAGGTTGCGCGCCGTGCCGGGCCCGCTCAGCGACGCCGACACGATGGGCCGCTGCGGCAGGGCCGACCCGTTCACGGCGACGACCGCCGCGCGCGTGCCCTGGCCGAGCACCTGCGCCGCCAGCACCGCCCAGGCCTGCACCTGGGTGCTGGTGGTGCGCGGCGTGAGCTCGGCGCCGGGCAGCGTCGTCATCAGCGTCGAGAGCCGTTCGGGCAGCAGCCCGCTTTCGCGCAGCAGCGTCGCGGTGGCGAGCGCATCGCGCGGCGCGCTGCCGTAGTCGGCGTACCAGAAGCGCCGGCCCGTCGCGGCGAGCGCGGACAGGAAGGCCTGCTCCGCCCGCGCGCGGTCGCCGCCACGTGCGAAGGTGGCGGCGAGCTGCGCGCGGCTCAGCTGCGTCGGCAACTCGTCCAGGCTTTCCATCAGCCGGCGCGCCGCACCCAGGCGCGGCTGGCCGGCCAGGGCGAGGGCGTGCAGGCGGTAGGCCTGCGCCGCGCGCTCGACGGGCGTGTCGCCGGCCGCGTCCTCGATGGCTTCGTCGAGGAAGCGCAGGGCTTCGCGTAGCGCGCCTTCCGGCACGGTCGCCCCCGCCGTGCGGGCGCGGATCAGCGCCTCGACGGCATAGGGCGTGAGCCAGGGCTGGCTGTCCCCGCTCGCGCTCCACATGCCGAAGGACCCGTCGAAGCGCTGCCGGTCGAGGATGGAATCGACCGAACGCTGCAGGCGGATGGCGCGGTCCGTGTCCCCTTCCTCGGACATGCCGGCCGAGAGCGCGAGGGCGCGCGAGGCCGATTGCTCGAGGCAGGCGAGCGGGAAATCCTCCACCGCGCGCAGCATGCCCGCGACGTCGTAGCGCACCGCGGAGCCGAAGGAGACGGAGGCGCGCCAGGAATTGGCGGCGAAGCGCTCGATCGGCGGCGCGACCGGCAGTTCGGCGCCGGGCGGCAGTTCGACGCCCGCCACTTCCGTCACGCGCGGGCGGGAGGAGCGGATGGTGATCCGGCTCTCGCGCTCCACGCGGAAGCCGCCCGGGCCGGTGACGGCGAGGCGGATCGTGCCCTCGCCGGCCTCGGTCGCGCGCAGCACCGTGCCCGGCTGGGCGCGCGCGCCGGTGGCGAGGTTCGCCGCGAGCCGCGCGGGACCGCCGAGGGCGAGCCCGCCGGTGACGCTGATCTCGGCCGCCACTTCGCCCTGCGGCAATTCGATGTTGTGCAGCAGGACGGAGATGCCGGCCTCGTCGCCGGGGGCGAGGAAGCGCGGCAGCAGGGCTTCCGCCACCACCTGGTCGCGCACGGTCAGCGGCTTCGCCGCCGCGCCGACGCGCGTGCCTTCCCAGGCGACCGCCATCAGGCGCAACTCGCCCGCGAAGTCCGGGATGTCGAGCGGGACCATCGCGACACCGTTCGCATCCGCGCGCACCACGCCGGAGAACAGGCTGACGAGGCGCTGCGGCGGTTGGATCGCGTCCGCGCCATCGGCCTCGTCGCCGCCCTGGCGGAGCAGCGCGAGTTCGCCTTCGGCGGGCGCGATCAGCCGGCCGTAATCGTCGCGGATATCGACGCCGAGCCTGCGCCGGCCGAGGAAATGCGCGCCGGGATCGGGGTTGGCGAAGTTGGTCAGGCGCAGGATGCCCTCATCGACGGCGGCCAGCGTCAGCAGCACGGGGCCGCCGGCATTGGCCACGCGCACCGGCACATCAAGGCGCTGGCGCGGGCGCACCAGCGGCGGCGTGTCGATGGTCACGGCCAGGGTGCGCGGCGCGGGGTCGATGCCGACCCAGGCGAGGCCGAGGCCACGCCCCGGCTGGCCCGCCCGCGTCTCGCCGGGGCGGAACACGGTCACGGCCACATAGGCGCCGGGACCCCAGGCGGCATCGACCGGCACCTCGACGTCGGTGCCGCCCTCGGCCACCTGCACTTCGCGCAGGGAGACGAGGCGATCGGTCAGCACGGCGACGGAGGCGCGCCCGGCGAAGGGCGGGGTGATGCGGATGCGCGCGGTCTCCCCCGGCGCATAGGCGCGGCGGTCGGCGGCGACATCGACGCGGTCGGGGATCTCGGCGCTCTCGGCCCCCGCCCAGCCGGAGCGGAAGCGGATGGAGGAGATGCCGAGCCCGTTCGCATCGGCCACTTCCAGCCGGTAGCGGCCGAACTGGAGGGATCGGGCGAAGCGCGCGGGCTGGCCCGGCGTGACGCGGATTTCCTGCGCATCGACGGGTTCGTCGCGCCAGATCGTCTCCCACCGCGCGATCGACCCGCGCACGACGATCCGCCAGTTCGGGCGTTCGCGCACCAAGCGCACGCGCAGCGTCGCCGCGACGTCACGGCCTTCGGGCGAGACGGCGGCGATGTCGAAGGCGGCTTCGGCGCCGGCGTCGATCGCGTCGTTCTCGAATGCCGGGCGCAGCGCGACGAAATTGCCGCGCGCGCGCACCGGCACGGAGAAGCGCGTACGCGTCTCCCGTCCGCCGGGCTCGCTCATGGAAACCGTGACCTCGCCACGGACCGGGCGCGTCGTGTCCGGCGCCTGCGGCAGGTTCAGCGTCAGCGTCGCGCGGCCCTGCGCGTCGGTCTCGGGGATCTCGAAGGTCAGCAGGTCGGGCGCGAACTGTTCCTGCGCCAGGCCGAAGCGCCAGCCGCGCCAGTCGGCGAATGGCTCCGGGTCGTGCAGCAGGCGCATTTCGGCCTGGCCGGTCAGGCCGGAGCCGGGCGCGCCATAGAGGAAGCGCGCGGTGACCGGCACTTCGAGGCCACGCGGGCCGGGCACGAGCGGGCCCGGCGCCGGGCCGGCATTCACCTCGAGCCGCTCGGGCACGAAGGCTTCGACGCGGAAGGTGGCGCGGCCGACCGGCGGCGCGTCGGGGTCGGTCAGCGCCTCCAGCGTCCAGACGCCGTAGGGCGCGCCGATCGACAGCCGCATCGGCCAGTAGAGCGCGCCGCCATCCTGCCGCGGCGGGACGAATTCCTGCGCCACCTGGCCGTTCGGGCGGCGCAGGCGCAGCCGCACGGGAAGGTCGAGCGGCCGGCCCGCCGCGTCGCGGATCAGGGCGGCGGCGTTGACGGTTTCGCCGGGACGGAAGATGCCGCGGTCGAGCCAGACGAAGGCATCGACCGGCCCGGGGTGCGGGCGGCCCGTGGCACCGCGATCCGACAGGTCGAAGGAGGCGGAGTCGAGCGAGATGGCGGCGAGGTCGTCGCCGGTTTCCGCATGCACGGCGACGGGCGCGATGGGCCCGGTGCCGCGCAGCAGCGCCGCGTTGAAGCGCGCGAGGCCGTCATCGCCCGTGCGGGCTTCGGCCAGGATCTCGTTGTTCCGCGCCATCAGCATCAGCCGCGCGCCGGCGATGGGCGCCGCGCCCTGCAGCCCGCGGGCCTGGACCGCGAGCCCGTCCGTGCCGCGCCAGGCGGTCAGGCCGAGATCGGTGACGAAGAAGGGCAGGGCGGAGGCTTCCCCGCCGCCGCGGCGATTGTCCGCGTTGCGCAGCACGATCAGGTAGGCGCCGGGACCGGCGGAGCGCATCACGTCCGGCAGCGGCAGGATCGCGCGATGCGTGCGGTTGGGCTCGACGCGTTGCAATTCGGCGCGGCCTTCCCAGAGGATGCGGCCGAGATCCTCGCTGATCTGGTCGGCCGACCAGGATTCGATCGCTTCCCCCGGCGTCCAGTCGCGGCGCAGGGGGACCAGGTTGCGTTCCGCCACGCGGATGACGCGCATCGTCACCGCCTGCACGTTCACGGTCGCGACGCCGATGCGCGATTCCTGCCCGCGCGGCAGGATGAAGGCGCGCGTGTCGAAGGCGATGCGCGCGTCCCGGTTCGGCATGGCGACGGCGACGGCGGTCTCCTGGCGCAGGTTCTGCCGGTCCTCGCCCGGCAGGCCGGCGCGCAGGATCAGGCGCGTGGACGCACCCCAGGGCAGGCCGGCGACGCAGAGCAGGTCGCCCTCGCGCTCGACCGCCATGTTCGGGATGGGCGGGTCGGCGCGGATCCAGTCGCCGGGCACCCAATCCGTCCGCCGCGCGGGCGCGTTGGTGAAGGTGAGGCAGGCGCGCGCGGGTTCGGCCTCCGGCTCCGTCGTGACGCGGCGGACCAGCATGCCCGCGGCGCGGCGCGCGGCTTCCAGCCGCTGCTGATGCTCGGGGCTGTCCACGCGCTGGAGGATCGCTTCGAGCGCGTCGATCTGCTGCACCGGGCGGTCGAGCCGGCGCAGCGCCTCGGCGATGGCATAGAGCGGCGCGACCTCGGGCTCGCCATAGGGGGCGAGCTGGAAGGCGCGCCAGGCGGCGCGCAGCGCGCGCTGGTTGTCGGGCGGGGTGCGGCCGAGCTGCGCCTGGGCCAGCGACAGCCAATGGTCGGCATTGGGCTGTCCCATGCCGATCCGTTCCTCCCAGGCCGTGGCGGCGGCGGCGAAGTCGCGCCGTGCCTCGGCTTCCCGTGCGCGCTGCTCGGCGGCGGCGCGCTGGGCGGGGCTGCCGCCGGCGGGGAAGCGGCGCGTCATCTCCTGCTGGTAGATGCCGGAATCGCGGCCGAGGCCCGGCAGGTCGAATTCCTGGGCGACGGCGAGGCCCGGCAGCAGCAGGGCAAGCAGCGTCAGCAGGCGGATGAGGCGCATGTGGGGCGGTTCCGGATGGTCGCGGCGAGCATGGCACGTGGCGCGCTGCGGCGCACGTGACCTGTGCAACGAAACGTGCGCCCGCGACCGAAACGCTTCACGCCGCGCCGCGCGGCGGGATGGCACGCGGCGCGGCCCCGCGCGCAGGATGCGCGCATGCGAAGCGCGCTTCTCCTGGCGGCGGTCCTGGCCGTTGCCGCCCCGCCGGCCCGTGCGGCCGAGACCTCCCTGCCGGCGCTGATGCGCCTGCTGCCGCCGCCCATGACCGGGGCGCTGCAACCCGGGCAGGTGCTGCTGTCCTATGCGCGGGTCGACCTGCTGGCCGGCGGCCGCGGACCCACCCCTGGCGCGGGCGCAACGCGCGCCGCCGCGATCGGGCGCATCGCCCCGCTCGGGTTCCACGACGTCGCGATGGCGCAGGTGGAACAATGGCCGAGCGGCGCGGGCTTCGACTTCGATGCGATCGAGGCGCTTCTCGTGCTCGAGACCGGCGGCATGCCGAACGGCGTCCGCGTGCTGGCCGGCGCGCGCATGCCGTCTCTGGCGACCCTGGCCGGGCCGCTCGCGGCGCGCGGCTTCGCTCCACGCAGCATCGCGGGCCAGCCGGTGCTGGTGCGCGGCGCGGACAACGCGCCGAACCCGCAGCATCGCGCGCCCGGCGATGCGCTGGGGGGCGGCCTCGCCTTCTCCCTGCGCTATGCCGCGCCCGCCCCGGGGGTCCTGCTGGCGACGCGGGAGGACGCGACCATGGCTGCCGCCTTCGGCGACCGGCGCCTGGCGGATGTGCCGGAACTGCGCGCCCTGGCGGACACATCGGCGGGCGGCCCCGGCGCGCGCGACCTGGCGCAGGCGGTGGTCTACGTGATGGCGCTGCGCAGCGCGCCGCCCATCCTGCCCGGTCCCATCGACGAGGTGCGCCGGGCCCTGACCGCCGAGATGCGCGACACCGACACGCTGCCGGGCCCGCCGCCCTGGGTGTTCGCGATGCTGTCGGAGCGGCGCGACGCGGATGGGATCATCACGCGCCTCGCCCTTCCTTATCGGCTGCGCCCGGCGGCGGAAGCGGCGGCCGAGGCAATGGCGGCGCGGCTGGCGGCGATGGCGCCGCTGCCCGGGCTGGGGGCGGTGGGCCGGACCGTGGTGGAGCAGGCAGCGGACGGCATCTTCGTCGCGGCGATCGAGGCACGGCAGCGGCCGGGCACGGACGCGACACTGTTCGCCACGATCAACGGGCGCCACCATCGCGGCATGGACACGCCGATGACGATCGGCCCTGTGCCGCGCGCCGCCTTCGCGCGCTGACCTTCAGGCCGCGTCGCGCAGGAAGGCGGCGAAGGTGGCGGCGGCGGCCATCAGGTCCGCCGTTTCCATCGCCTCCCGCGGGTTGTGGCTGCCATTCGCGTTGCGGACCAGCAGCAGGCCCGTCGGGATGCCCGCGGCGGCGAAATTCGCCGCGTCGTGGGAGGCGGGGGAGCCGAGCGGGACGGTCGCGACGCCCATGCGCGCCGCGGCGGCGGCAAGCTCGGCCCGCAGCCCGGCATCGCAGGGCCCGACCGGCGCGGCGTTGCGCGCGCCGCGGTCGATGGTCACGCCCCGCCGCGCG
>NZ_JACADQ010000221.1 GCF_016106015.1 Neoroseomonas rubea
CGGCCCGGCGCGAAGGCCGGGCCGCCGCGCCAAGGTCAGGCCGCCAGCGGCCGGGCCAGGGCGCGCGCCCGGGCGGCCCAGCCCTGGGCCACCGGGCTGCCTTCCTTCAACGCCAGGCGCTCGGCGACCATGGCCTCCGCCATGCGGGCGTCGCCGGCGCGGATCGCCGCCTCGCACAGCGTCCAGGACAGCACGTCCCGCTGCGCATGGCTGCCGCCGAAGCGGTTGGCGATGCCGCGGGCCGGCAGGATATGCGCCACCGCCGCCGCGAAATCGCCCTGGCCGAAGGCCGCGAGGCCGCGCGCGAGCGGCAGGCCGACATCGCGCGACATCATCGCGTTGGTGCCCGGCCCCGCCGCCGCGCGCTCCAGCGTCGCGATCACCTCGCGCTGCGCGGCGCGGTCGCCGGTGGCGACGAAAGCCATCATCGCGTGCGCGTCGTTGAAGGCGTAGACGCCGTGCCCGAGCCGCGCCGACCAGGCCGGCGCGACGCGCGACCAGCGGTCGCCCACATCATGCCCGAGCACCCAGAGCCGCCAGAGCAGCGCGGAGCCGTCGATCGCCTCCAGCGCCTGGCCGAAGCCGCCGGCCGAGACGCGCTCGTCGAACAGCCTCAGCGCGCCGGCGATGTCGCCGCGATCTATGCAGAACAGCGCGACATGCCACCAGTTGTGATAGGCGAACAGGCTGTCGGGCGACCAGCCGGGCGCGGTCTCCGTCATGAAGGCCGCGCCTTCCGCCGCGCGGCCCTGCATCTCCATCACATGCGCGACCGCATGCGCCGCCCAGCCATCCTGCGGGTTGCGTGCCACGGCCTCCCGCCCGGCCGCCTCGGCGCGGGCGTAGTCGCCGCATTCCTCGAGGCCGAAGGCATGCATGCCGAGCAGGAAGCCGTGGCCCGGCATGTCCCGGTGCCAGCTCGGCAGCACCCGGGCGACGCGGTCACGCAGCATCTGGCTCTGGCCGAGGAAGAAGTCACCGAGCTGGGCGAACTGCACGGCCAGCAGGTCGCGCGGATGCTCGATGGCGATGCCGGACCAGGTCTCGGTCGCGTCCTGCATCCGGCCCTCGGCGAAGTGCCGCGCGGCGGCGATATAGGCGCGTTCCCGCGCATTGGCCCGCGGCGCGAGGCGCTGCGCGGCGGCGAGGCTCGATTGCAATTCCGCATCGAAGGCCTTGTCGGTGGTGGTGGCGAGGATGCCGGCGCGGATCGCATGACCCATCACGCAATCCGGCTCCTCGGCCAGGAGGGCGTCGATGTCGGCGATCGGATCGGCGAGGTAGGCGTGGAACTTCGCGATCGCGCCGTCCAGCCGCTCGGCGGCGGCGGCGGTGCAGCTGAGCGGGTTGCCCCGGATGTCTGTGGCCATGGTGGTTTCCCTTTCGTCGGTGTTGACGGCAAGGGTGTCGCGCCGATCGGGCCCCGGGCTCTACCCGTCCCGTGGTGCGGTCGGCGCGGCTTTCGGAAACGACGAATTCTCAATCACTTGCGATCGCTTCGGCGGCGGCCGAAGCCTAGCGCCGTGATTCGGCGCACACCCCGACTGCACCTGGGGTACAGTCACATCATGAGCGCGACCACGCTGAAGCGGGAGAGCGCCCGCGAACGCATCCTCGACCTCGCCGAGGCCGCGGTCCTGCAGAAGGGCTTCGGCGCGACCTCGATCGAGGAGCTGATCGCAGGCGCCGGCATCTCCAAGAGCGGCTTCTTCTACCACTTCCCCGACAAGGGCGAGCTCGCGAAGGCGCTGCTGCTGCGTTACATCGAGCGCGACCGCGCCATCCTCGACGACATCTTCGCGCGCGCGGACGAACTCAACGACGATCCGCTGCACGGCTTCCTCGTCGCCCTGAAGCTGTTCGCCGACATGATGGCCGCGATGACGGAGGTGCATCCGGGCTGCATGGTCGCCTCGGTCTGCTACCAGGAACAGCTGTTCGACCGGGAGGTCCATGAACTGGCGCGCGATGCCGCGCTCGCCTGGCGGGTGCGGTTCCGCGCCCGGCTCGATGCGATCGTCGCGCGGTATCCGCCGCTTGTGCCGGTGGACCTCGAGGACCTGGCGGACATGCTGTCGGTGATGATGGATGGCGGGATCACCATCTCCCGCATCATGCGCGACCCGCAGCTGCTCGCGCGGCAGGTGGTGCTGTACCGCGCCTTCGTGCGCTCGGTGTTCCTCGGCGCATAGAAAAGGGCGCCGGAGGTGTCCCCCGGCGCCCCTGCCTGTCGGCGCGCGGCCGCAGGCTTCAGTTCTTCGCCTTGTCGACCAGCTGGTTCTTGCTGATCCAGGGCATCATCGCGCGCAGCTTCGCACCCACTTCCTCGATCGGGTGCTCGGCCAGGCGCCGGCGCGTCGCCTTGAAGGACGCTTGGTTCACCTTGTTCTCCAGCATCCAGTCGCGCGCGAAGCGGCCGGACTGGATGTCGTCCAGCACGCGCTTCATCTCGGCCTTGGTCTCGGACGTGATGATGCGGGGCCCCGTGACGTACTCGCCATACTCGGCCGTGTTGGAGATGGAGTAGTTCATGTTCGCGATGCCGCCCTCATAGATGAGGTCGACGATCAGCTTCACCTCGTGCAGGCATTCGAAATACGCCATCTCCGGCGCGTAGCCGGCTTCCACCAGCGTCTCGAAGCCGGCCTTGATCAGCTCGACCAGGCCGCCGCACAGGACGGTCTGCTCGCCGAACAGGTCGGTCTCGCATTCCTCCTTGAAGGTGGTCTCGATCACGCCCGAGCGCCCGCCGCCGATGGCCGAGGCGTAGGACAGCGCGATTTCCAGCGCATTGCCCGACGGGTTCTGGTGGACGGCCACCAGGCACGGCACGCCGCCGCCCTTCTGGTACTCGCCGCGCACCGTGTGGCCGGGGCCCTTCGGCGCGATCATGAACACGTCGATGTCCGGACGCGGGTCGAGCAGGTTGAAATGCACGTTGAGCCCGTGCGCGAAGGCGATCGCGGCACCCGGCTTCATGTTGGCGTGCAGGTGGTCGCGGTACAGGTCGCCCTGCAGCTCGTCCGGCGTCAGCACCATGACCACGTCGGCCCACTTGGCCGCCTCGGCCGGGGTCATCACCTTGAAGCCGGCGGCCTCGGCCTTCTTCCAGGACCCGCCGGGACGCAGCCCGATGACGACGTCCTTCACGCCGGAATCGCGCATGTTCATCGCATGCGCATGGCCCTGGCTGCCGAAGCCGACGACCGCGACCTTCTTCGCCTTGATCAGATTCACGTCCGCATCGCGGTCGTAGTAAACGCGCATGATCGCGCTCTCCCTCTTCCTACGGGTCTTCCAACGAATTCAGTTTAGGCCGCGTGGGCCGCGGGCGATCGCCACCGCCCCGGTGCGCGACACTTCCGCCAGCCCCAGCGGCCGCATCAGCGCGCAGAAGGCGTCAATCTTGTCGGCCGCGCCGGTCATCTCGAACACGAAGCTCTCTGTCGTCGCATCCACCACGCGGGCGCGGAAAGCGTCCGCCAGGCGCAGCGCCTCGACGCGGCTGTCGCCCGCGCCGACGACCTTGATGAGCGCGAGCTCGCGCGTCAAATGCGGCCCTTCCATCGTCAGGTCCGACACCTTGTGCACGGGCACGAGCCGATCGAGCTGCGCCTTGATCTGCTCGATCACCATCTCGGTCCCCGAGGTGACCACGGTGATGCGGCTGATCCGCCCGGTGTCGTCCACGGGGGCGACCGTGAGGCTGTCGATGTTGTAGCCGCGGCCCGAGAACAGGCCGATGACGCGGGCCAGAACGCCCGCCTCGTTTTCCACCAGCACGGCGATCGTCGCCGCGCGCTGCGCGTTTCCTGCTTCCGACATCTTCCGCGTCCCTCAGACCAGGACCTTGCCTTCGTCGGTGACGCCGGCGACGCCGCCCTCCTGGTCGGGGCCCAGGATCATCTCGTTGTGCGCGGCGCCGGACGGGATCATCGGGAAGCAGTTCTCGTCCTTGGCGACGCAGATGTCGGCGATGACGGGCTTGTCGATCGCGATCATCTCGCGGATCACGCGGTCGAGGTCATCGGCATGCTCGGCGCGCATGCCCACCGCGTGGAAGGATTCCGCCAGCTTCACGAAGTCCGGCAGCGCGGCGGAATAGGATTCGCTGTAGCGCCCGCCATGCAGCAGTTCCTGCCACTGGCGGACCATGCCCATGTACTCGTTGTTCAGGATGAAGACCTTCACCGGCAGGCGGTACTGCGCGAGCGTGCCCATCTCCTGGATGTTCATCAGGATGGATGCCTCGCCGGCGATGTCGATCACCAGCGCGTCGGGGTGCGCGATCTGCACGCCCATCGCCGCCGGCAGCCCGTAGCCCATGGTCCCGAGGCCGCCCGAGGTCATCCAGCGGTTCGGCTGGTGGAAGCCGAAATACTGCGCCGCCCACATCTGGTGCTGGCCGACCTCCGTTGTGATGAAGGTCTCGCGCTTCAGCTCCTGCGTGATCTCGAACAGGCGCTTGACCGCGTGCTGCGGCTTGATGATGCGCCCTTCCTGGCGGTAGCGCAGGCAGTCCTTCGCGCGCCATTCGTCGATCTGGCGCCACCAGGAGGTCAGGACGTGCTTGTCCTGCGGCGCTTCCTCGGCCTTCCAGGCCTCGATCAGCGCGGCCAGCACGCGACCGGCATCGCCCACGATCGGCACGTCCACCGGCACGTTCTTGTTGATCGAGGACGGGTCGATATCGGCGTGGATCTTCTTCGACCCGGGCGAGAAGGCGTTGAGCCGCCCCGTGACCCGGTCGTCGAACCGCGCGCCGATGTTGAGCATGACGTCACAGCCATGCATGGCGAGGTTCGCCTCATAGGTCCCGTGCATCCCCAGCATGCCCAGGAACAGCGGGTCGCCCGCCGGATAGGCGCCGAGGCCCATCAGCGTGTTGGTGCAGGGGAAGCCCGTCATGCGCACGAATTCGCGCAGAAGGCGGGACGCCTCCGGCCCCGAATTGATCACGCCGCCCCCGGCATAGACGATCGGGCGCTTGGCCGCCTTCAGCAGGCGCACCGCCTTGCGGATCTGCTCGCCATCCGGCTCGGTCCGCGGGCGGTAGGACCGGTGCGGCGTGTCCGGCGCATCCGTGTAGGGCGCCTTGTTGATCAGGATGTCCTTGGGCAGGTCGATCACGACCGGGCCCGGGCGGCCGGACTTCGCGACGTAGAAGGCCTCATGCATCACGCGCGCAAGGTCGCCGGGCTTCTTGACCAGGTAGTTGTGCTTGGTCGCCGGCCGGGTGATGCCGGTGGTGTCCGCTTCCTGGAAGGCGTCGTTGCCGATCAGATGCGTCGGCACCTGGCCCGTCAGGCAGACCACGGGAATGGAATCCATCAGCGCGTCGACCAGGCCCGTGACCGCATTGGTCGCGCCCGGGCCGGAGGTGACGAGCACCACGCCCACTTTGCCGGTGGACCGCGCATAGCCTTCCGCCGCATGCACCGCGGCCTGCTCGTGCCGCACCAGGATGTGGCGGATGGCGTTCTGCTGGAACAGCGCGTCGTAGATCGGCAATACCGCGCCGCCGGGATAGCCGAAGATGACCTCGACACCCTGGTCCTTCAGCGCGCGCAGGACGACCTCCGCGCCCGACATCATCTGGGCGGCATCGGTGCTGGCGGGCTTGGTGGCGGCGGACATGGGTCTCTCTCTTCGCTGAAAAGGGCGCGGCCCGCGGGGGGTCCCGCGGGCGCTGGGGCGCTCTTAGACCCCGCGCCGCGGCGCGTCAACGCACCTGATCAACAAAAGCGAAGACAGAGGTCGAAAAACTTTCCGATAATTGCGCCTGACCCGTGATTCGCGCATGGATCGTATGCGTTCGCGACGGGTCGGCCAGAAGATGGTGCCGGAACCAGGTCGCCTGCCGCTTGGTATACTGCCCGGTGTTGAGGATGGCGCGCCGCGACGCCTCCTCCTCCGTCATCCGCCCGGCCACCATGGCGGCGAGTTCCGGCACGCCATGCGCGCGCATCGCCGGCAAGGCAGGGTCGAGGCCCAGCGCGACCAGCGCCCGCACCTCCTCGACCGCCCCGCCCGCCATCATCGCCACCCAGCGCGCCGCGATCGCGGCCCGCAGCATATCCCGCGGCGGGTCGATCAGGATGGCGGCGAAGCGCCAGGGCGCCGGCCCCGTCCCACCGCCCGCCTGCCAGGCGGCGAGGCCCCTGCCCGTACCGCGCCAGACCTCATAGGCGCGGGCGATGCGCTGGCTGTCCGATGGCCGCAGCCGGGCCGCCGTCTCCGGATCTCCGGCCGCGAGCCTTGCGTGCAGCGCCGCCGGCCCTTCCTCGGCGAGAAGCCGCCGCGCCTCGGCCCGCGCCTCCTGAGGCACCGGCGGGATGTCGGACAGCCCCTCGGTCAGCGATGCGAAATACAGGCCCGTCCCGCCGCAGAGGATCGGCAGGCGGCCTTCCGCCCGTGCCTGCGCCATCGCTGCAAGCGCCTCGCCCCGCCACCAGGCGACGCTCGCCGCCTCCGCCGCCGCGCGCACGCCGTACAGGCGATGCGGTACGCGCGCCTCCTCCTCCGGGGTCGGGCGCGCCGTCAGCACCCGCAACTCCCGATAGACCTGCATGCTGTCGGCGTTGATGACCGTCCCGCCCACCCGCGCGGCGATGGCGAGAGCCAGCGCCGACTTGCCGCTTGCCGTCGGCCCCGCCACCAGCAGGGCGGGCGGTTGATCCGAGGTCATGGCGCGGGCATACCCCCGCGCCCATGGACCATGTGCTGACCCTGATCGCCCCGCCCGGCGCGCTCGCCCCCGATGCGATCGCCGCCGCGCGCGCCGCACTTGGTCGGGAGAGCACCCGCCTGAACGCCGGCCACGCTTAGAACGTGGTGTGCC
>NZ_JACADQ010000222.1 GCF_016106015.1 Neoroseomonas rubea
AGGGCGGCGACCCGGCGCAGAACGCCGCGGCGCTCGAAGCCCTGCTGCGCGGCGCGCCGGGCGCCTACCGCGACGTCGTGCTGCTGAACGCGGCCGCGGCGCTGATCGTCGCCGGCCGCGCCGCCACGCTCGCCGAAGGTGCCGCCATCGCCGCCCGCGCCATAGACGAAGGCGCGGCGCTTGGCGTACTGACCCGCCTCCGCGTCGCCTGCCCCCCCAAGGACGCTTAAGCCATGAACGCCCCCCCGGTGATCACGCAAGCCGCCGGCGCCGCCTCGGTGCCCGATGTCCTGGTCCGCATCATCGCGGACAAGGAGAAGGAGGTGGCCGAGCGCATGGCCGCCACCTCCCAGTCCGAGATCGAGCGCGCCGCGGCGGCCGCGCCGCCGGTGCGCGACTTCGTCGGCGCGCTCTGCCAGCGCATCGGGGAAGGCCGCACGGGCCTGATCGCCGAGATCAAGCGCGCCTCGCCCTCGGGCGGGCTGATCCGCGACCCCTTCGACCCGCCGGCGCTGGCCCGGGCCTATGAGGAAGGGGGCGCGGCCTGCCTGTCCATCCTGACCGACGGGCCGTACTTCCAGGGCAAGCGGGAAGACCTGGAGGCCGCGCGCGCCGCCTGCTCCCTGCCCGTCCTGCGCAAGGACTTCATGATCCACCCCTGGCAGGTGTTCGAGGCGCGCGCCATGGGCGCGGACTGCATCCTGCTGATCATGGCCTGCCTGACGGACGAGATGGCGGCGCAGTTGCTCGAGCTCGCCCGCTCCCTCGACATGGCGGTGCTGGCCGAGGTGCACGACCGGCGCGAACTCGATCGCGCGCTCGGGCTCAACACGCGCCTCATCGGCATCAACAACCGCGACCTGCGCAGCCTCAAGACCGATATCGCGACGAGCGAGGAACTCGCACCGCTGGTGCCCGCCGACCGCCTGCCGGTGGCCGAGAGCGGCATCCGTACCCAGGCCGATGTCCGCCGCATGGCCGCCGCCGGCGCGCATTGCATCCTGGTGGGGGAACACCTGATGCGCCAGGACGACGTCGCCGCGGCGGCGCGCGAGCTGGTCGAGGCGCGCTGAGCCGCGCCATGGCGCTCACCCATTTCGACGCGGCGGGCCGCGCCGCCATGGTCGATGTCTCCGGCAAGGAGGAGACGGGGCGCACGGCGACCGCCCGCGGGCGCATCGTCATGCAGCCCGAAACGCTCGCGCTGATCCGGGAAGGCCGTGCGGGCAAGGGCGACGTGCTCGGCGTTGCGCGCATCGCCGGCATCATGGCGGCCAAGAAGACGCATGAGCTGATCCCGCTCTGCCACCCGCTGATGATCTCCAAGGTCACGCTCGACCTCGAGCCCGAGGGCGAGGACGCCGTCGCGATCGAGGCGACGGTGAAGCTCAGCGGCAAGACCGGCGTGGAGATGGAGGCGCTGACCGCAGTGACGGTCGCGGCACTCACCGTCTACGACATGGTCAAGGCCGTGGACCGGTCCATGCGCATCGAGGATGTGCGGCTCGTGCACAAGGCGGGCGGCAAGTCGGGCGAGTTCCGTGGCGCGTGACCTGCTGCCGGTGGCCGAGGCGCGGGCGCGCATCCTCGCCGCCCTGGCCCCCACCGCGGCAGAGACGGTGGCGCTGCCCGAGGCCGCCGGGCGCGTGCTCGCACGGCCCGTCGTCGCACGGCTGACCCAGCCGCCGGCCGATGTCTCGGCGATGGACGGCTACGCGCTGCGCGCCGCCGATGCGGTGGAAGGTGCCGCACTCGCCGTGATCGGCGCGGCCCCGGCCGGGCGGCCCTTCGCGGGCGTGGTCGGGCCCGGGCAGGCGGTGCGCATCTTCACCGGCGGCGTCATCCCCGAGGGTGCGGATTCGGTGCTGATCCAGGAGGATGCAACGGCGGCCGAAGGCACGGTCCGCGTGAACGAGGCCGCGCGCGAAGGCCGGCATATCCGCCGGCGGGGCCTGGATTTCGCGGCAGGGGAGACCGTGCTGCCGGCCGGGCGGCGCCTGAGCCCGCGCGACATCGGCCTCGCCGCCGCGTCGGACAATCCATGGCTTGCCGTGCATCGCCGCCCGCGCATCGGCATCCTGGCCACGGGCGACGAGATCGCCCTGCCGGGGGACCCGATCCCGGCGGGGGGCATCGTTTCCTCCAACGCCCATGCGCTGGCCGCGATGATCCGCGGCGCCGGCGGCGACCCGGTCGTGCTGCCGATCGCGCGGGACGATGCGCGCGCGATCGGCGAGGTCGCCGGCACCGCCCATGCCTTCGACCTGCTGGTGACGACCGGCGGGGCGAGCGTGGGCGAGCACGACCTGGTGCAGGCGGCGCTGGGCACGGAAGGCTTCGAGCTCGGCTTCTGGCAGATCGCCATGCGGCCGGGAAAGCCGCTGATCTGGGGCAGGCTCGGTCGGACGCCGGTGCTGGGGCTGCCGGGCAACCCGGTCAGCGCGCTGGTCTGCGGCGTGCTGTTCCTGCTGCCCGCCATCGCGCGCATGAGCGGCCTGCCGGGCGATGCGCCGCCGACGCGACGCCTGCGCATCGCCGTCCCGCTGCCGGCGAACGACAAGCGGGCGGACCATCTGCGCGCGAGCCTCGCGACGGATGCGCAAGGGCGGCTGGTCGCCACACCCGCGCCGGTGCAGGACAGTTCGATGATCGCGACGCTCGCCCGCGCCGATGCGCTGATCCTGCGCGCGCCCCATGCCGCTGCGCTGGAGGCGGGGGCGGAGGTGGATGCGATCGTGCTGGCGGACCTCGGCGTCTGATACCGGAGGCCGAATGCGTCGACCGCCGGTATGCCTCCTCTCATGCCCTCAAGCGCCGAGCCCAGTTAGCTAGGCGTCCTGCGCCGACGCACGCCCCTGGCGTGGCGCCGGACGACCGGCGGGCCGCCTTCGAGTCCTCGGCACGAGCCAAGGGCCCGCGCCGCCGCCATGACCTCAGCGCTGCTCGCCGACTTGCCGGTGCGGGCGCGCCAGGCGGGCGGCCGGGCAGGACGACCGCTACGCCGCCTTGGGCAGCACATCCTCCAACGCCTGGCCGATCGACGCGACCGCGCGGCGCATGTCATCCGGCGTGATGGCGCCGATCGCGCCGATGCGCATGGTCGGCGCGGCAGTGTTGTAGAAATTGCTGATCAGCACGCCGCGGCGCTTCAGCGCCTCGACGAAGGTCATCAGGTCGAAGCGCGGATCGGAAGGCTGGTGGATGGTGACGATCACCGGCCCCTGGTGCTCGCGCGCGAGATAGGGCTTCAGGCCGAGCGCGAGGATCCCGTCATAGAGGATCGTCGTGTTCTCCCTGTACCGGGCGAGCCGCGCCGCCTGCCCGCCTTCGCGCTCGTACAGGTCGAGCGCCACGTCGAAGGCCGCGATCGCCTGCACCGGCGGCGTGAAGCGGATCGACCCCCAGCCGGATCGCCGTGCATGGGCCAGCACGTCGGACAGGTCGAAGGACCAGGACCCTGCATTGCCAGCGCAGGCCTCCGCCCGGTCGATGCGCGCCACCGCGAAGCCCATCCCCGGCATGCCTTCCAGGCACTTGCCGGAGGTGAAGACCAGCGCATCGCATTCGGGGTGCTCGGCCAGCGGGAAGGGCAGCACGCCGAAGGCCGAGACCGCGTCGAGGATGAGCCGGGTGCCGCGCGCGCGCAGCGCATCGCCAATGCCGGCCGCGTCATTGACGATGCCCGACCCGGTCTCGTTGAACACCATGGCGACGGTGCCGATGGCGGGGTCGGCGTCCAGCGCCGGCAGGATGTCTGCCGCCGTGGCGCCGCGCGTGTCGGGCAGCGGCACTTCCACCACCACGCGCCCGGCTTCGCGCGCGAGCCGCGCCATGCGCGTGGCATAGGCGCCGTTCATCGGGATCAGCACCTTGGCACCGGGGGCGACGAAGGTGCGCAGCGCGGCCTCGCTCACGAAATGCCCCGCGCCCTGGATCGGCAGCGTCGCGTGCACGCCCGGGGTGCCGCCGGCCACGGCGACGATGCGGTCTCGCACACGGGCATAGACGGGCTGGAAGCCGCTGTCCCAGGGCGCGATGTCCTGGGCCATGGCGGCGCGGACCTCGGGGCGGGTCTGCACCGGGCCGGGAATGAGGAGGAGCATGCCCGCCTTCTGCCCCGCCCGGCCGTGCCGACGCAAGCTGCTCAGCGCCGCCCGCCCACCGCCGCGCGGGCGCGGAGCCATTCCGCCAGTGCCGCCCGGCAATCCCCTTCCGCTGCGCGCTCCAGGTAGACGGCGAGGTGCCCCGGCCGACGGTCCGGCACGACCCGGTAGGCATGGGTCCAGTCCCCATGCCCCCGATGAAGCACGACGTACAGCCAGGACGGCTCGCATCGCCTCCTGCGCGTCGTCCAATCGCAGAAGGCGACGAACTCGGCCCTGTCCCTGGGGCCGAGCAGCAGCGCGAGATCGGGGGCGGGCGCCACGTCGAGCATCGGATCCTCCTTCGATGGAGCCGGATCGACGCAAGGCGGCGCATCCCGTTTGGTTGCCGGAGCGGCCGCATCCCCCCTCGCGGAGGCGCCACCTTGCCCGGGAAGGCAGGTTGGCGTCGGGCGCCGGCCCAACTCTTGATGCGCGCCCACCTAGCCTCGCTGGCAGGCGGTTCGCAAGTCGTGCCAGCGGCGGGGTGGGGCCCGGCCTCGCGCGACCGGTCCGCCCGTGCCGCCCTTCCGCGCGCAGGCCGAAGCCTCGTGCGCCGGGGTTCAGGCGATGGCGGCGCCCCCGATCTCGCGCCACAGCTTGTCGCGGATCGCCTCGGCGAAGGCCTCGTAATCCGGGGTGTGCACGGCGAAGGCGCCGGGGCCGCCGATCACCTCCGAGACATAATGGGCCAGCAGGTCCAGCTCCTCGTTCAGCACGGCAAGGGCGTTGATCGTCACCCCCGCCGCGACGCCGATGTCGCGCACCGGTCCCGGTGCGCGGCCCTGGTTGTGCCGCCCGTCGCCCGAGACATCCATCACGATGCGCGTCGCCTCGGCGGGACAGGCGGCGAGCAGCGCGAGGCCGGCGGCCATACCTTCCCCCAGCGCGGTCGCGCCGGGGGCGACGAGGCGGGGCGCGTTGTCCACCAGATCGGCGAAGGCGGCGGCTGCGGCGGCGCCGTCGATCCGCGTCCAGGGCACCGCGACCGACTGCGCGCCCACGCCCGACCAGAGCAGCATGGCGACCGCCACCGCGCCGCGCGGCCCGGCCGCCAGCGCGGCCGCGACCGATTCGTCGCGGAACGCCGCCGCATAGCCCCCGAGCATGAGCCCGAACTCGTCATGGTCCACCGAGGAAGACGCATCCACGGCGAGGCAGAGGGCGAGATCGACCTTCTCCATGCGCGCTTGTCGCATGCGCGGGCGTTGGATGCACCGCCCGGGGCGTGCAGGATGGGCGGCGAGAGACCGGGAGACCTTCACGATGCGACGCAGACACCTCCTCGGCGGCGCGGGCGCGCTGCTGGCGGCCCCCGCCCTGGCGCAGGGCGGCTTCCCTGCGCGCAACATCCGCATGATCGTGCCCTATCCGCCAGGCGGGGCGACGGATGCGATGTCCCGCCTCGCGGCGCAGAAGATCCAGGAAAGGCTCGGTGCGACGGTGGTGGTGGAAAACCGCTCCGGCGCGAATGGCCAGGTTGGCAGCCAGGCGGTGCTGCAGGCGCCGGCCGATGGCTACACCATCCTCGGCTCGGCCTCGATCCACCCGATGGCACGGCATGTGATGCGCAACGTGCCCTACGACCCGGTGACGGAGTTCGTGCCGCTGGCGCGCACCGCGCGCGGGCCGCTCGTGCTGGTGATGAGCCCGCAACGCCCGCAGCGCACCATCCCCGAGGTGGTGGAGGCCGCGAAGCGCGAACCCGCGCGCTGGTCCTTCGCCACCTCCTCCCTTGGCGCGGCGGGGCATCTCGGCGCCATCGAGTTCAACCGCGTGACGGGGGCGAACATCGAGATCGTCGGCTATCGCGGCACGGCGCCGGCGCTGACCGACGTGGCCGCGGGCAACGCGCATCTGATGTTCGACCCGGTACTGGCCACGCTGCCGATGGTGCGCGGGGGGCAGCTGCGCGGCCTCGGCATCGCGACCGCGCAGCGCACGCCGCTTGCGCCGGACCTGCCGACAATGGCCGAGGCGGGGCTGCCCGGCTTCGAATTCTATTCCTGGTACGGGGTCTGGGCGCCGCGCGGCACCCCCGCCGAGATCGTCGCCCGCTACAACGCCGCGCTGGTCGAGGGCATGCGCGAACCCGCGGTGGTGGAACGCCTGACCGGGCTCGGCTTCGAGCCGGTGGCCGAGACGGTGGAGCAGGCGGAGGCCTTCATCCGCGAGGATGTGGCACGCAACGCCGCCCTGCTGCGCCTGGCGAATTTCCAGCCCGAATGAGCCTGACCGTCACGCCCGAAGCCCTCGCGGCGGAGCTTGGCGCGCCGGGGCTCGTCGTGCTGGATGGCAGCGTCTTCCAGCGCCCATCCCCGGAGCTGACGGCGATGCTGCAGGAGAGCGTCCGGACGTCGTTCGAAAAGCACCGGATCCCCGGCTCGGTGCATCTCGATGCGCTGGACTGGCTGTGGGACCGCGCGCGCGGCTTCCGCTTCGCGCTGCCGATGCCCGAGGCCGTGGCCGCCGCCTTCGCGGCGCATGGCGTGGGGGACGGCAGCCGCGTGGTGGTTTACGACCGCGTCGGCGGGAACTGGGCGGCGCGGACCTTCTGGACGCTGCGCTGGATCGGCTTCGACGATGTGCGGCTGCTGGCAGGCGGCTTCGCGGCCTGGAAGGCGGCCGGGCTGCCGGTCGAAAGCGGGCCGGCGCCGCGGCCAGTCCCCGCCGCGCGGCCCTTCGCGCCGCGGCCGCGG
>NZ_JACADQ010000223.1 GCF_016106015.1 Neoroseomonas rubea
CGCGCTGCTCGCCGAGCCGCCGGCCGAGCAGGACGCGGCCATCGCGCGGGACCTGGCGGGCGTGGGCGCGGAAGCGCTCGCCGCCGCGCTGGTGCGCGTGCTGCGCGCGCCCCTGCCTGCGCCCGAGGAACTGTCGGAGATGGCCCCTGCCCGCCCGACACAGCGGGATGCGCCGGAGGCCCCGCGCGAAGGCGGTTCCGAAGGCGTCTGGTTCCGCGTCGATGTCGGCCGCGCCGGCAATGCGGACCCGCGCTGGCTGCTGCCCTTCCTGTGCCGCCGCGGCCATGTGACGCGGGCGGAGATCGGCCGCATCCGCATCATGGCGCGGGAGACGCAGGTGGAGGTCGCCCCCTACGCCGCCGCCCGCTTCGCCGCCGCCGCGCGGCGGACCGAGGGCGAGGAGGATGCGATCCGCATCGCGGCGATGCAGCCCCTGCCGCGCGACCACCAGCCACCGGGCGAGGAGCCGCGGCGCCGCCCGGTCAGGCCGCCTGAAGGAAACCGAGCCGGGCGCCCTCGAACACCCCGCAGGTGAGCGGCCCACCGGACCAGGCGGCGGTGTCGAAGCAGATGCAGAATAGCACGCGAGAGCTCCGTAGCTCTCAGAGCTATTACGCCATTTAAACAAAAAACCAGAAACAAAATTTTCTAACAAAACCCCAGCTATTCCAGATATATGTAATCGGAGCTAGATTTCTGGAGAATGAAAAGCTCCGAACGCGATAATACTACCATCCCGAAAATACTGTCCATCCAAGATATTCGGATTATCAACTCTTCGTATAAATACTACCACGTTTCTTGGTCCAAAACTGAATTCTAGCCTCTCTTCATTCTCAATAATAGAAACATCTCGAGATCCAGAATTTGGAATATTCCAATCCAGATTTTCGCCCCACACATAAACACCCCTCAAGCGGCCATCGATTCGATAAAGAATTAAGGCTGAACAAAGTGTTGTGGTAGCAACTTGGCCACGGATAGATCCAGGACTGACTATTCTTGACCACGAGCCTGTCCAGTCTCGTAGAAGAACCCTATCGCGGACAGAATTTTGGGGAATATTGAATGTTCTTCCACAATATCGGGGATCATTTGTAGAGGAAGTAGGTAAAATTGCAGAGCACCCGAGAAGGAAAATTCCCAAAAGCATAGGATATATCTTCATAAGATACTCCCCTGTCTCCATTCTCCGGCGTCAATGCGAACCAAAAAAGAATCAATAATAAATAGAACTTATCTTGATGTTAGCTTCAAGTAGATTTTTCGCTGTCTTCCAACATGCCAGAAAAGCACCACGCTAGGTACGTCTACCCCTCATGCCTGCAGAAACCCCAGCCGGTCGCCCTCGAACACCCCGCAGGTGAGCGGCCCGCCGGACCAGGCGGCGGTGTCGAGGCAGATCCTGTTCTCCCGCACCACCGGGTTGAAGCCGGCGGTGTGGCCATGCACCACGACGAAGCCGTGGTCGCGCGGACTGCCGAGGAAATCGTGGCGGATGCGCAGCAGGTCCTCGCGCGACTGCTCCTCGAGCGCGATGCCCGGCCGGATGCCGGCATGGACGAACACGTAGCCGCCTTCCCGGTGGTACAGGTGAAGGCGGCGGAGGAAGCGCAAGATCGCCGGGTCGAAATGCTGCGGCCATTCCTCCCGCGCGCTGTCGGGGTCGATGCCCCAGGCTTCGAGCGTCGCGCGCCCGCCGCCCCAGAGCCAGTCCGCGGCCGCGCCGCCATCGCCCTGCAGCGCGGCGAGCATCGTCTCCTCATGGTTGCCGCAGAGGAACATCGCCTCGAGCCCCGGCACGGGGTCGTTCGCCACCAGGTCCTCCAGCACGCGCCGGCTGTCCGGGCCCTTGTCGACATAGTCGCCCAGGTGCAGCAGCAGGGCTGACGGCGCGGGGCGTGCCTTCAGGTCGGCGGCGATGGCGCGGTGCAGCGCCTTCATCTTGTCGAAGGCACCGTGCACGTCGCCGATCGCGTAGATGCGGCGCCCGCGCGGCAGCGCGGCGGGCGCCTCGCGGAATTCGATCACCGCCGCTCCGCCCGCGGGTCGAGTGCGTCGCGCAGCCCATCGCCCATCAGGTTGAAGGCCAGCACCACGATCATGATGGTCAGGCCCGGGAAGATCGACAGCCACGGCGCCTGGGTGAGGAAGCGCTGGGAGGAGTTGAGCATCGACCCCCAGGACGGGTTCGGCGGCTGCATGCCGAGGCCGAGGAAGGAGAGCGCGGCCTCGGCGATGATGGCTTCCGCAATGGCGAGGCTCGCCTGCACCAGCAGCGGCGGGATGATGTTGGGCAGGACGTGGACAAAGGCGATGCGCCAGGGCGGGTTGCCCAGCGCGCGGGCTGCCTCGATCCAATCGGTCGACTTCGCATCGAGTGCCATGCCGCGCGACAGCCGCACGAAGACCGGGCTCGCGGTGATGGCGATGGCGAGCATCGCGTTTTCCAGCGCTGGCCCGAGGAAGGCGGCGAGCGCGATGGCCAGGATCAGGAAGGGCACCGACAGCATCGCATCCGCGACGCGCGAGATGATCGCATCCGTCCAGCCGCCGGCGAGCCCCGCCAGCAGCCCGAGCGGCACGCCGAGCAGCAGCGCGCCGAGCACCGAGATGACGCCCGCCATGAGCGAGGCGCGCGCCCCCCAGATGACGCGGGAGAGCACGTCGCGCCCGTTCTCGTCCGTGCCCATCCAATGATCCCAGGAGGGCGGCTTGCGGATGCGCGACCAGGAGGTCTGCAGTGGGTCGTAGGGCGCGATGAGGGGCGCGAGGAGCGCAACCGCGACGAACAGCACCACGATGATCAGCCCGAAGACGGCGAGCCGGTGGCGCAGGAAGCGCTTGATGGCGCGCCGCGTCGGGCTTTCTCCGGCGGGAATGGCGGCCGTCGCGCTCATGCCTGCCGGAGCCTCGGGTTGATCGCCATGTAGAGCATGTCGGCGACGAGGCTCAGCAGCACGAAGATCAGCGCGGTCGCCAGCACCACCCCCTGCACCACCGGATAGTCGCGGTTGAACACCGCATCGACGATGAGTTTCCCGAAGCCGGGGATGGTGAAGATCTGCTCGG
The DNA here is from genome assembly GCF_016106015.1 of Neoroseomonas rubea. GTDB lineage: Bacteria > Pseudomonadota > Alphaproteobacteria > Acetobacterales > Acetobacteraceae > Neoroseomonas > Neoroseomonas rubea. Next base: position 3,073 of record NZ_JACADQ010000223.1, read on the forward strand.
TCAGCACGGCCCCGGCCAGCAGGCGCCCGAACTCGATGGCGCCGAGGGTGACGACCGGGATGAGCGCGTTGCGCAGCGCGTGCTTCCAGATCACGACGCGTTCCTTGAGCCCCTTCGCGCGCGCCGTCCGCACATAGTCCTGCGACAAGGCCGTCAGCATCGCCGCCCGCGTGTGGCGCATAAGCACCGAGGCAACGCCGGTGCCGAGCACGAAGGCCGGCATGATGGTTGTGGAGATCGACTGCCAGAAATCCTCGGTGATCGGCACGTAGCCCGAGGGCGGCAGCCAGCCGAGTTCCACGCTGAACAGCAGGATCATCATGATGCCGAGCCAGAAATTCGGCGTGGAGATGCCGAACAGCGCGGCCCCGTTCGCCGCCCAGTCGGCCGGGGTATCCTTCTTCACCGCCGAGAGGATGCCGAGCGGCACGCCGATCAGCACCGCGATGACGAAGGCCATCGAGGCGAGCTGAAAGGTCACCGGCAGCTTCGCGAGGATCAGCTCGCTGACGGGCACGCGGATGCGCCAGGAGAAGCCGAAATCCCCGGTCAGCACCTTGCCCATCCACAGCAGGTATTGCTCGTGGATGGGGCGATCGAGGCCGAGCTCGGCGCGGATGGCGGCGAGCACGGCGGGGTCGCCGCGTTCCTCGCCCGCCAGGATCAGCGCCGGGTCGCCGGGCATGAGCTGCTGCAGCCCGAAGATCAGGAAGGAGAGGATCAGGAGGGTGGGGATCACCTGCCCCACCCTGCGCAGCAGCCAGATGCCCATGGCGGGCTAGACCATGTCCCGCGCCGTGGGCGCGGACCATGTGAAGGGCCGGCGGATCGCGCGGCGGCGCGATCCGCGAGCGCGAGGCGTGACCGCGCCGCCCGTGCCCTCCTCGCGCGTCACTGGAACCTCATCCCCTGCAGGCGGATCATGCCGTCCGCGATCGGCCGGTAGCCGACCAGCCGCGTCTGGTGCGCCATGATGTTCTTGCGGTGCCAAAGATAGATGCGGTTCACGTCCTGGCCGAGCGAGATGCGGATCGCCTGGGCATAGAGGTCGCGGCGCTTCGCGACGTCGAGTTCGGTGCGCGCGGCATCGAGCAGCCGGTCCACCTCGGGGTTCGAATAGCGCCCGTCATTCTGGCCGCCGCCGGTGCGGCTGAAGGTGTAGATGTTCCCGTCAGGATCCGTCCGCCCCGACCAGCCGACCAGATAGGTCTGGAAATCGCCCCGTGTCGCCGCCTGCAGCGAGGAGGCGAATTCCATCGCGCGCAGCGTCACGGCGAAGCCGGCCTCGGCCGCCATGGACTGGATCACCTCCCCCACCTGGCGCAGGTCGGGGTTGTTCGGCACCGTCATCTCGATGGCGAGCGGCGTCGTGACGCCGGCCTCGCGCAGCAGCGCACGCGCGCGATCGACGTTGCGCGTCGTCGGCGGGAAGTCCCGCACGTGGAAGGGGTTGGCCGGCGGGAAGGGCTGGCGCGTCGGCGTGTACATCCCTTCATAGACCACCTGGTTGATCGCGGCGCGGTCGATGGCGAGCTCGAAGGCCTGGCGCACGCGCGCATCGCGGCCGAGCGGCGTGTTCGCCCTCTCACCATTGCCCACATTGATGGTGATGCCGAAATAGCCGAGTTCGTCGACGGCGACCGAGCGCAGGTTCCGCTGGCGCTGGATGGCGCGGATGTCGTCGGGTTCCATCCGCTCGGCGAACTCGACCGCGCCGGACTGGATGTTGGCCAGGCGCACGGTGTTGTCCGGGATCGGCAGGTAGGTGACGCGGTCGAAGTGGATGTTCGCCGCATCCCAGTATTCGCGGAAACGCTCGACGACGATGCGTTCCTGCGCCACGCGCTCGACGAAGCGGAAGGGTCCGGCGCAGACCGGCCGGGTGCCGAAGTTCCGGCCCGCCGCTTCCGCCGCCTTGGGGCTCACGATCATCCCCGCGCGATCGGTCAGCGCCGCGAGGAAGGACGCCGAGGGCGCCTTCAGCGTGATGCGCACAGTACGCGCATCGACCACCTCGACCGCCTCCATGTCGGCGATCTCGGAACGGCGGAAGGAGCCCTGCATCGTCATGTGGCGGTTGAGCGAGTAGCGTACCGCCTCCGCATCCATCGCCTCCCCATCATGGAAGCGCACGCCTTCCCGCAGCGTGATGAGAAGCGTCGTCGGGTTTTCCCACCGATGCGCGGTGGCCAGTTGCGGCACGATCTCCAGCCGCTCGTTGATGTCGAAAAGCTTGTCGCACAGCGCCGCATAGACAATGCGGCCGACATAGGTGCGCGACAGCGTGGGGTCGAGGATGTCCGGGTCCTCGCGCAGCGCGATGCGCAGGTGCTGTGCCTGTGCCGGCGCGATCGTCGCGACCGCGGGCAGGATGGCGGCGGCGGCGGCCAGCAGGGCCTTGACGGTGCTTTTCATGGTTGCGCTCCCGGTTGCGGGCCAGGGGCCCGGAAGAAGGATTGCAGGCGCCGCAGCCTTTCGCCACCGGCGGCCCGTTCCGGACGCGGCGGGGCGGGCGGCAGGCGCCCGGTCAGGTGGCAGGCGACGCGATGCGGTCCGGCGGACAGCTCCGGCACCGTGACGCGGCAGCGATCCTCGGCGAAGGGGCAGCGCGTGTGGAAGCGGCAGCCGGGCGGCGGGGCGATCGGGGACGGAACGTCGCCCTCGATCGGCGGCGCCTTGGCCCCATGCCCGGGCACGGCTGCGAGGAGCGCGCGCGTGTAGGGGTGCAGCGGCGCGGTCAGCACCTGCTCCGCCGGCCCTTCCTCGACGATGCGGCCGAGATACATCACAGCGACGCGGTCAGCGACGTGGCGCACCACGCCGAGATCGTGGCTGATCAGCACGAAGGTCAGGCGGAACTCGCGTATCAGGTCGGAGAGCAGGTTGATCACCTGCGCCTGCACGCTGACATCGAGCGCGCTGACCGGCTCATCGCCAACGATCAGGCGCGGGCGGCTGGCCAGCGCGCGGGCAATGGCGATGCGCTGCCGCTGCCCGCCGGAGAATTCATGCGGCCAGCGCCGCGCGAGTTCCGGCCGCAGCCCGACGCGCGCCAGCAGGTCCGCCACGCGCGCGCGTTCCTGGTCGCGCGGCACAATGCGGTGCAGGCGAAGCGGCTCGGCGATCGCCTGCTCCACGGTCATGCGCGGATCGAGGCTCGCGAAGGGGTCCTGGAAGATCAGCTGCATGTCGCGCCGGCGGGCGCGGAGCGCGGCCGCGGACAGGCGCGTCAGATCCTCCCCGGCGAAGCGTACGGACCCCGCATCGGGCGTGATGAGGTTCAGCATCAGCCGCCCGAGCGTCGACTTGCCGCAGCCGCTCTCGCCGACAATCGCGAGCACCTCGCCCTCCGCGACCGAGAGGGAGACGCCATCGACTGCGTGGACGGCGCCGGCGCGGCGGCCGAGCGCGTCCCGCACCGGGAAGCGCTTCACCAGGCCGTCAAGCTCAAGGAGGGCGGTCATGGCAGTGTCGGGGGGAAGGGAACTTCCCCCCGAGCCCCCCAACCTTCCTTGTCCTTGGGGAACTGACCGCCGGGGTCAGTCTCCAACAGACAGAAAAGAGAGGGGGCTCGGGGGAGGTTCCCCTCCCCCGCTTTGTCTTCGTCCATCACGCCGCCTCCAGCACCTGGTCGAGCGGTGCGCGCCAGCAGGCCGAAAGGTGCCCCGGCGCAACTTCCGCCAGCGGCGGCGCGGCTTCCGCGCAGCGCGGCAGCGCGAAGGGGCAGCGCGGCGCGAAGCGGCAGCCCGGCGGCGGCGCGCGCAG
>NZ_JACADQ010000224.1 GCF_016106015.1 Neoroseomonas rubea
CCCGGTCGAGGCGCCGGCCGGCGCCGTCGCACCCTCGGCCCTGCCGGGGGAGGAGGAGACGCCGGCCGCCCCGCCGCGCCCGTCCGACGACCCGCGCGGCCTGCGCTTCCGCCGCGGGCGGCTGGTGCATGCGCTGCTACAGCACCTGCCCGACCATCCGCCGGCCGCGCGGCGGGAGATGGCGATGCGCTTCCTCGCCCGACCCGGCCACGGCATCGACGAGAAGGAGCAGGCGGTGGTGCTGGCCGAGGCGATGCGGCTGGTCGAGGAACCGATGCTTGCCGCCGCCTTCGGCCCGGGCAGTCTCGCGGAGGCGCCGCTTGCAGGGCGCGTTGGCGAAAGGCTCATCGCCGGCCAGGTGGACAGGCTGCTCGTCACGTCCGAACGGGTGCTGGTGCTGGACTACAAGACCAACCGCCCGCCGCCCGCGACGCCGGACCAGGTGGCGCCGTTGTACCTGCGGCAGATGGCGGCCTATCGCACGCTGCTCTGCGCCGCCTTTCCCGGGCGGCGCGTCGATTGCGCGCTGGTCTGGACGCATGGAGCTCGGCTGATGGCGCTGCCGGACGCGCTGCTCGACCCGCACGCGCCGTAGTCGCGGCGCGCGCGGGGCCGTCGCGTTACTGCGGCGCCTGCGCCTCTCGCGGGCGCGGCTGCTGCATCATCGCGCCGGTCATCGGGATGAAGTAGACGCCGACATCCTTGCGGCTGCGCACGCGCCCGTCCTCGTCCTTCGTGTAAATGTAGAGGAACTGGCCGCGGCGGAAGGGCTGGCCAATCGGGATCACGAGCCGCCCGCCGGGCTTGAGCTGCTGGATCAGCGCCGGCGGCACGTATTGCGCCGCGCAGGTGACGATGATGATGTCGAAGCCGCCCTGCACCTCCGGCCAGCCGAAGAAGCCATCCCCCACCCGCGTTTCCACGTTGGTCAGGCCGAGTGGGGAAAAGATCCGCTGCACGGCGGTGCCGAGCGGGTTGATGATCTCGATCGAATACTGCTTCGAGACGATGCGCGACAGCAGCGCGGCCTGGAAGCCGGAGCCCGTGCCGATCTCGAGCGCCACATGCTCCGGCTTCGCCTGGCAGGCCTGGGTCATATAGGCCTGCCCGAGGTAATCGGACAGCGCCGAGCCGAAGCCGAGGCCCCAGGGCTTGGGGTCGGCCTCATAGGCGTTGGTCGCGCCGTTCGACCGGCCCTCGTAGTTCCAGTGGAAGTATTCGCGCGGCAGCGCCTCGAAGGCGCGCAGCACCGCCGGGTCTGCCTCGTTGTTGAAGCGGGATTTCAGGTAGCCCTCGATTCGCCGCATCGCCGCGGGCTTGCGCGCCTGGATGGCGGAGAAAGTCTGCTCCGTCATGGTGGTTTCGCGGCCCGAGGCCCGCATCGCGGCCAAATAGGCCTCGCGGTTCCAGGCGGGGGAGCCCTGCGCGCGGATGGCGGGCGGCGCGGCGAGGGCGCCGAGCGCTCCGAGCAGCAGGGGGCGGCGTGTGAGGGTCATCGGCGTTCCTTGGGCCAGGCGAGGGCGGCCGCAGCGTAACAAACCATTCCGGCGGCCAGAAGCCAGGACAGGCCCATCCCGTGCCCCAAAAGATTCGCAAGTGGCGTCGCGACCACGGAGAAGGCGCCGTTCAGCGCCCAGGCCCATGGCAGCAGGGCGGGCCCTTCCTGCTGGAACCGGTCGAGCCCGAGCGGGAAGGGAAAACCGAGCGCGAGGGAGATCGGCGCCAGCGCCAGCACGAGCAACGCCGCGCGCAGCGCCCAGGGCCAGTCAAGCGCGGCAAGCACCGCGCCCCGCACGCCGAACAACGCAAGCACGGAGCAGCCAAGCGCCACCAGCACGGCCAGCCGCAGCGCCCGCCCGGGCGCCGCGACGGCCCCCGCCCACATCGCGCCGAGCCCCGAGAAGACGAGCATCGTCGTCAGCACCAGCGCGAAGCCCGAGGTCCGGTCGCCCAGCAGCAGCGCGGCATGCTCGATGAACGCGATCTCGATCAGCAGGAAGCCGAGGCCGAGCGCTGGGAAATAGACCAGCGCGCGCCCCAGCACCGGCGCGGGCACCCGCAGCGCCCCGCGCGCGAACAGGGGCAGCAGGGAGACCACCAGCGCCAGCACGATGGCTTGCGCCAACACCGCCACGTTCACGAGCAGCCCGATTTCCTGCTGCGGCAGGATTTCTATGCGCGCCAGCGCCGCGCCGAGCGAGGTCAGCCGCACCAAGGGGGACAACCATGGCCTGTCGGCGGTGACCGGGGACCGGTCGAAGGCATCCTCCGCCGGCGTGCCGGCCAGCAGCAGCGCCGCCTCGCGCGCGACCGCGTCCTGCGCCGCGCCGCCCTGCTCCACCATGCTGCTTTCGAGCGAGACGGGCGGCAGGTCGTTCCACACCTCCCGCCCCTCCATCGCCAGGCCCGGCGCGTAGGAGAGGTCGAAGGAGCGTTCCTCGGCGAAGGCCGAAAGCAGTTCCACGCGCGCAGCGTCGAAGGGGTCGCGCGCGATCAGCACGCGCAGGTTCCAGGCGCTGCGGATCACCGCGACATGTCGCGCGGGGTCGGCCACGCCCGCCAGCCGCAGCGCCGCCTGCGCGGTCGCCAGCACGCGCACCGCATAGACCGGCAATTCGCGGATGCCGATCGGGATCGAGACCATCCCGCCGGGTTCGAGTTGCGACAGGAAGCGTGCCAGTGCTTCCGCGGTCATGGAAGTGCGGTTCTGGTCGTCGGCGCCGAGGAAGTCGCCCGCCATGTCCACCAGATCGAAGCGCCCGGGCACGGTCAGCGGATGCGCGGCCGAGACCGTCACGCGCGGATCGGCCGCCGGGGCTGGAGACGCACCGAGGCCGCGCAGCAGCGCATCGCGCAGCACCGGCTCCGGCTCCACCACCGTGACATGCGCGGCGCCGAGGGCCAGCACCTCCGCCGCGCGGAAGCCGCCTGACCCGCCGAGCGAGAGCACGCGCGGCGTATCGATCAGTGCGTAGGGCGCGGCATCCAGCGCGGCGCGCGCATGGTCCGCCACGGGCTCCGCCATCGGCAGTGCCGCGATGCGCGACCCGTCGCGATAGAGCCCGAAGGTGCGCGGCGGGGCCGCGACGCCCATGGTGCCGGCATTGTTCGACACATCCGTGTCCAGCCGCTCGGTGAAGTTGTCGAGAAGTTGGTAGACGCCGCGCGGCGAGAGCACCTCCGCCACCACCCGGCTGTCGGGCACGTTGAGCGGCGCGTAGATCGGCTTGAACTCGTTCACGCGCGGCGCGGCGAGCGACAGCACCGCCGCCTCCGTCGCGACCAGCACAGCGACCGCTGCGATGCGCCAGCGCGCCCCGCCCGCGATCACTGCAGCCACTGCCAGCAGCGGCAGCAGCGCCGGCACTAGCAGGAAGGGATGCAGCAGGAACATCAGCAGCAGCGCGACAACCGCGCCCGTGCCGGCGCCCAGCAGGTCATAGCCATAGACCCGCCCGACCTGCCCCGCATGCACGACGAAGTTCAGCGAGACGGCGAGCCCGGCGAGGAAGAAGAAGGGGAACAGCGCCGCGTAGTACAGCGCGATATTGACCAGCTGCGCCTCCGCCGTGGCGGGGTTTTGCAGTTCGAGCGGGTTGAAGGCGTTGAGCGTGACGCCGATCCAGCCCGCCCCGCCGGCCGCCAGCATCGCCACGGGCAGACCGGGCAGCAGCCAGTGTGCGTGGCGCAGGAAGGCCTCCCGCCCCAGCACCATAACCACGCCGGAGACAGCAAAGCCCGTCATGGCGATGGAAATGACCCAGTAGCCATACTCGGACCACGACGCGACGGCGAAGAAGCGCGTCAGCGCGATCTCCACGCCGACGGCCGCGCCGGCGATCAGGAACAGCGGTATCAGGGATTGCATCAGGACCAGGCCGCGCGGCGCGAAAGGAACTCTTCCATCGCCGCATTGAAGCGCGGCGCCTCGTCCACGAACAGGGCATGTCCCGCCCCTTCGTAGATTTCCACCATCGGCTGGGGATGGCTCTGCGCCACCGCATCCGCCTGCGTGCGCAGCCGCGGCGTCACGGCATAGAAGACCGGGCGACGAACGGCATAGAGGCTGTCCCGCCAGAACTCCCGCGGCCGCGGATAGGAGAGCAGCCGGATCGAGGCCTCCACCGGCATGCGCTGCGCCTCCCGCGCGATGCCCTCGATGTACGCGGGGTCCTGCGGCGTGCGGAACATGCCGGCGACGAAGCCGCGCACCGTCGCATCCCGGCGCTGGCGCAGGTTCTGGAAGAAGCGCGACGGCCGCGGCGGCGGCGGCGTGCCCTCGCCGACCGAGTTGTCGATCAGCGCCAGGCCCGCAATCCGCCCATCCCCGGCCATGTCGGCATAGGACAGCACGTCGAGCACGCCGAGCGACCAGCCCGCCAGCACGACACGTCCGCCCCCCAGCTGCGCCAGCAGGTCCCGCACATCCTGCCCGCGCCGCGTGGGTTCGTAGCCGTCGCGCGGCACCTCGCTCTCCCCCTGCCCGCGCGGGTCGAGCACCACCACGCGCCAGCGGCGCGACAGGGCCTCGATCTGGGGGGCGAAGATGCGCGCGGGCATGCACCAGCCGGGGATGAACACCACCACACGACCTGACCCGGCCTCGAGATAGCGCAACCGCACCCCGTCACTCGTGCGGAACCAGCGCGCCTGGCCGGCGGCCTGCACGGCGGGCGTGGCGAGGACACCGATGGCGGCGGCGATGAAGGCGCGGCGGCGCGTGATCGCGACGGGCGTGCCACAGGGGGGCGCCGCCCCCCTGCACCCCCCGCCGAGGGCCGAAAGGCCCTCGGAACCCGTCAGATGGGCGGATCGGGGGAGGGGCGCAGTGCGGCCGCCTTCCCCAACGGTCCCGCCGAGCCGCTCCCCCGGTCCGCCCAAGTATTGGTGTCCAGAGGCCTTTCGGCCTCTGGCGGGAGGTTGCGGGAGGGCAGCGCCCTCCCGCGGCACGCCCTTCCCCGTCACAGCGGCCGCCGTGCCTTGAACGCCGCCGCCAACGTGCCGTCGTCGAGCACGTCGAGTGCGCCGCCGATCGGCACGCCCTGTGCGAGGCGCGTCACGCTCGTGCCGGTCGGCTTCAGCCGGTCGGTCAGGTAGTGGCTCGTGGTGGCACCGTCGACGGTAGCCGGCAGGGCGAGGATGACTTCCTCGATGCTGTCGCTTTCGATGCGGCGGAGCAGCGGGGTGATGGCCAGGTCGTCCGGCCCCGTGCCGCCGAGCGCCGAGAGCAGCCCGCCGAGCACGTGATAGGTGCCGCGATGGGCGTGGGCGCGTTCCAGCGCCCAAAGGTCGGCCACGCCTTCGACGACGCAGACGAGCTTGCGGTCGCGATGCGGGTCGCGGCAGATGCCGCAGGGCGATTGCGTGTCGAGGTTGCCGCAGGTCTCGCAGGGGCGCACCGCAGTGGCGGCCTCCTGCAGCGCCTCGGCGAGCGGGATCATGCGCCCCGCCGGGTCCATCAGCATCCGCAGCACGGCGCGCCGTGCGCTGCGCCGGCCGAGGCCGGGCAGGCGCGCGAGCAGCGAGATCAGGTGTTCTACGGGGTCGTTGCGCATCAACCGCCGGGGCGCGCCCAGGGGCCGCCCGCGGCCGGCTTCAGCCGCACCGCGGTGCCGGAGGCGCTGACCATCAGCATCCCGTTGTTCGAGCCGAGCACCTCGTAGTCGATGTCGATACCGAGGATGGCGTCGGCGCCGAGCGCCTGGGCCTGCGCGGTCAGCGCCGTCATGGCCTGGTCCCGCGCGGCGGCGAGTTCGCGCTCATAGGTGCCGGAGCGGCCGCCGACGATGTCGCGCACCGAGGCGAACAGGTCCTTGAACACGTTCACGCCGAGCACGGCGTCGCCGAAGACGATGCCGAGATAGGCCTCGACCTCGTTGCCCTGGATGGAAGAGGTGGTCGCGTAGATCATCAGAAGGGCAGCTTCATCCCCGGCGGCAGGTTGATGCCGGCGGTCGCCTTCTGCATCTCCTCGGCCATGGTCGCCTCGACCTTCTGCTTGGCGTCGGCGTGTGCGGCGACGAGCAGGTCCTCCAGCACCTCGCGTTCATCCGCGTTCATCAGCGACGGGTCGATGGTGACGCGGCGCAGGTCGCCCTTGCCGGTCAGGCGCACCTTCACCATGCCGCCGCCGGAGGCGCCTTCGACCTCGGTCGCTTCCAGCTTCGCCTGCATCTCCTGCATGCGCGTCTGCATCTGCTGCGCCTGCTTGAGCATGTTGCCGAGGTTCTTCATCGCGTCCTTGCCTTCAATCGTCGTTGGGTGGGTCGTCGGGGTCCCAGGCGGATTCCGCCTCGGGCGGCGCGAAGCCGGGGCCGTCGTCGGGGTCGTCGGGGCCGGCCGTCAGCGCGGCGGGCGTGGCGGTCAGGCCGTAATCGTCGGCGGCGGCGTCGCGCACAGTCTCGATCGTCGCGCCGGGGAAGGCGGCGAGGATCGCCTGCACCAGCGGATGGGCGCGCGCGGTCTCCCGCCGGCCGGTCTCCGCACTTCGGCCCTGCTCGGCAAGTGTCGGCTCGCCCGGCTCGTTGCTGACGGTGACCGTCCAGCGCGTGCCGGTGCGCTCGGCGAGCAGCGCGGTGAGTTGCGCGGCGAGGTCGCGCGGCGCGGAAGGGCGCGGGCGGATCTCGACGCGGCCATGCGCGAGACGCACCGGATGGACGTCGTGCAGCAGATGCGCGTGCAGCAGCGGCTGGATGCCGGAGGCGAGTGCGACAACCTCCCGCCATTCCCGCGGCTGGGGCGGCGCGGGGGCGGCCACGGGCGCGGCGCTGGCGACGACGCCGCCACCGGCCATGGCGCGCAGCCCGCCTGATCCGCCGCCGGGCGCGGATCAG
>NZ_JACADQ010000225.1 GCF_016106015.1 Neoroseomonas rubea
CCCCGCCGCCCGCCGCGCCGCCGCGCACGACCGGCCTGCGCGCGACGCAGGGCCCGGGCGGCCCGGACTTGGTCGGCGCGACCTTCACCGTGCTGCGCGAGGGCGGCGAGACGCCAGTGCATGAAGGCCCCGCCACACGCCTTCCGCTCGCCCCCGGCCGCTACGTCGTCACCGCCTCGACCGAGGACCGGATCGGCAGCGTGACGGCCGAGGTGACGGCGCAGGGCCCGGCCGAGATCGTCGTGCCGCTCGCCGATGCGCTGCCGCGCGCCACGGTCCGCCCCGCCGCGGCGAGCATCGGTGCGACGGAGGTGCTCGCCATCGCCTGGGAAGGCCCGAACGAGCCGGGCGACTACCTGGTCTTCGCCCCCGTCGGCCCCAACGCGCAGGAACAGGAGACGCGCCACTACGCCCGGACCGCCGATGGCAGCCCGGCGCGGCTGCGCGCGCCGGCCACCGCCGGGGCCTATGAGGTGCGCTACGTCCTCGCCCGCGTGGGAAGGACGATCGGCCGCGCGGCGGTGACCGTCACGCCGGTCACGGCGCGCCTCGCCGCGGCGCCGGAAGCCCCCGCCGGCAGTGCGGTGGAAGTGACCTGGACCGGACCGCGCGCGCCGGGGTCCTGGATCGGCATCGTCCCGCGGGGGGCCGCGGCCTCGGACTACCTCTCGGGCGGCTACGCCAATGTCGAGGACGCCCAGTCGCCGCTGCCGCTGACCGCGCCCGCGGCGACCGGCGCCTATGAAATCCGGTTCGTGGAAGGCGTGGACGGCACCGTGCTCGCCTCGATCCCGCTGCGCGTGACGGAAGCACAGGCAAGCCTCGAGGCGCCGGAGAGAGCCATGGCCGGCAGCACCGTCACGGTGCGCCACACCCCGGCCACCGCGCCTTCGGGCAGCTTCGTCGCGGTGGTGCCGCCGGGCGCGGCACCGGGCGCCTATATCGGCAGCGCGTATTTCTCGATCGATGGCGGCCAGGGCGTGCTGCGCCTGCCCGGCACGCCCGGTGCCTACGAGGTGCGCTTCGTGCTGACGGCGGCGGGCAGCGAATCCGTCATCGCGCGGCGGCCCATCGCCCTGACCGCGCCACAGGCGACGCTGGAGGCGCCGCAGACCGTCGCACCGGGCGCGACGCTGGCCGTCCGCTATACCGGCCCGCGCGGCAGCGGGGACTACGTGACGATCGTCCCGCCCGATGCCGCGCCCGACCGCTACGAGGGCTATTTCAGCACCGAGACCGAGGGCACCGAAGGCAGCCTGTCCGCCCCAGACGCGCCGGGGACCTATGAGCTGCGCTACGTGATGATGGCGCCGGGGGCCGAGAACACGGTGGTCGCGCGCCGCCCGATCGTCGTGCGCTGAAGGGCCGGGCCCGGCGCAAGCCGGGCCCGTGCCGGATCAAAGGGCGGCGAGCACCGCCTGGCCGGACGACACTTCGAAGGCGCCGGGCGCCTCGACGGCGATGTGCGTCACCTTGCCGTCCTTCGCCACCAGGGCGAAGCGCTGGCAGCGCACGCCGAGGCCGCGCGCCGTCAGGTCGAATTCGAGGCCCATCGCCTTGGTGAAGGCCGCCGAGCCGTCGGCGATCATCGCCACCGCATCGCCTGCGCCCTGGTCCTTGCCCCAGGCGCCCATGACGAAGACGTCGTTCACCGCCATGCAGGCGATGGCGTCCACGCCCTTGGCCTTCAGCGCGTCGGCATTCTCGAGGAAGGACGGCATGTGCTTGGCCGAGCAGGTCGGGGTGAAGGCGCCCGGCACGCCGAACAGCACCACGGTGCGGCCCTTGAAGAATTCCGCGGTGTCGATCTCCTTCGGCCCCTCGGCGGTGGCCTGCATGACCTTCACGGCCGGAATCGCGTCGCCCACACTGATCGGCATGTCGTCCTCCTCATTGGCCAGCCGCATGTAGCGCGGGCGCGCCGGGCTGTCATCGGGGCGGGCGAACCTTGCGGGACCGCGCGGGGTGAGCCACCTAGGGGCCATGGCCACTTCGAAATCCCGGGCGGGCGCGGGTGCGGGTTACCTTGCCGGGCATCTTCTCATCGCGATGCCGGGCATGCAGGACCCGCGCTTCGACCACACCGTCGTCTGCCTCTGCGCCCATTCCTCGGACGGCGCGATGGGGCTGATCGTGAATCGGCCGTTGGCCGGCCTCGCCTTCGACGACCTCCTGCGCCAGCTGGAGATCGAACCGGCGCCGCCGCAGCGGCGCATCCGCATGGTCTCCGGCGGGCCGGTCGAGGGCGGCCGCGGCTTCGTGCTGCACAGCGACGACTGGACCGCCGAGGGCAGCCTGCCCGTCGTGCCGGGCCTCGCGCTGACCGCGAGCCTCGACATCCTCAAGGCGATCGCGGCCGGCGGGGGGCCGAAGGCGGGCGTGCTCGCGCTCGGCTATGCCGGCTGGGCGCCGGGGCAGCTGGAGGAGGAGATCCAGCGCAATTCCTGGCTCAGCGTGCAGGCCGACGAAGGCCTGGTGTTCGGCGACGACACCACCCGCACCTGGGACGCGGCGCTGGCCAAGCTTCGGGTCGATCCGGCGCTGCTCTCCGCCGCCGCGGGGCACGCCTAGAGCAATATCCGATCAGCCGGGAACGGCTGCTCGGATTTCTTGCTCTCGAAACTATTGATTTTACAGCACGAAATCCGATCACACTGACTCAGTGTGATCGGATAGTGCTGTAGCACCGGATGGACGGGCCCGCCGCGCGCGGGCACCGTCCCGGGCGCGACAGGCCCAAGGACCCGACGATGCGCATGTCCGCCATCCCCTTCGACACCACCGACTGGTCGGCGGTCGAACCGACCCGCCATGCCGGGGAGGAGGGCGAGGCGCTGTGGCGCACGCGCCATGTCGGCCCGGCGGAGAATCCGATCCGCGTCCGCATGGTCGAGTACTCGCCCGGCTACGTCTCGGACCATTGGTGCGAGAAGGGGCACGTGCTGCTGGTTCTGGAGGGCGAGCTCGAGACGACGCTCGCCGATGGCCGCGTCTTCACCCTGACGCCGGGGATGTCCTACCAGGTGGCGGATGGGGCGGAACCGCACCGCTCGCGCACCGCCAAGGGCGCGCGGCTGTTCATCGTCGATTAGTCGGGCAGCGTCGCGGCCAGCCGCTTCGGCGCGGTCATGCGCCAGGAGCGGCGGATGAGCGCGGCCACCTCATCCCAATCCGGCCTGCCTTCTAGCACCACGCCGATCCAGCCCTTGTGGCCGACATAGGGCGGGCGGAAGAAGCGTTCGGGCGCGGCTGCCACCAGCAGCTCCTGCACCCCGCGGGGGGCCTTGCACCAAAGCGCGGCGCCGCCTCCTTCCATCGGCGACCACATGCAGAAGATGCGGTTGCGCACGCGCCAGGTGGGCACGGCCCAGGTCTCGATCTCCTCGGCCTCCGGCAGGGCGAGGCAGATCCTGCGCAGGCGGGCGGTCGCCCGCGCGCTCACCAGCGCAGGGAGCGTAGCGCCGCGATCGGGCGCACGCCCTCCTCATGCGCCACGGTGGCGAGGTGCTCGGCGGAGGGGTCCTCCCCATGCGCATCGGCCGCGAGGCCCGTCAGCGCCCACAGCGCGTCGAGCCCGGCGGCCTGCGCGCCGGCGAGGTCGGTGTGCGGGCTGTCGCCGATGGCGAGCACGCGGTGCCGCGGCGGATTGCCGAGCAGGTCCAGCACCGGCTCGTACACCTCCGGGTCGGGCTTGCCGACCTCCCGCACCGCGCCGCCGAGGGCGAGGTAGATGTCCGCCAGCGCGCCGGCGCAGATCACCTTCTTCCCCGCCACCATCACCGCGCGGTCGGGATTCACGCAGACCATCGGCAGATGCGCCGCGGCGCAAGCTTCCAGCACGGGGCGGTAGGGATCCGCACTTTGCGGGCCCAGCCGGTCGTCGGGGCCGGTGTTGAGCAGGAAGGTCGCATCGCGCGGCTCGGCGACGATCTCGGCGACACCCTCCTCCACCACCGAGAGGTCGCGCTCCGGCCCGATATGGACGCAGCGCGCGCCAAGGCCGGCGAAGAAGGGATCGCGCCGCGCCTTGAGATGCCGCCAGGACACCTCGCCCGAGGAGATGATGCCGTCATACAGCGCGCGCTCGAGCCCCATTCGGTCCAGCATGGACGCGACCATCCAGGCGCGGCGCGGCGCGTTCGTCAGGAACACGATGCGTTTGCCGCGCGCCTTCAGCGCCGCCAGCGCCTCCGGCACGCCGGGATAGGGGCGGCGCCCGTCATGCACCACGCCCCAGAGGTCGAGCACGTAGCCGTCGTAGCGGTCTGCGATCGCCGCGATGCCGTCGAGGATGTCCATCACGCGTCCTTGCCGACGGCGTCGGCGACCGAAGTGAATCCATCGCGCCTGAGCAGCGCGGCGAGGCCATCGGCGAGCCGCCGCGGCAGCACGGGCCCGGCATAGGCGAAGCCGGTATAGACCTGCACGAGCGAGGCGCCGGCGCGGATTTTTCCATACGCCTGCTCGGCCGTGGCGATGCCGCCCACGCCCACCAGCGCGATGCGCCCGCGTGCGATGCGGAACACCTTTCGCAGCACCTCCGTCGAGGGTGCGAAAAGAGGCTGGCCGGACAGCCCGCCCGCTTCCTTCGCGGACGAGGATCGCAGCGTCGCCGGCCGCGCGATGGTGGTGTTCGAGACGATCAGCCCCGCGACGCCGCGCGCGAGGCAGGCGTTGACGATCGGCCCCAGCGCGTCGTCTGCGAGATCGGGCGCGATCTTGACCAGCAGCGGCGGCGTGCGCGGCAGAGTGGCGCGCGTCGCGGCGATGGCATCGAGGATCGCGGCGAGCCGTTCCTCCCCCTGCAGGTCGCGCAGGCCCGGCGTGTTGGGGGAGGAGACGTTGACCGTCACATAATCCGCATGCGGCGCGACGGCGGCATAGAGCGCGGGGTAGTCGCGCTCCGGATCCGCGCCTTCCTTGTTGATGCCGATATTGGCCCCGAACACCGCGGGCAGCGGCCGCGGCAGCGCGGCGATCCGCGCGACATAGCCATCGAGCCCGCCATTGTTGAAGCCCATGCGGTTGATCACCGCCGCGTCTTCCGGCAGGCGGAACAGGCGCGGGCGCGGATTGCCCGGCTGCGGGCGGGGCGTGACGGTGCCGGCCTCGACGAAGCCGAAGCCGAGCCGCATCAGTGGCGCGACCGCCACCGCATCCTTGTCGAAACCCGCGGCGAGGCCGATCGGGTTGCTGAATCGCAGGCCGAAGCATTCCGTGGCGAGCACCGGATCGTCCGCGCCCGAATCCCGGCCGGCGAGGCCCGCGGCCAGGGCCTTCAGCGCGAGCCCGTGCGCGGTCTCGGCATCCAGGCCGCGGATCAGCGGCATCAGGGCGGAAGCGATGGAGGGGGTCATGGCGGCCGTCTTCTGCCCCGGTTGACGCGGCGGGGGAAGCCCGTCCAGAAGCGCGCAGAACGGCACGGCGGGATCAGAGGGTGCGGGGCCCGGTCTTCCTGGTCGCGGCGATGGCGCTGTTCGGCGTGCTCGACGCGAATTCCAAGCTTCTTGCCGGGACCTATCCGGCGAGCCAGGTGGTGGCGTTGCGCTACGCGACGCTGCTGCTGGTGCTGTTCGCCGCGCGCGCTTGCGTGCCCGGCGCGGGGGGCAGCCTGTCCACCGCGCATCCCTTCCTGCACCTCGCACGCGCGACCTGCATGCTGGGCTCGGGCCTCGGCTTCTTCCTCGCGCTGCGGGAAATCCCGCTGGCGGAAGGCTACCTGGTGTACTTCACCGCGCCCTTCCTCACGCTCGGGCTCGCCGCGCTGGTGCTGAAGGAACGCACCGGTCCGGCGGTCTGGGGGTGGTCCTTCCTCGGCTTCGCGGGGGTGCTGCTGGCCATGTGGCCGGGGCTGGCCGCGGGCGGGCCGGTCGGCGCCTATCTCTGGGCGCTGCTGGGCACGGCCTGCTACGCGGCGGTGCTGACCATCAACCGCCTGTTGCGGCACGAGACCGGGGCGGCGGTGCTGATCCTCTGGTCGTCCCTGCCCGGGCTGCTCGTGCTGTTTCCCTTCGCGGCGATGGAATGGGTGGCACCGGGGCCGCGCGACCTGCTGGCCCTGATGGCGAACGGCCTGTTCGCGGGCGGGGCGACGCTCTGCCTCGCCATCGCCTTCCGGCACGATTCGGCGGCACGGCTCGCGCCGCTCGAATTCTCTGCGCTGATCTTCGCGGTCGGCTTCGACCTGCTGATCTGGAATGTCTGGCCAAGCGGCTGGACGCTGGGCGGCGCCGTGATCGTCGTCTTCGCCTGCCTGATGAGCCAGCGGGCGGCGGGATCAGGTCACGGGACGCCTTCGGGGAAGCGGTGAAGCCCATCCGCGCCGAGCGGCAGGGGCACGACGCGCACCACCGCCGACAGCGGCAGGGACGCATAGAGATGCGGAAACAGCCCGGGCCGTCGGCCGCCCGACGCCGGTTCCCACTTCAGCGCATCGCCGAGTGCGGCGGCGTCGGCCTCGACCATCAGCAGGTCCGGCACGCCGGCGCGGTGCTTCGCCGCGCTCGCCCGCAGCTGGCCGGCGGTGGAGAAATGCAGGAAGCCGTCGCGGGCGTCATCCGCGCTGCCGGCATAGGCGCCGGCGGCCTCGGCGGCGCGCCAATCGGCTTCGCGCACCAGCGTGTAGATGAAGCGGTCCATGGCGCGGGCCTTTAGCGCGGCCGCGCGCCTCAGGCGAGGTCCTCGGCGCGGTAGAAGCAGAAGCCGCCGATCTCGGCCGAGGCCGCGCGGCCGAGCGCCCAGCCGGGCAGCGCCGCCGCGTCGTGCATATGGGTCGCCCCGCCGGTCGGGTCCGGCAGCGCGCCCGCCAG
>NZ_JACADQ010000226.1 GCF_016106015.1 Neoroseomonas rubea
GGCCGAGCGCCGCGGCGAGCCCGATCTCGGCCGGCCCCAGCAGGCGCCCCGCCTGCAGCGCCAGGCTGCCGCGCGCCACATCCTCGCCCGCCGGGCGCGCATTGGCGCCGCGCTTGAGGCCGGGCGGGACCAGCAGGAAGCGGCCTTCGTGCCGCGCATCCTCCTGCATCACGCAGGTGTCGGTGCCCGGCGGCATGGGCGCGCCGGTGAAGACGCGCACGGCCTCGCGATCCCCCGCCGGGCGGCCCGGCATGTGGCCGGCGGGGACACGGCCGGCTTCGACGAAGGCGGTCGGCGCGCCTTCGGCGAGGTCCGCGTGGCGGAAGGCCCAGCCATCGACCGCGGCGTTGAAGAAGGGCGGCAGGTCGATCGGCGCGGCGAGGTCCCGGGCCAGCACGCGGCCGCGCGCGCGCATCAGCGGCACGACCTCCTCGCCTGTCGGCGGGGGGACGCGCGCGGCGATCAGCGCCTGCGCCTCCTCCACCGACATCAGCGCGCCGCCGAAGGCGAAGCAGTCGTCGGAGAGCTGCGCCATCAAACCTCCTGCCGCACGGCCCAGTCGATCGCCTCGATCGGCGCGGCGTGTGCGAGCACGAGCGCGGCCACGCCCTCGACGTCATCGAGATGCACGCGCGGCAGGTCGTAGGGCGCCGGCACGTCGGAGGCGACAGCGACGATCCCCGGCATCTCCGGCCGCATCCAGGGCTTCGCGTTGGCGGCACGATGCACCTCCACCTTCGGATGGGCGTCGCGCTTGAAGCCTTCCACGATCACGAGGTCGACCGGGTCCATGCGGGCGAGCAGGTCCCGCAGCGTCGGCTCCCGAGCCGTACGCAGTTCGGTCATCAGCGCCCAGCGCGTGCCGGAGGCGACCATCACCTGCGCCGCGCCGGCGCGGCGATGCTCGAAGGAATCCTTCCCCGGCGTATCGACGTCGAAGCGGTGATGCGCGTGCTTGAGCGTGGAGACGGCAAGCCCGCGCCCGATCAGCGCCGGCAGCAGCTTCACCATCAGGGTGGTCTTGCCCGCCCCGCTCCAGCCGGCGAGGCCGATGATCCGAGTCATGGCGTTCGTCCCCCGAAAGGCAGCGGGCGCACGGCCTTCGCCATGCGCCCGCGGAACGTCGGCAGGTGGGCGCGCCTGTCAGTCCGCGCCGGCCGCCCGGGCGGAGGCCGGCGGCTCAGCGCCGCGGCCCTTCGCCATTTCCTTCTCGACCCACAGGTTGTGGTGCTGCTTCGCCCAGTTCAGGTCCACCTGGCCGGTCGTCATGGCGTCGGAGGCGCCCTCCATGCCAATCGAGCCGATGTAGATGTGGGCCAGCATCACCGCGATCATCAGCACCGAGACGATGCTGTGGATGATGTGGCTGAGCTGCATCCCCGCGATGTCGGTGAACATGAAGGGGAAGACGAGCATGTAGCCGGTCACCGCCACCGTGGCGCCGCCGAGCGTGGTGATCCAGAAGATGCCCTTCTGGCCGCCGTTGAAGCGCTCGCTGTCCGGGTGCCCGTGGCCGACCAGCCCGCCGCCCGCCGCGAACCACTTGATGTCGCGGCCGTTCGGGATGTTGTCCTTCACCCACAGCAGCAGCATCAGCACGATGCCGAGGGTGAAGGGGAAGGCCAGGAAGTTGTGGGCGTACTTGCCCCACTGGCTGATCGCCGTGAAGGCCTCGGGCCCCACGATCGGCAGCAGCACGTGGCGGCCGAAGGTGAGGTTCAGGCCCGAGATCGCCAGGATGATGAAGGTCGAGGCGACCATCCAGTGATTGGCGCGCTCAAGCCCGTTGAAGCGCTGGATGGTGCGGCCGGCGAGGCCGCCCTCCACCGGGATGCGGCCCTTGGACATGCGGAACACCACGAGGATGGCGAGCATGCCGAGCACGGCGATGCCGCCGACCCAGGCGAGCGTCACGTTGTGGAAGTCGCGCCAGGACCGGCCCTGCGGCTGGATCAGGCTGGCCGCCTGCTGGTCCGGGATGGTGATGCGGCCGGCGACGCGGCCGCCCTGCAGCGCCTTCAGCACCTCGAGCTCGTCCGCCACCGGCGGCATCATCGGGGTGGGGGAGGTCGGCGTGCCGCTGACCTGCGGCGCGGTCTGCGCCTGGCCGGCCATCGGCGCGGCCAGGATCAGGGCGAGGGCGAGGATGAGCGCGCGCATCAGATCGCCACCGTCTCGCGATAGGCGGTGCGCCAGCCCCAGGCGCCAGAGCCGTAGCCGCGCTTCTGCACGCGCTCGCGGTAGATCTGCGCGATCACCTGCCCGTCGCCGGCCAGCAGCGCCTTGGTCGAGCACATCTCCGCGCAGAGCGGCAGCTTGCCTTCCGCGATGCGGTTCGAGCCGTACTGGATGTACTCCGCCTGCGTGTTGTCGGCCTGCGGGCCGCCGGCGCAGTAGGTGCACTTGTCCATCTTGCCGCGGCTGCCGAAGTTGCCGACGCGCGGATACTGCGGCGCGCCGAAGGGGCAGGCGTAGAAGCAGTAGCCGCAGCCGATGCACAGGTCCTTGTCGTGCAGCACGATGGCGTCGGCCGTCGTGTAGAAGCAGGACACCGGGCACACCGCCGCGCAGGGCGCGTCGGTGCAGTGCATGCAGGCCATGGAGATCGAGCGCTCGCCCGGCTTGCCGTCGTTGATCGTAACGACGCGCCGGCGGTTGATGCCCCAGGGCACCTCGTGCTCGTTCTTGCAGGCGGTGACGCAGGCGTTGCACTCGATGCAGCGCTCGGCGTCGAGGAGGAACTTCATGCGGGCCATGTGCGTCGCGCCTCCTTATGCCGCGCGGATCTGGCAGAGGGTGACCTTCGTTTCCTGCATGAAGGTCACGGGATCGTAGCCATAGGTGGTGACGGCGTTCACCGACTCGCCGAGCACGATCGGGTCCGTACCCTGCGGGTACTTCGATCGCTGGTCCTCCTGCATGAACCATCCGGCGAAGTGGAAGGGCATCCAGGCGACGCCCGGGCCCACGCGTTCCGTCACCAGCGCCTTCATGCGCACGGCCTTGCCCTGCGGCATCTCGGGACCGTTGACGAGCACCCAGGCGCCGTCGCGGATGTTCCGCGCCGCGGCGTCGCGCGGGTTGATCTCGACGAACATGTCCTGCTGCAGTTCGGCGAGCCACTTGTTGGACCGCGTCTCCTCGCCGCCGCCCTCGTATTCGACCAGGCGGCCGGAGGAGAGGATGATCGGGAAGTTCGGCGCGAGGTCCTTCGCACGGTTCTGCACGGACTGCCCCAGATGCGGCAGGCGGAAGCCGCGCCGGTCGGGCAGCGTCGGGTACTGCGCGATCAGGTCGGTGCGCGGCGTGTAGATCGGCTCGCGGTGCACCGGCACGGGGTCGGGCAGGTTCCAGGCATTCGCCCGCGCCTTGGCGTTGCCGTAGGCCATCACGCCGTGTTCCATGGTCACGCGGATGATGCCCATGGACAGGTCGGTGGCCCAGGAGGCCGTGCCGCCCTGCCGCGCGATCGAGGCCTTCTCCGCCTCCGTCAGCTCCGCATCCCAGCCGAGGCGCGCCATTACCGCGGTGGTGAATTCCGGATAGCCGTCCGTCAGCTCGGAGCCCTTCGAGTAGGACCCTTCCGCCAGCAGCGACACGCCGTTGCGCTCCACGCCGAAGCGGGCGCGGAAGGTGCCGCCGCCTTCCTTGACGTGCAGGTTGGTGTTGTAGAGCACATGGGTGCCCGGGTGGCGCATCTCCGGCGTGCCCCAGCAGGGCCAGGGCAGGCCGTAGAAGTCGCCCCGGATCTCCGCCGGCGCGTCATCCTTGGCGCGCAGCGTCACCAGGTCGAACTTGTCCTGGTGCTGCATGTGCAGCTTCAGGCGCTCGGGCGACTGGCCCGTGTACCCGGTGCTGATGGCGCCGCGGTTGATCTCGCGCAGGATGCTTTCCGCCACCGGGGCGTTGTCCCGGATCTCATAGGGGCGGAACATCTCCTCGCGCATGCGGAAGGGCATGTTGCGCCGCGCCGCCGCCGCGTCGATCGCGCCAGCCAGGCGGTACATCGCCTCGTAGTCCGTCTTGCTCTCGAAGATCGGCTTCACGACCTGCGAGCACCACTGGACCGAGCGGTTCGACGCGGTGCGGCTGCCGTCGCATTCGAACTGCGTGCAGATCGGCAGGAGGTAGGTGTTCTCCCGCCGGTTCGCGAGCACCGCGAAGGTGGTCGGGTGCGGGTCCGCAACCACCAGCAGGTCGAGCTTCTCGAGCCCCCGCACCGCCTCGGGCATGCGGGTGACGGTGTTGCCGCCATGGCCGAAGACCATCATCGCCTTGAAGTTGTCGCGCTGGGCGAGGCCCGTCTGCGCGTTCACCGGCATCGTGACGGCGTCGAAGTAGCGCGTCGTGGGGATGCCCGGCATCTCCATCATCTGGCGGCTGTCGAACCGGGCCACCATACTCTCGTAGGAGACGCCCCAGACCCGCGACCAGTGGTTCCACGCATTCGCGTCCAGGCCGTAATAGGCCGGCAGCGTCGTGACATCGAGGCCGAAGTCCGTGGCGCCCTGAACGTTGCAGTGGCCGCGGAAGATGTTCGCGCCCGTGCCGTCCTTGCCGACGTTGCCGGTGGCCAGCAGCAGGATCGAGTACGCACGCACATTGGCCGTGCCGACGGTCTTCTGCGTGGCGCCCATGCACCAGATCAGCGTCGCCGGCTTCTGCGTCGCGAACAGCTCCGCGACCTTGCGCAGCTGCGCGCCCGGCACGCCGGTCACGCGCTCGACCTCGGCCGGGGTCCACTTCGCGACCTCGGCGCGGACATCGTCCATGCCGTAGACGCGCTGGCGGATGAACTCCTTGTCCTCCCAGTTGTTCTGGAAGATGTGCCAGAGCATGCCCCAGATGATCGGGATGTCGGTGCCCGGCCGGATGCGCACGTATTCGGTCGCGTGCGCCGCGGTGCGCGTGAAGCGCGGGTCGATGACGATCAGGTTGGCGCGATTCGCCTCCTTGCCGCTCAGCACGTGCTGCAGCGACACGGGGTGCGCCTCCGCCGGGTTCCCGCCCATGATGATCATGGTCTTGGAATTGCGGATGTCGTTGTACGAATTGGTCTGCGCGCCGTAGCCCCAGGTGTTCGCCACGCCCGCGACCGTCGTCGAGTGGCAGATGCGCGCCTGGTGGTCGACGTTGTTGGTGCCCCAGAAGGCCGCGAACTTGCGGAACAGGTAGGCGCCCTCGTTCGAGAACTTCGCGCTGCCGAGCCAGAACACCGAATCAGGCCCCGAGGCCTGGCGCACCGCCATCAGCTTGTCGCCGATCTCGGTGACCGCCGCGTCCCAGGTCATCCGGGTCCATTGCCCGTTCACCAGCTTCATCGGGTACTTGATGCGCCGGTCGCCGTGCACCAGCTCGCGCACCGCCGCGCCCTTGGCGCAATGCGTCCCGCGGTTGATCGGCGATTCCCAGGCCGGTTCCTGCCCGACCCAGACGCCGTTCTGGACTTCCGCGGTGACCGTGCAGCCGACCGAGCAATGCGTGCAGATGTTCTTGACGCGCGTGACGGGCTGCTGGTGGTTCATCGGGCCCGCCTGCGCGGGCCGCACCGTGGTCAGCGGGATGGCGCCGAGACCGGCCAGGCCCACGCCCGTGATGCCCGCCTGCTTGAGGAAGGCGCGGCGGTCGAGCCCGCCGGAGGACAGGCCCTGATAGGCCGCGGCGAGGCGCTGCTTCCCGGCGCGCGCTTCGGAACGCTTGATCAGCATGGGGCTTCGCTCCCTTCTTTTCTCTCAGCCGCCGTAGCGGTTGGTGCGGTAGAAGGCCTGCACATGCGCGCTGTTTTCCTGGTAGCGCGCCTTGAGCCGGTCGGCCTCGTTCTCCTTGCGGGCCGTGCCCGCGGGCACCGCGTCTGCCCGCAGCGGTCCGGCGGCTTCCGCCACCCCCGCCGCCGCGGCGGCCGCGCCGCCCAATCCCAGCGCCTTCAGGAAACCACGGCGTTCGGCCATGTTCTTCGTCCCTTCGTTCATCCTCAACCGTCCCCGTCGGGGATCAGGCCGGCAGCCCCTGGGCCGCCTGCTCGATCTCCACCGCCACACGCCCGAGACGACCGACGGCGCGATAGAAGCGCCCCGCCTCGGCTTTCTCGAGATCCGCGAAGAACCTGCCGGCCCAGGGCTGGAGGTGCTTCTCGAAGAACTGCTCGGCCGCCTCGGGCCCGCCTTCGAAGCTGCCCGAGAGCAGCCCGGCATAGACCTCGCATTCGGTGCCGATGTGATCCTCCGGCTCCGCCACGCCTTCGGCGCGCTCGAGCCCGAGCCGGGCGAGGTCGCCGCGCAGCTCGGCCAGCGGCCGTTCGTGCAGGAAGCCGGTCAGGTAGTAGGAGGCGAAGGGCAGCAGCTCGCCGCGCCCGAGACCGATGAAAAGGTCGTGGTATTCGCGATCGACCGAGACCACCTCGGCCGCGGCGGCGGCCTTCGCCATGCCCGCATAGGCCTCGCCGAGCGGCGTGCGATCGCCCCGCAGGCCCGCCAGCGCGTTGAGCAGGGAGACATCGGGGGCGGCCACGAGCAGCCGCCCCAGCAGCGCGAAAAGCCGCGCCCGCTCATGGGTCAGCCGGTCCCCCACCATCTCGACGGTGCCCGTTCCGGACATGCCGTGAGTCACTCCCCGTAGCGAATACCCGAGCTGATTACTCCGGAACCCCTGCCGCGAACAAGTCACTGATACGCAATGGATTGTTGCGATCGATTCTCAAATGGGCAGGGCCGAACCGTGCCGGCGCGGCGACGTGGCGGCCTCCGCCGCCGGCGCCTCCGGCTCGGCGGGCGGGGCAACCGCGGCCAGCGCGGGCGGCGGGGGGG
>NZ_JACADQ010000227.1 GCF_016106015.1 Neoroseomonas rubea
TGCCCGGGCCGCAGATGGCGGGGCTTTGCGCCTCCGGCCGCGGCGCCGTGCTGCTGCTGGGCGCGCGGGAGCCGAACCTGCGGCCGATCGTCGGCGTCCCGAGCGTCGAGTTGCGGCTGCGCGGCGCGCCGCAGGCGGGGCCGGCGCGGCCGCGCATCATGTGCCTCAGGACATCGTCGCGCACCGCGCCGGGCTGAGCCGCCAGGCCCGGTCCCGCCGCCAGGCAAGCCACAGCACCAGCCCCCAGGCCAGCGGCATGACAAGCGGAAAGGGGTGGAGGACGAGCAGGGCAGGCCAGAGGCAGGCCAGCAGCAGGAGCGGCTTTTCCCAGGCCAGGAAGCCGTCGCGGATCCCCGCACGCGCCAGGAACAGCACCGCGATCGCGATGGCGGGCGAGTCGTAGCCCCAGACATAGGGCGTCATCAGGTAGGCCGCGGCGATGCCGGCCGCCGCGCGCGCCTCCTCGGGCCCTTCCGGGCGCCGGAGCCACAGACGCAGCGTCAGCGCCGCCGCCGCCAGCGCCGCCATGCCATGGGCGAGCATGGCCGCGCGGTCCTCCCCCGTCAGCCGCGCGACGAAGGCGAAGACCGACTGGATGCGGGGCGAGACCTCGAGCCCCGGGCCGAGCAGCCGCTCAGTATTGCCCGCGATCGAAGGCAGAAAGGCAAGCCAGGTCGCGCTGCCGAACGCCAGCCAGGACAGCGCCATGGCCGCGAGCGCCACGGCGGCGGCGGCGGCGAAGACCCGCCAGCGCCCGGTCAGCGCCAGGATCAACGGCAGGAGCAGGCCGAATTGCGGCTTGATCGTCAGCAGCCCGAGCGCGAGGCCCGCCGCCCATGGGCGGCGGTCCATCAGCGCGAAGGAAAGGCCGATCAGCCCCGCCGTCAGCAGCCCGTTCTGCCCGACGCTCGCGGTCAGCAGCACCGGCGGGGCCGCCAGCGCGGCAAGGATCGCGGCCGGCCGCCCCAGCACCGCCCAGGCTGCGGCTGCATGGACCGCGCCCGTCGCCAGCACCCACACGAGCCAGCCCCAGGCGTAGGGCAGCATCGCGAAGGGGATCACCAGGAAGAAGAAATGCGGCGGGTTCAGCCAGGCGAGGTAGGGTGCCCCCGCCGCCCCTTCGGCAAGGCTGCCGGCCTGGACCTGCTGGAGCACATCCCAGTCATACGCCTCCGGCGCCCGACCGGCGAGCGCGAGCCGCCCGGCGGCATGGAAGGCGAGGAAGTCGGTGGGCGGGGCCCCGTCGGCGCGGAACAGCGTGCCGACGAACAGCACGGCGAGGTAGAAGACGACGATCGCGCCGCCGAACAGCGCCACGCGCGCGCCGGTCAGCCAGCGCATCTCCCCCGCGCCGCCGGGCATGCGTGGTTCAGCTGCGCCCGTCGCCGGGCGTGACCTCGATGACCTGGCGGTTCGTGCGGAAGCTCTCGCCGAGGGCCTGGACATCGCCCCCTTCCGCACCGAGCACGTTGCGCGCCGCGGCGACGTCGCCCGTGGCGGCGAGCGAGATGCCGTAATTGGCCGTGACGCGCTGCGGCGCGTCGGCCCGGCGGGCGAGCGGCTCGAGCACCGCGCGCGCTTCATCCGGCCGGCCGTCGAGCAGCAGCGACAGGCCGAGATTGTTGGCGACCGAGATCCGGTCAGGCTCGACCGCCTGGGCGCGGCGATAGGCCTCCTGCGCTTCCGGATGGCGGCCCATCAGGTCGAGCGCGACGCCGCGGCCATCGAGCGCATCGACGTTGCGCGGTTCGGAGGCCAGCACGCGGTCGAACAGGCCAAGCGCCTCCCCCGCAGCGCCGTTGCGCAGACGGAGCCGGCCGAGCGTGACCATCAGCGGCCGGGCGTTGGGTGAGCGTTCCACCGCCGCGGCGAGCACCTGCTCGGCCTGGCGCATGTTGCCCGAGCGCATCAACGCGCCGGCGAAGCGGGCCTGCACCTCGGGGTTGTTCGGGTCCCGCGCCGCGGCGGCGCCGTACATGGACAGCGCCACGTCGATCTGCCCCTGCGCTTCCGCCGTGCTGGCGACGCGCAGGCGGGAGGCGGTGTCGGGGTCGCGCGGCCCGTCCCCAGTCGCGCAGGCGCCGAGGGCAAGGGCGAGAAGCAGGGCTGACGGGCTGCGCATCACTGGTCCATGCCTGAGAGGAGGCCCTTGCCGAGTTCGAGCACCGAAGGCCCGACCAGGGCGATGAAGACCGCGGGCATGATGAAGAGAATCAGCGGAATCACCAAGAGGGCGGGGAGGCGGATCGCCTTCTCCTCGATCCGCAGCATGCGGTCCTGGCGCATTTCCGCGGCCAGCACCCGCAGCGCCTGGGCGAGCGGCGTGCCGTATTTCAGCGTCTGCGACAGCGTCCCCCCGAGGCGCTTGAAGCCGTCGAACTCCGAACGTTCCGCGAAGCGTTCCAGCGCCTGGCGGCGGTCGGGCAGCATGCGCAGTTCCTGCACCAGCACGAGGAAGGCGATGGCGAGCGGGCGGTTGTTGTTCTCGATCTCACGCGCCACGCGGTCGAGCGCGGTCTCGATCCCGAGCCCCGCCTCGGCGCAGACGACGAGGAGGTCGAGCGCGTCCGGCAGGCCCTTGCGCAGCTTTTCCTGATGCTTCCCCTTCAGGTAGGAGAGCACGAAGTTCGGCCCGAAGATCGAGAAGAAGATGCCGCCGAACACGACGAAGGCCGTCTGCGGCCCGCCCATGTTCGTCACATGGGCATAGGCGTAGGCGAGGATCGGCAGCGCCACCATCAGCACGGCCTTGACGCCGATGAAGGTCGGCACCGCGGCGCGCGGATTGAGCCCGGCGGCGGCGATCGCCATCTGGAAGTCGCCGATGTCCTTCTCGGACACGATGGCCGTGTTGCGCAGCGCCTCGCCCAGGCGACGGAAGGGCGCGACCGCCGCGCTGGCGCGTTCCCCGGTCGCGGAAGGCTGGTCGGCCGTGGGCCGGACCAGGCCGCGCACGCGGCCCGAGATGTCCTTGTCCTCCGCCCCGCGCGCCAGCAGCACCGCGGCGAGAATGGCGAAGAAGACGGCGCCGCCGACGGCCAGGACGGCAAGCAGCCCGGAACCCTGGAGCTGTTCGATCATCGCCTCAATCCGATCCCGCGCGCTTGATCATCCAGCGGATCACAAGGTAGCCGAACACCGAGAAGCCGAGGCCGATCATCAGAAGCTTCTGCCCGGTCGGGTTGTAGAAGAAGTTCTCGATGTAGAAGTCCTGGATCTGCGACATGGCCAGCGCCGCGATGTAGGGCAGCACCATCAGGATGCCGGCCTGCATGCGCGCTTCCGCCGCCAGCGCCTTGGCCCGCTTGGAGAGCGCCACGCGCTTGCGCACGATGTCGGCGAGGTTCTCGAGCGTCTCGGCGAGGTTGCCGCCGGTCTGGGACTGCAGGCCGAGCGTGACCGCGAGGAACGAGAATTCCGGCAGCTCGGTGCGCTTGTAGAGCCGCATCAGCGCCTGGTCGACCGGCCGGCCGACCGCGACATCGCCCAGCATGCGGGAGAATTCGTCGCGCAGCGGGGAACTCATCTCCGCGGCGACGCTGCGCATCGCCTCGCCCACCGGCAGGCCGGCCCGGATCGCGCGGACCATCATCCCGATCGCATCCGGGATCTGGACGAACATCGATTCGACGTAGCGCTGGTGCTGCCAGCCGAACAGCCCGCGGATGGCGAAGAGACCAAGCACCAGGCCGATCGGTATGGACAGCGAACGGCCGAGCAGGAAGCCGATGTAGTAGCCGCCCAGCACGCCCACGATCACGCCGAGCAGGATCGTCAGCCACCAGGGAATGAGCTGTTCCTGCGGCAGGTCCGGGTTGAAGCGCAGCAGGCGCAGGAAGCGCTGCACCAGCGGCTGCGTCTCGTTCGTCTGCAGGCGGATGCTGGGCAACCCGCTCTGGAGCGCGGCCTGCGCCTCGAGCGCGCCGGCCACCGCGACCCGCTCCTTCAGCCGGCGCGCCTGTCCCGTCTTCACGAGCGTCACGAGGCCCGTGACGAGCGCGACGGTCAGGATGGCGCCGACGCCGAGAAGAAGGGCCTGGTCCATCTTCAGGCGTCCTGGAGGGCGCGCATCCAGGGATCGAGCATGCCGAAGTAGTTGAGCCGCTCGACGAAGGCCGGGCGCATGCCGGGCGACACCCAGGATCCGCGCAGGCGCCCGTCCGCGTTCTCCCCTTCATACTGGAAGGTGAAGATGTCGTTCATCGTGATGACATCGCCCTCCAGGCCGCAGATCTCGCTGACCTGGGAGACGCGGCGGCCGCCGTCGCGCATGCGCTCGATCTGCACGATGACGTCCACCGCCGCGGCGATCTGCGTGCGGATGGCGCGCGAAGGCAGGGTCGCCTGGCCCATCATCACCATGTTCTCGATACGCGTCAGGGCATCGCGAGACGAGTTCGCGTGGACGGTGCAGAAGGACCCGTCATGGCCGGTGTTCATGGCCTGGAGCATGTCGAAGGCTTCCGGGCCGCGCACCTCGCCGACGATGATGCGGTCGGGCCGCATGCGCAGCGCGTTGCGCACGAGCTCCCGCGCCGTCACCTCGCCGCGGCCCTCGAGGTTGGCGTGCCGGGTCTCGAGCCGCACCACATGCGGCTGCTGCAGCTGCAGTTCGGCCGCGTCCTCGATCGTGACGATGCGCTCGCCATGGTCGATCAGCCGCGACATGGCGTTGAGCATGGTGGTCTTGCCCGAGCCCGTGCCGCCCGAGATCACGACGTTCAGCCGGCAGCGCGCCGCGATCTCGAGGATCCGCTGCACCGGCGCCGACATCGACCCGTTCGCGGCGAGCGAGCCGAGGTCGTAGCGCTTCTTGGCGAATTTGCGGATCGAGATGCACGGCCCGTCGAGGGCGAGCGGCGGGAAGACGATGTTGACGCGCGAGCCGTCGAGCAGGCGCGCGTCGCACAGCGGGCTCGATTCATCGACGCGCCGGCCGACGGTGGCGGCGATCTTCTGCGCGATGGCCGCGACCTGCGCCGAGGAGCGGAAGCGGACATTGGTGCGGATCAGCTTGCCGCGGACCTCGACGAAGACGTTGTCGGGGCCGTTCACCATGATGTCGTTGATGGTGTCGTCGGCGAGCAGCGGCTCGAGCGGGCCGTAGCCCACCATGTCGCGCGCGATCTCCTCGGCGATGCGCGACTGGTCGCGCGCCGAGATCTCCATCCGCTCGCGGCTGGCAAGCTCATGCACCAGCGCATCGAGCTGCTGGCGCAGCGCCGCCGGCGGCAGTTCACCCGCGACGACCGGATCGATCCGCTCGAGCACGAGCGTGCGAAGGCGAGACAGCTCCGCGCTGTCGGACAGCGCGAGATCGGCGGCCGAGATGTTGACCGACCGCGTCATCCCGTCGGTCGAGATCGGCACCGGGAGCTGCGAGGTGCCCTCGCTCCGTCGCCCGAAGGGTCGCATGGTTCAGCCTCCGCGTCCGAAAAGTCGCGAGAACAGCGAGCGGGACCGCTCCGCCGAGCGCACGGCCGCGATTTCCTGCGTGAGCTGGGACATCGCGCGCCGCAGGGGCGGGCTGTCGCGCAGCGCCGGGCGCCCGAGATTGGCCGCGCGCGGCAACTGGCGCGGGAGGTCCGGGATCACGACCTCGGGCGCCGCGCCGATGCCCTCGGCGACCAGCTTGTCGGGCAGGTAGCCCCGGCGGCCCGAGCCGTTCAGCACGGTCATGACGCGACCCGGCGCGCCGGTCGTGGCCACCAGCTTCCTCAACGAGACGGTGTCGCGGATGCTCGCGACATCCGGCCCGAGCACCAGCACCACATGCCGTGCCCGTTGCAGGACCATCTTTTCCACCGGCCCGGGGGGCATCGGCAGGTCGACCACCACATGGTTGAAGCGCTGCCGCAGCATGTCGATCACGCGGCGCACGCCTTCCTCGGACGGGCAGGTGTCCGCCTCCATCGGCTCCTCGGCCGCGATCAGGCGCACGCGCTCGCCGATCGGCACGGCGACGCGGTCGAGAAAGAGGCTGTCCACCCGCTCGGGTTCCTCGAGCGCGATGCGCAGGCCCGAGGTGACGCGCGCGCCCAGCATCATCGCCGCCGTGCCGCCGCGCAGGTGCAGGTCGAGGATGGCGACGTGGCTGCGAGTCGCTTCCTCGAGCGACAGGCCGAGATTGACCGCCAGCGTCGTCGCGCCGACGCCGCCATGCACGCCGCAGACCACGGTCACCTGGCCGCCGCGGTCCTGGCCGACATCGCCGCTGCCCTGGACATGCGGGGCGAAGAGCCTGGCGACATTGTCGCGCGTCAGCGGCTTGTGCAGGTATTCATGAACGCCGATATTGCGGGTAATGTCCCGGTAGAAGCCGATTTCCGTCCGCTCGCCGACGACAAGGACGCGGACATCCGGCGTGCAGACCGACGCAAGGTCGTCGAGCGCGGCGAAGGGATCCTCCACGCCGCTGATGTCGACGATCAGGATGCGCGGCGTCACTTCCTTCTCGAGCGACTTCACCGCCGTGCGCACCGTGCCTCGGCGGATCTGCATGCCCAGCACGTCGCCCAGCCCGCCGCGGATCGCAGCCTCGCTCGCCTCGTCGGAGACGAAGACCATGAGCATCGGGCGGTCCGCGGACGTGATCGCCCCGCCGCGCTGGGCGTCGGGCACTTCACGGGTCATCATGGGTTCAGCGCGCACCGCCGCCACTCCCGCCGCCGCCGCCGCCCTGCGACACGCCGGCCGCACCGCCGCCGCTGCCGCCGATATCCGACAGGCCAGCCGGCAGGGCGGGGCGAGCGCCGGCTTCAAGCGCACGGACAGCCGCGGCGCCCTGCTGGCCGCGGTCGGT
>NZ_JACADQ010000228.1 GCF_016106015.1 Neoroseomonas rubea
CGCGTCCACACCCGCCTCGCCGGCCGCTTCCTCGGCCACCTCGGCCGCCGACGCCGCGGCCGGCGGGCCGGCGATCTTGTCCGCGATGGCGATGATGGCCGACAGCGCCTCGTTCACCCGCCGCGTGGACGGCGCGTCGCCGCCGAAGCGGGCGGTGATCGCCTCGTCCATCGCGGTCCAGGCGGCCAGCGCCGTGCGCGCGACGACGCCGGTCGCGCGGAGCGAGGCGACATCGGCCCGCGCCTCGTTCACCAGCGCGTCCATCTGCGGCACGCCCTGCTTGTAGCGCGCCTCGCGCCGCGCCTCCTCGGCGATCATCGCCGTCTCCTCGGCGCGCTGCCAGAGGAAGAAGTCGCAGGCCGAGCCGTCGCCCCGGCGGAACAGCGGGAAGCGCCGGATCGGCGCCATCACGGTGCCATCCGCCCCTTCGCCCGACAGACCACCGAGCGGGGCGCCGCGGCCTTCGATCCCGTCCTCGTCGTCCAGCCGCGGGAAGGCGTTGTCCCAATACTGCGCGCAGAGACCGGCCAGCACCTCGGCGCCGTCGGCAAGCCCCGCCAGCCCGTCGAGGCGCACCAGCGCCTCGGTCAGCCAGCACGCGATCTCGAAATCCTTGGCCTTCGAGGCCAGGCATTCGATCCCGAGCTTCTTCACGTCCCGCCAGGCGCCCTGCACGGCGGCGGGATCGGCGTCGGGATCGCCGCCGTCGATCGCGCGTTCGCCCGCGCGCGCGTCGTTCCGCTGCGTTCGAATGCGCTGATAGAGCGAGGTCGGCGAATAGTCCGGCCGCAGATCCTCCCCCACGCCGTCGCCGCTGGACAGCGGCGCGAGCAAGCCTTCGACATCGAGAACGCCTGCGCCCATCCGGACCCCCTTGTGACGCGCCGCACGCTGTACACGGCGGCGGCTACTCGCGCCACGCTAGCATGCTGGACTCGTTTCGCACGCCCCCTTACCGTCCCGACCGCGGGTGGATGACGAGCCCGTGCGTTCAACGTGGAGTGCGTCCGAGATGGTGGCGATCGACCTCAAATCCCTCGTCGGGCGCATGAACGCGCTGACACGCCGGCAGCTGGAGGCCGCGGCCGGCCTGACCCTGTCGCGCACCCACTACAATGTCGAGATCGAGCACGTGCTGCTCAAGCTCGTCGAGACCTCCGGGTCCGATGTCTCGGCCGTGCTGCGCAAGGGCGGCGTCGATGCCGGCCGCGTCGCCAACGAGATCACCCGCGCACTCGACCGCTTCAAGACGGGCAACGCGCGCGCCCCCGCGCTCTCGCCCGACATCGTCACCTGGCTGCGCGAGGCCTGGCTGCTGACGAGCCTTGAATCCGGCAGCCAGAAGATCCGCTCCGGCCACCTGCTCGCGGCGCTGCTGAACGACGAGACGCTTGGCCGCACGGTCAAGGAAAGCGCGCCGTCGCTGCTCAACCTGCCGGCCGACGCGGTGCGACGGAACCTCGGCGAGATGGCCGAGGGCAGCGAGGAAGCGGCGGAAGCCAGCACCGAGAGCACCTCCGGCTCCGGCGGCCCCGGCGCCCCGGCGGGCGAGGCGCCGCGCTCGGGCGGGCCGCTCGACCAGTTCTGCACCGAACTCGTGGCGCAGGCGAAGGCGGGCAAGATCGACCCGATCCTCGGCCGCGACGGGGAGATCCGCCAGATGGTGGATATCCTGACGCGCCGGCGGCAGAACAACCCGATCCTCACCGGCGAGGCCGGCGTGGGCAAGACCGCGGTGGTCGAGGGCCTGGCGTTGCGCATCTCGGCCGGCGACGTCCCCGACGCGCTGAAGGGCGTGAAGCTCTATTCGCTCGACATGGGCCTGCTGCAGGCAGGTGCCGGCGTGAAGGGCGAGTTCGAGAACCGCCTCAAGGGCGTCATCGACGCGGTGAAGTCCTCCCCCACCCCGATCGTGATGTTCATCGACGAGGCGCACACGCTGATCGGCGCCGGGGGCGCTGCCGGGCAGAACGACGCGGCGAACCTGCTCAAGCCCGCCCTGGCCCGCGGCGAGATGCGCTGCATCGCCGCCACCACCTGGGCGGAATACAAGAAGTACTTCGAGAAGGACGCCGCCCTGACCCGCCGCTTCCAGGTGGTGAAGGTCGAGGAACCGTCCGAACCGCTGGCCTGCGCCATGCTGCGCGGCCTGGTCGGCACGCTCGAAAAGCACCACGGCGTGCGCATCCTGGATGAGGCGATCACGCAGGCGGTCAAGCTTTCCGCCCGCTACATCCCGGCACGGCAGCTTCCGGACAAGGGCGTGTCGCTGCTCGATACCGCATGCGCGCGCGTGGGCATGTCGCAGGCCGCGATCCCCGCCCCGGTCGAAGACCGCCAGCGCCGCCTGTCGCTGATCGACACAGAACTCGCCGCCATCCAGCGCGAGGAAGCGACCGGCACCGACCACACGGCGCGCCGCGTGGCGCTCGAGCAGGAGCACGCCAAGGTCTCCGCCGAACTCGGCGAGGTGATGAACCGCTGGGAGGAGGAGAAGGCGCTCGTCGCGAAGATGCGCGACCTGCGCCACCAGATCGAGGCCGCGGCGGTGCCGATGCCCGGCCCCGACGGCAAGCCCGCCGAACCGGTGGACACCGAGGCGCTGAAGAAGGAACTCGGCGAGACCTCGGCCGCGCTGCACAAGCTGCAGGGCGAGGAACCGCTGGTCTTCCCGGTGGTGGACGGCCAGGCGGTCGCCGACGTGGTCGGCACCTGGACCGGCATCCCGGTCGGCCGGATGGTGTCGGACGAAATCCACACGGTCCTGAAGCTGAAGGACCACCTGATGGAGCGCGTGGTCGGCCAGGACCATGCGCTGGACGCGATCGCGCAGGCGATCCGCACGTCGCGCGCCGGGCTGACCGACCCGCGCAAGCCGATCGGCGTCTTCCTGATGGCCGGCACCTCGGGCGTCGGCAAGACGGAGACGGCGCTCGCGGTCGCCGACCTGCTCTATGGCGGCGAGCAGAACATGACCACCATCAACATGAGCGAGTTCAAGGAGGAGCATAAGGTCTCGCTCCTGATGGGCTCGCCCCCGGGCTATGTCGGCTACGGCGAAGGCGGCGTGCTGACGGAAGCCGTCCGCCGGCGCCCCTACTCCGTCATCCTGCTCGATGAGATGGAGAAGGCGCATCCCGGCGTGCAGGACGTCTTCTTCCAGGTCTTCGACAAGGGCGCGATGAAGGACGGCGAGGGTCGCGACATCGACTTCCGCAACACCGTCATC
Organism: Neoroseomonas rubea; assembly: GCF_016106015.1. GTDB lineage: Bacteria > Pseudomonadota > Alphaproteobacteria > Acetobacterales > Acetobacteraceae > Neoroseomonas > Neoroseomonas rubea. Next base: position 3,230 of record NZ_JACADQ010000228.1, read on the forward strand.
ATCATGACCTCGAACGCGGGTACCGACACGATCGACAAGCTCTGCGCCGACCCCGAGATGGCGCCGGAGCCCAACGAGCTGCGCGAAGCGCTGATGCCGGACCTGCTCAAGTCCTTCAAGCCGGCCTTCCTCGGCCGCACCAACGTCGTGATCTACTATCCGCTGCCGCCGGAGATCCTCAAGAAGATCACCGGGCTCAAGCTGCGCAGCATCGGCAAGCGCCTCAAGGAAGCCTACGGCGTGCCGCTGCAGGTCGATGACGCGGTGGTGGATGCGATCGTCGAGCGCTGCAAGGAAGTCTCCTCGGGCGCGCGCAACATCGACAACATCCTCAGCCGCACCGTGCTGCCTGAGCTCTCGGCGCGCATCCTCGGGCGCCTGGCCGAAGGCCACGAGATCGCGCATGTCCGCGTCGGCATGAGCGAGGACGGCAACTTCAGCTACGAGATCGGCTGACGGCGTGCGGGCCGGCGCAGGCCGGCCCGCCGCAACGCCGCCGCGGACGTGTCGAGCCACGACAGGCCAACACCGTGCAGACCCCGCTTCCCTCCTCGTCCAGCATCCGGCCGCGGGCTTCCGCGCGGCGTCCGCGCACGCTCGCACCGCGCGGCCATGACGGTGAAATCCTTCAGCGGATGGTGACGCGGAGTGATGAGAGTACGTTCCGCCGCGCAAGCGGCTGAGGTATAGGATCACCCATCGGAAGGCGGCATCGGGCCACCTTCCGGGGGCAGGATGGGAAAGGGAAAATCACATGACGATCGTTGTGAAGTACGAAGGCATCGACGGCGAGACGAAGATCAAGGGCTTCGAGAAGTACATCGAGGTCGACAGCTTCCAGATCGGCCTCGGCCGTCACATCTCCTCGGCGCGCGGCACCTCCACGCGTGAGGGCGGCGAGGTCTCGATCAGCGAGATCACCTGCACGAAGAAGACCGACGGCACCTCGGTGAAGCTGTTCACGGAAGCCTGCACGGGCAAGATGAACAAGAAGGTCGACTACAAGTTCCTGCGCACCGGCGCGGGCGAGCCGCAGGAGTTCCTCTCCTTCGAGACGAACGGCACGGGCATCTCCGGCATGAGCTTCAGCGCCTCCGGCGGCTCCGACAGCCGCCCGATGGAGAGCCTGAGCTTCAACTTCGACAAGATCAGCATCAAGTACAACCCGATCGGCGACGACTTCACGGGCAGCCCGGAGAACTGGGGCTGGGACCTCGCGACGTCCTCGAAGCTCTGATCGCCTGGCGCCGGCCCCTCCCGGGCCGGCGCCCTGCCCTGCAAGGCACCCCGTGCCGCCCGGAGCGATCCGGGCGGCACTTGCTTGAAGGCCCCCGCTCCGGAAGGTGCCCGCCATGTCCAGCGGCGATATCTCGATCTTCATGTGCTACGGCGACGTGCGCGGCGACGCGCAGACACCCGGCCGCATCTCCAAGGCGCCGGCGAGCGGCGGCTGGATGTCGCTGCTGTCCGTCGAGTTCGCCGCCCATGTGAACTACGGCCAGCGCACCGCGACGCACAAGGAAGGCGGCGACGCGGCGCCGATCCGCATCACCAAGCAGACCGACAGCTCCTCCACCGGCCTGCTGCGCAACGCCCTGCTCGGCGAACACGACAAGGGCGTGGCCATCATCTTCCTGCGCACCGGCGACGGAGAGGCGCCGCAGGAATACATGCGCCTCGAACTCGTCAACGCCGGGATCACCGACTTCTCGATCGACGGCGGGGCGGATGACCGCTCGACCGAAAGCTACGCGATCTCCTTCGCCGAGCTCTCGGTCATCACCTGGGTCCATGACGGCAGCGCGCGCGGCGCGCAGGCCGTCGCCATCATCCAGAACCGGCCCTGAGCCGGTCCCGCAGGCAGGAGACGCGCCATGTCGGTCCTCATGCAGCTGCCCGGGATCACCGGGGAATCCGAAATCACCGGCCATTCCGGCTGGATGGAACTGCTGAGCTTCGGCTGGGGGGGAACGCGCCCCTATCGCGGCATGGGCGCCGGCAGCGGGCGCACCACGCGGGTGCTGGGGGCGCAGCTGCGCAATGTCACCGTCGCGCGCCTGGCGGATTCGCAATCGGCTCTGGTCTGGCTCACCATGATCCAGGCGACGACGCTCACGCCGGTCAAGTTCGCCTGGCTGCGCACAGGCTCGGGCCAGCCGGTGGTCTACTTCGCCGTGACGCTGATCGGCGCGCGCATCGCCAGCATCAGCGAGTCATCCGGCGGCGATCGGCCGATCGAGCAGATTGAGCTGCTCTATCAGGAGATCGAGTTCGGCGCGACCGACGTGGGCGACGCCCTGTCGGGCGTGCAGGACATCGTCACCTACAAGATCGGCGCGCATAGCGCCTGAACGCCGCGGCACCGCGGATGCGCAACGCGGCCGGGCCCTGGCCCGGCAGGCGCGACAGCACGTTCCGATCGCGCCGAATCAGCGTGATCGGATCCTGTGCCGTCGACTCCATGGCTTCCAGAGCAAGACATCCGGTCAGCCGTTTCCGGCTGATCGGATATGGCTCTACGCGACGCAGTCAACGCCGACGGCGCTGACATTGTCCCGCGCGCCGCGGCCGACCGCCTCGGTGACGATCGCCGCCGCGTCCGCGCCGCCGGCGAGCATCGCGGTGATCTCGGCCTCGGCCATCGTCTTGAACAGCCCGTCGGTGCAGAGCAGGAAGCGGTCGCCCGCGGCGATCCGGCCCGAGACCTTGTCGAGTTCGAGGTCCCCCTGCGCACCGACCGCGCGCGTGATGACGTTCGCCTGCGGGTGGCTCTCGGCCTCTTCCTCCCGCAGCGTGCCCTGGTCCACCAGTTCCTGCACCAGGCTGTGGTCGCGCGTGACGCGCGAGAGCATTCCCTGCCGCAGCAGGTAGCCGCGCGAATCGCCGGCCCAGAGCATCGCGAAATGCTCCCCGCGGGAGAGCATGACGACGACGGTCGAAGCGAGGATGCGCCCGGGCCCGCGCCGCGCCGCTTCCTCCTGCAGTTCGGCATGCACGGCGCCGAGGCGCAGCCGAACCTGCGCGAGCAGTTCCGCCGCCGACAGCCCGGGCGGGATCACCTGCAGCGCGGCGATGATGGCCGCCGAGGCGACATCGCCCGCGCCATGCCCGCCCGCGCCGTCGGCCACGGCCCAGAGACCGAGATCCGGGCGGTCGAGCAGCGCATCCTCGTTGCGCGGCCTGACCGCGCCGGCATGGGTGGCGGCATGGGAGGCGAGGCGCCAGGTCATGCGTGGGTTTCCAGCAGGCAGGCGAAATCGGACGGCGCCGGCAGCGCCGGCAGCGCCCAGACCATGGGCGGCAGGCGTGCGGCGCCGCGCGTCCACCAGCCGCCCCCATCCGGGGCGGGCGGCACGGCGGGCTCGGGTGCGAGGAGATCCGCCCGCGACGCATCCGGCGGGTCGGCGGGCTCGCAGGCGAAGGGCGGGAAAGGGTCGGCGGGCGGGATATCGGCCCGCGGCGCGTCCGCGCCGCCCGCAGCGATCAGCGTGCCGAGCGGGTCGCCAGGCTCAGCGGCGTCCGGCACGGGGGCGAGGAGATCCGCCGTGTCCCCGGGCGGCGACGCCGCCGCG